>JAILBC010000138.1 GCA_024681295.1 Bacteroidales bacterium
GTCATGCCACTTGTCGGTCAATAATCTCCTTGAACTCATCAAGCATGTTCGGCGTATGGATGAGCCTCATGATTTCACCACTGCCTAAATACAAAATCTTGATTCCTTTCTCCGACTCGCGCAAAGCTTCCAAATAGACGCTCCGCTTGATATGCCCCGTGGTGAACACTACGCCGAGATTGCTGTCGCCGTTCGAAGAGGATACCTTTTTGTTGAACACAATGAAGTCGTTTTTGTTGAATCCCAACTCCGGCCTATTTTTACACTCCACGAAAAGATATCGCCCGAATTTGCTGAAGAAGGCGTCATTGAGGTCGTTACGTACGATGAGGTCAATCTCATTGCTGGCTTTATCCCGTACCCTCGTTTCAATATGAATGAAGCCCATCTGTCGAAACAGTCCCACCACAAACTCTTCGAACAACCTCCCCTTTTTTATCGTGTCAGGCTCGTTTTTAGCTTTGGCGAAAAGGTCTTCCAGAATCTGAATGGCGAAAGCGTTGATGTCCTTATCGTAATATCCATTGATGATTTGAGTGAGCTCCGGAACCCATTTTCCTAGATCCTTCTTCTCCGAAATGGCAAGCACTGCTCCTTTGGAAATGTACTCGGAGAGACGTGCCATGTACTCGCTCAGGTAGGTTGAGACAACGATGATTTTCGCATACGGATTGGCTATCATGATCTGGTCCATCACGGTGAATCCGTCAATGTTGTAGTGTTCCATCCTTAAATCCACAATAGCCACGGAGTAATACCGGGTAATGATCTTTGCCATGATGTCGCTCTCCTCAGAGGCATAACACAAACAACAATCATTCAATGCCTTTTGCAGAGCGTCACACAATTCTTGGGCTTGACTTTCTTGGTCATCAATGATGAGTATCGACTTGTTCATTTTTCTTTAGTATTGCTGTAAACCTCAGCAAAGATATGGACTATTTTTAAAATATCAAGTAATTTTATGATATTTTTTTATTCTAAAGAAAAACGAAATAGGATACACCTATTATTAATAGGAAACAATATATTAATAGTCTTTTGTGAAAAGTCCGAGATAATCCTTTTCTTGGGGAGTCTCAGGCAGATTCTCTTCGGAAACGATTGTGAAAACGTAAACCAACTCCTTCTCGGTCTTGTCTTCTCTGATATATTGTCGCTTCAATTTCGGTTTCACCCCTGACAAGCCCAACGTTTCTTCCATCTTCCGCTTGAGCGTCTTTTCAGGGGTGTCACCGAACGCCACATGCCACCAGTAAAGTCTTTTGGTCTCTCCTAGATTATTGATAACATGCAGATGCACAGCCGGGTGCAATACCTTGTTTCCTTTATGCAACTCCAAATACAGCGCCCTTCCTACAATGTTGCCGCGCTCGTTGACCATGGGCAAAAACTCCATGGGATTCACCTCAGGCTCAAATCCACGAGGACTGTTTGCTTCTGCTGATAAACCAACCGTTTCGTCCTCTGTGGCCTGCTGGTTCTGCTCAATCTGATTGATGATGTTTTTTTGGCTTTTTCTTTCTGTTGTTGCAGAGGCTTCTGTATGCTTGTCATGAGCGATCCGCGTGAGTTCCATTGGCTCAAATGACACTTCCTCTACCACAATCCGCTCAGCCCCCTTCAGTTCAATGACATCCCCAGCTTTCTTTCCTGTCAATGCCTTTGCTATAGGGGAGGTGAATGCGATAAGGCCCTGATTCACGTCGGCCTCATCTACGCCCACAATCCTCACCGTGCGTCCGTTGTATCGCACCCATGCTCCAAAACTCACCACATTCTTGTTGGCCTTGGTGATATCAACTTCCACGGCGCTACTGATACGGCTGATGAGCAACTTCATCTTGGCATCGATGAAGTTGCCCATAATATAGTTTTCTCCTACTTGGTCGCGCTCAGCCTCAAGACCTTTCAATTCCTCGTTGAGCGCCGCGAGCCCTTCTTTGGTGACATAATTCGGCACGCCCTCGGGCAGATAGGCCCTCGGTGGCACCATTGGAATCTCTTCCTGATCGCCTTCTTTGATAAAACCCCTACTCATTGGTTTTAATCACCAACTCCTTGATGATGTTGTCGCACTTGCCGACCTTCTCGATGCACCAAAGCAGGTAGTTGGCGTCAACGCAGATGGTGCGCTGTACCTTCTGCTCGAAGCTCAGGTCGCCGCTCATGGCTTCCCAGTTGCCGTCGAAGGCCAAGCCGATAAGGTTGCCCTCGCCGTCGATGACGGGACTGCCTGAGTTGCCGCCGGTGATGTCGTTGGTGGTGATGAAGTTCACGACCAGCTCACCCTTGTCATTGGCATAGCGGCCATAGTCCTTGTTGGCCACCAAGTCGCGCACATCCTGCGGGATGTCGAACTCCCAGTTGCCGGGCACGTATTTGGCCATCACACCGTCCATGGTGGTGTAGTAGTTGTAGTTGACGGCGTCGGCGGCCTTGTAGGGTTCTACGGTGCCGTAAGTCAAACGCATGGTGAAGTTAGCATCGGGGTAGAAGTTGCGGTCGCTCTGCATCTCCATCAAGCCCTTCATGTAAAGGCGCTCGCCGGCGTTACCAAGGTTTTGGGCCTCTGCATAACGTTCATAGAGGTTTTGGTACGACTCGATGATGTTCTCCGTAAGGGCAAAGAGCGGATCCTTGTCGAGGCTCTTAGGCTTCTGCATCCACTTCTCCAGACGGGCCTTGTCGGTAAAGACGCTCTTTTCGAAGGCTTTTTCCACCCATGCGGTGAAGTCGCCTGCGTTTTCCATGCCGATTTTCAATATTTCCGTCGGCATCAGATCCACGGAGATGTTCTTGTAGAACAAAGCCAGCAGCGCCGCAGTGACATCGCGGTCAAGAGGCATGCTGTAGTCCTTGAAGAAAGCGTCCACGCTGCCTTGCATCCGTTGAGCCGCAGCTTGGATGTCGGCTTTCTCGGCCTTGTCGGCGATCATGTTGTTGATGCCACGGAACCTGCGGCAGAAGGAGAGGGCCTCGCCACCGTTCCAGCCAGCCTCACGGTGGTAGACGAACGACTTCTCAATTTCGTCCAAAATGTTCCATTTCTGTCGGATGCCGTCGAAGATGTCACCATATTCCGCCTGGCGCTGAGAATCGGCATTCACCCAAGCCTTGAAGTCTTTTTCTTGGGCTAAACGTCTCTCATACACGTGATTGCGCTTGAGTTGCTTCACTTGACCGATGTAATATTTCCAATAGTTCGACACGCTGGCTTGTTTGGAAGCATACATGATGAAGACCTCCTGGTCGGCGTCCATGTGCTTGCGGTAGTTGTCGAGCTTGGTGGTGCGGCAGTCGATGATGGCCGGGCCTTCTTCCTCTATGACGTTCTTCACGGTGTAAGAAGTGGAATAGCGGTCTGTGCTACCAGGGTAACCCAGAATCATGGCATAGTCGCCGGGTTTCACGCCGTCCAAGTTGATTGGCAGGAACCACTTCGATTTCATGGGGATGTTGTCGGCGCTGTATTCGGCAGGACTGCCATCGGGGGCGGTATACACGCGGAAGATGTTGAAGTCGCCTTTGTGGCGGGGCCAGGTCCAGTTGTCGGTGTCGGCACCGAACTTGCCGATGCCCCACGGGGGACAGCACACCAGGCGCACGTCCTTGTATTCGTCGTATTCGAAGAGGATGTACTGGTTGCCACTATAGAATGGCACCACCTCTACGCGGACCTTGCGGTCGCCTTTACGGTCTTTGGCGAGCTTGCGCATGTTCTGCTCCACCAGTTCCTCGCGCTCGGCTTCGGTGGTCTCGGCGGTCACGCCTTCCAGTACGAGTTCGGTCACGTCTTCCACCTTGTTCAAGAAGAGCACCGAAAGTCCAGGATTGGGCAGCTCCTCGTTCTTGTTGTTGGCCCAGAAACCATCGGTAAGGTAGTCGTGTTCCACCGAGGAGTGCTTCTGCACATAGCTCAAGCCGCAGTGGTGGTTGGTGAGCAGCAAGCCTTCGGGCGAGATGATCTCACCGGTGCACCCGCCACCAAATTGCACGATGGCGTCCTTCAGACTGGGTTGGTTGAAACTGAAAATCTGCTCAGCGGTGAGCTTGCAGCCCATGGCTTGCATCTCAGCCAAGTTCTGGCCATTCAAGGAATAAGGCAACCACATGCCTTCATCGGCGCGCGCCATCATCACCGATAGCAACGCCATCACAACGAGTAATCTCTTTTTCATAACTTTTATCTTTTAACTTTTAACTTTTAACTCTTATCTAATTCCCTCATTACATTCGCCTCAATCCTTTGGGCCAAATCTTCCGAATCCGGAGCCTTCTCGAACTTATGTCCAGTGACCTTTTCATAAAGTTCAATATATCGCTCCGAAACACTCTCCACATACTCGGGCGTCATTTCGGGCACCTGCTGTCCTTCTTTCCCTTGGAAGCCATTAGCCATCAGCCATTCTCTCACAAATTCCTTGGAGAGCTGCACCTGAGGCTCTCCCTTGGCGAAACGTTCCTCATACTGGTCGGCGATGAAATACCGCGATGAATCAGGGGTGTGGATCTCATCCATCAACACAATTTGCTCGCCAATCTTGCCAAATTCGTATTTGGTATCCACCAAAATCAGTCCCTGTTTGGCGGCGATTTCGGTGCCTCTTTGGAACAACTTACGGGTGATGTCCTCAATCTGGGCATAGTCCTTCTCGCTGATCAGCCCACGGGCGATAATCTCCTCGCGTGAGATGTCCTCGTCGTGACCCTCTTCGGCCTTGGTGGTGGGGGTGATGATGGGCTCGGCAAACTTCTGGTGCTCCTTCATGCCCTCGGGAATCTGCACACCACAAATCACATGTTGACCGCTCTTATAGGTGCGCCAGGAACTGCCTGTTAGATATCCCCTGATGATCATCTCGATGGGGAAGGGCTTACACAACTTGCCGATGGTCACCATCGGGTCGGGGGTGGCCAATTTCCAGTTGGGCACGATGTCGGAGGTGGCATCGAGGAACATGGCGGCAATCTGGTTCAGTACCTGGCCTTTGTAAGGGATGCCCTTTGGCAGGATAACATCAAAAGCCGAAATGCGGTCTGTTGCTACCATTACCATATATTCATTGTTAATAAAATAACAGTCACGGACTTTACCGTGATAAACACTGGTTTGTCCGGGAAAATGAAAATCTGTTCTAGTTAAGGCATTCATAAATACTATGTTAAATTATTTTTTTTCTTTTTCATTCTGACTTTCGTCTTCTGTCTCCTGTCTTCTCTTATAAGCGTTGATAATATCGGTTACTAGTTTATGTCTTACGACGTCTTTGTCATCCAACATGATGAACTCAATCCCAGGAACGTCCTTCAAAACCTCCATGGCCTGAGGTAGCCCCGAAGGGGTCTTGGGTGGCAGGTCGATCTGCGTGATGTCGCCGGTGACGATGAACTTGGCGGAACGGCCCATGCGGGTAAGGAACATCTTCAACTGGCTGCGGGTGGCATTCTGGGCCTCGTCCAAAATCACGAAGGCATGGTCCAAGGTGCGGCCTCTCATAAACGCCAAGGGCGCCACCTCGATGGTGTGATCCTCGAGATACCCTTCCAACTTAGCCGTGGGAATCATGTCGCGCAAGGCGTCGTACAATGGCTGGAGATATGGATCGAGCTTATCCTTCAAGTCGCCAGGCAAGAAGCCCAGATGCTCCTCGGCCTCCACGGCGGGACGGGTCAAAATGATTCTCCTCACCTGTTTGGCTTTCAGTGCCCTCACGGCCAAAGCCACCGCGGTATAGGTCTTGCCAGTGCCTGCCGGACCGATGGCAAACACCAGGTCCTTGTGCTCCGAGGCGCTCACCATACGCTTTTGGTTGGTGGTGATGGCCCTCACCGGGAGGCCGCCGCGACCGAACACCAGCACGTCGCTCTCCGACATCCGCTGCTGCAACTCCACGTCGGTGTTGGCCTTCATGATGTCCTCGATGTCGCGCTCCTCGATCCTGCCCTTCTGCTCCAACTGCATCGTGAGCATCTCGTATCGGCTGATGAAATAATCCATCTCATCCTCCTCGCCAATCACCTTCACAAAGTCGCCCCGAGCAATGATCTTCAACTTGGGGAACAGCGCCTTTACCTTGTTCAGGTACCTGTCGTTGGGTCCGTGAAGGTCCTTTGGGTCGACGTTTTCTATCTGGAGTATCTGTTCTGCCATTTTTGTTCATAAATTTTTGCAAAGATAATGATTTGTTTGTTTTCTTTTTTCCGTAATTCGTGTTATCTTTGCAATCGCTAAAAACTTTTTCAAGTTCAGATGGCAATCATCACTTTGACGAGCGATTGGGGCACCGCCGATTACTATGCGGCAGCGGTGAAGGGCGTGATTCTCTCACAGGTCCCCAATGCCACTATTGTCGACATCACCCACGAGATTCCTCATTTCAATGTGGCCGAAGCCGGCTACATTTTGCGTAACTGCTACCACAACTTCCCCGAAGGCACCATCCATATCATCGCTGTCGAAACCATCGAGTCGTTGGAGACTCCGCATGTGGTGGTCAAAGCCCAGGGCCAGTATTTCATCGGGGCCGACAATGGGGTGTTTAGCCATATCCTGGACAATAGGTTCGACGAGGCAGTCGATATCAGTGTTGAACAGGATACCGACTTCTTCACTTTCAGCACCCGCGACCGCTTTGCCAAGGTAGCCGTCATGATCGCCAAAGGCAAGCCGCTTTCTGAGATTGGTCAACCACGTGCCGCCCTGGCCAACGGTGGCTCGTTCTGTGCTATCGTCAAAAACAACATCATCGAAGGCATCGTCACCCATATCGATACCTACGACAACCTCATCACCAACATTTCCAAGGAACTTTTCGAAGAGGTGGGCAAGGGCCGCGATTTCATCATCAAGGCCAAAGGCGACCTCTATACCATCGACGAGCTGGTGGAATGCTACGACGATGTGGACCAACTCGAGCCTGTGGCCCTCTTCGGTTCCCACGGCTATCTCGAACTCGCCCTCAACCACGCCCCCATGGCCTCACTCTGGGGCATCGAGGTTCGCTCCTCGATTCAGGTAGTTTTTGAATAATTTTTTACAAGAAATTACTGATGCGTAAAACGTGTGCCGAAGGCACACTATCTTATTAACCCCGCACGCAGTGTGGGGCATAATGACCGCTCGTTTATGGCGTGTCGAAGACACGCTACTTTTATACCAATTTTACTCGTCGAATAATCAAAGCGATGATGAGACCTATCAGTATTCCCAAAACGGCACCCCCCACGATGTCCCCGGGGTAATGTACGCCAATATAGATTCTGCTGTAGCTTGAGATCAGCGCCCAGGTGTAGAGCCACCAGCCGATGGATTTATAACTTTTCCGTAGCATCGCCGTCAAAAAAGCAGCTACCCCAAAAGTGTTGGCCGCATGGGAGGAAACGAATCCGTAACGTCCTCCGGGAAGTCCCTTCGGGAGATGTACCAACCCTTCCAAATCTGGGTTGAAGCAAGGCCGTAAGCGATGGAACAAAGGCTTACAGACATGGGCCGACAGTTGGTCGGTACACAGAATTAGCACAGCCACCGCCAATAAAATCCACCAGCCACACTTGCCGTATTGCTTAAAAACCATGTAGAGCAGTAGGATATAGAGGGGAATCCACGGCCACATTTGTGTTATGGATACCATCACAGTATCCAGCCACCCAACATGCAGCCCGTTGAGAAAAAGGAAGAACCTAATATCAATACCTTCCAAAACTTTTAACTTTTAACTTTTAACTTTTAACTCCTCACTCCTCACTCCTCACTCCTCACTTCTCACCATCCCTCATCCTCTTTATTCAACGTCAACCAAATCAAATCCTTCAACTCGTCAATGCCCTTCCCAATCACGGAACTGATGAACACATGCGGCACCTTCTTGGGTAGATGTTTCTTGATTTCCTTGAGGGTGTCCTCGTCTACCAGGTCGCACTTCGTGATGGCCAAGATGCGGTCCTTGTCCATCAACTCGGGATTGTATTTCTTCAACTCGTTGAGCAGGATGTCGTACTCATTCTTCACGTCTTCAGAAATGGCTGGCACCATGAACAACAAGGTTGAGTTCCTTTCAATGTGACGTAAGAATCTGGTTCCCAGTCCTTTGCCTTCTGCAGCACCCTCAATGATACCCGGGATGTCGGCCATCACAAACGAACGATGGTCACGGTAACTCACGATGCCGAGGTTGGGCACCAAGGTGGTGAAGGGGTAGTCGGCAATCTCAGGCTTGGCAGCGGACACCACTGAAAGCAGTGTCGACTTACCAGCGTTGGGGAAGCCTACCAGACCCACGTCGGCGAGCAACTTCAACTCCATCACAATCCAAGCCTCCTGCGAGGGTTCTCCAGGCTGGGAGAACTTGGGCGCTTGCATAGTGGCTGACTTGAAGAAGGCGTTGCCTTTGCCGCCGCGACCGCCTTTTAAGAGCACCACCGTTTGTCCGTCCTCGGTGATCTCACCCAAGGGTTTACGGGTCTCGGCCTCATAGGCCACAGTGCCCAGCGGCACGTCGATAAACACGTCTTTGCCAGCGGCTCCGGTGAGTTGGTTGCTGCCCCCCGGCACGCCGTCTTCGGCCATCAGGTGCTTGGTGTAGCGCAGATGCAACAGGGTCCACATCTGGGCGTTGCCGCGCAGGATGATGTCGCCGCCACGACCGCCGTCGCCACCATCGGGACCGCCCTTGGGGATGTATTTCTCTCGGCGAAAGTGCATCGAGCCGGCTCCGCCCTTGCCCGAACGGCAATAAATCTTCACGTAGTCAACGAAATTGGAGGTTGCCATGGGGAATTTAGAATTTAGAATTCGTCAATGTATTCGACCGCATCGTAGTCGATCTCGTACTTCTCACAGTCGAAGTTGAGGTCCACGTCGGGTGCAGTAGGCTTGGGGAAGTCACCCTTGCTGATGTTCAGCGTCGGGTCGGCATACACGCGCTTCATATACAGAGCCCAGATGGGCAGTGCAGTGCGTGAGCCTTGTCCCAACTCGGTGCTGCGGAAGTGCACGCTGCGGTCCTCGGCACCTACCCACACACCCGTGGTCAGGTCGGGCGTGATGCCCATGAAATAACCGTCACTGTTTTTCTGGGTGGTTCCAGTCTTGCCAGCGATGGGGTTGTTCAGGTTGTACATATAACGCAAACGCACACCGGTACCGCTCTGCACCACGCCTTTCATCAACTCAATCATCTTGTAGGCGGTCACCTCGCTCATAGCCTCCGACTCCTCAGGAGCGAAACGCGCGATGACGTTGCCGTTCTTGTCCTCGATCTTGGTGATGAACATAGGCTTGATGTACACGCCCTGGTTGGCGAAGGTGCTCATGGCGCCCACCATCTCGATGAGCTTCAGGTCACACACACCCAAGCAAATGGCGGGCACTGGGTCGATGGGCGATTCCACGCCCATCCTCCGCGCCAAAGTGATTACAGCTTGAGGACCAAAACGATTCATCAGGTAGGCCGAGATCCAGTTGTTCGACTGGGCTAGTGCCCACTTTAGCGTCACCTCTTCGTTGATATGCTTGCCGCCTGAGTTGCGTGGCGACCAGAAACGGCCGTCCTCCAATTGGATGTTGTAGGGAATGTTGGGGATCTTTGTGCAGGGGGTGTACTCGCCTTCCTGCATGGCCAAAGCATATAGGAAGGGCTTGAAGGTAGAGCCCACCTGACGTTGGGCCTGCATCACATGGTCATATTTGAAGTAACGGTAGTCGATGCCGCCCACATAGGCCTTCACGTGGCCGGTGTGCGACTCGATGGAGACCAGACTGGCCTGCAAGAACCATTTGTAATACATGATGGAGTCCCACGGCGACATCACCGTGTCGATGGGCCCGTTCCACGAGAACACCGTCATCTCCACTGGGATGTCAAAGACTTTTCGGATGGAGTCGGGGTCCATGCCATGGTTCTTCAGTGAGCGGTAACGGTCGCTACGTTTCATGGAGGTCACCATGAGCTCATCGATCTGGTCCTTGTCCTTCAGCGAGAAGGGAGCGTTCTTCTGGCCTTTCCAGTGCTTGTAGAAACTCGGCTGGAGGCTGCCTCCCATGAACTCCTTCACGGCCTCTTCGGCATACTGCTGCATGCGCGAGTCGATGGTGGTGTAGATCTTCAAACCGTCACGGTAGATGTTGTAAGGCCTGCCGTCGGGGCGGAGATGGGTGTCCGCCCATGCGGTGAGTTCCTTGCGCAGCTGCTCACGGAAGTAGGTGGCTTGACCGCTGTTATGGTCCATCACGCCGAAGTGCGACATGTCGATGGGAATCTGCGAGATGGAGTCATACTGTGTCTCGGTGAGATAGCCGTTCTTCACCATGCTCTTCAGCACCAAGTTGCGCCGCTGCATGGAGCGCTCGGGGTTGCGCACGGGACTGAATCGGGTAGGGGCGTTCACCACGCCGGCCATCAGCGCCGACTCTTCGATGTTTAGGTCCTTCGGGTCCTTGTCGAAGAAGGTCTTGGCCGCCGAACGGATGCCGTAGGCGTTATGTCCGAAAGCCACCGTGTTGAGGTACATGGCGATAATTTCGTCTTTCGAGTAGTTGTATTCCAGCTTGGTGGCGGTGATCCACTCCTGGAACTTACGGATAACCAGCTTCACAGTACTTAGGTTCTCGTCACGGGGAAACAGGTTCTTCGCCAGCTGTTGGGTGATGGTGCTGCCACCGCCTTTCTTGTTGCCCGTCAGCACGCCGTAAGCTACACGAAACAGCGACTTGCTGTCGATGCCCGAGTGCTGCTCGAAACGCTCGTCCTCAATGCTGATTAGCGCTTGGGGAAGGTAAGGCGAGAGGTCGCTGTAACGCACGTTGGAGCGGTTCTCCACGTAATAGCTTCCCAAGATCTTGCCGTCGCACGAGATAATCTGTGTGGCCAGGTTGGTCTGGGGATTTTCCAACTCCTCGAAGGTGGGCATGGTGCCGAACACGCCTTTGGCGATGCAGAAAAAGAAGATGACTACCAGCAAAAGACCTATCCCGAAAATGCTCCATAGCACCTTGATGGCTTTCTTGCCGTTGTCGCCGCCTTTCTTGGTTTTTTTCTTATTTGTTTGTCGTTTCATAGTTTTGTTTTATGGTTGCTTCTCGATGAACAGCCCGATGTCGGAGATGCCTTTCAGCACTGGCTCGCGCATGGCCTGTTCGATTTCAAAATGATAGGTTCCTTGTACAGGGAAACGCATGCGGGGGTTCAGCGTGATGTGAAGGTCGCGCATGCTACCGCTGCCTTTGCCGACCCATCGGCCATCGGGGGCAGCCAGCATCAGCTGGATGGTGTCGTGGGTAAGGTTGCCGTTGGGGAAGGTGGTGTGCAGAAACACATAGAGGTTGCTGTAGCGGTAATTCTCCATGTGCCTCAAGTTCATCCCGAAGGCATATACGCCCACGGTGTCGTTCACCGTCACGTCGAACGGAACACGGTCCTCCACGGCCCACTTCGCCTCCGAAATCACCTTCCGCTCATCAAAACCCTCACTGCCGCATGCCGTGAATAATGTTGCAATCGTGAATAATATAAATAGCTTAATACTCCTCATTCCTCACTCCTAACTCCTCACTTTAATCACTCATCTTATTCAAATCCCTCTCACTATACCCCTCATTCGTATTCGTCATTTGCTCTCTTGTCACGGCGTAGTCCTCGAGTTTCTCAGGACGCTCACCCCGTTTGTTCATCTCAATGATTTCTTTTACCTTGTCCACCGGGATGGCCATGATGTTACCCCGGTCGTTGGTGTAGGAAAACCACATGATACCCTTGAAGACATCGTTCTTTTGATGCACGGCATCGCCGTTCTTGAACTTCAGCATGTTGGCCTCGGGGAAGGCTTTCAATGCATCCACGTAGGCTTCATATTCGTAGTTGAGGCAGCATTTCAGCTTGCCGCACTGTCCAGCCAGCTTCTGGGGGTTGGGCGAGAGTTGCTGCACACGGGCCACGTTGGTGGTCACCGACTGGAAGCTGCTGATCCACGAGGCACAGCACAGCTCCCTGCCGCACGACCCGATGCCACCCAGCTTGGCCGATTCTTGCCGGACGCCGATCTGGCGCATCTCCACACGGATGTGGAACTCCTCGGCCAGTTTCTTGATCAACTCGCGGAAGTCGACACGCCCATCGGCAGTATAGTAGAAGATGGCTTTCGTTTTGTCGCCCTGGTATTCAATGTCGTTAAGTTTCATCTCCAGCCCCAGGTTCTCGGCAATGGCGCGAGTGCGGTATAAAGTACTGTCTTCCAGTGCTATAGCAGCCAACCATTTCTCCACATCAAGGGGTTTTGCGCGACGGTATACTTTCTTCATCTCCTCCAGAGGCGTGCGGAAACGCTTGCGTTTCATCTGGCGCTCCACCAAAGGACCCACCATCGTCACAATGCCGATGTCGTGCCCGATGGCAGCCTCCACTGCCACCAGGTCGCCCTCATGCAGGTCGAGCTCCTCAGGATAGGTATAGAAATCTTTATGGTCGTTCTTGAAACGCACCTCCGCAAAGAGTGGCTGACCCTCAACGGTAACCCCCTCATAGTCTCTCATCCAGTTGAATTCGTTCAACTTACAGGCTCCCCTGTTCAACACCGACTTTCCGGGATCAAATCCTCCACGCATTTTACAGCACCCACGGTTGAAAACAGGATCCTTCAAACTTGGTTTCATAGGAAAAAAAATTATCATTCAAATCTGCAAAAGTACAAAAAAAATTTGTTTCTTTGCTAACTGTTACAAATTCTTAAATCTTCAAGTCATGAAAAAAGGTGGATTGATCCTTCTAGTGCTTCTCGGCCTTCTGGTGCTCTGGGGAGTCCGTATCTACAACAATTTGATTACCAAGCAGGAAACCGTCGAACAAGCCGTTGGTGACGTGCAGGCGGCCTATCAGAAACGTGCCGACCAGATTCCGAACGTGGCGGCCACGGCCAAACAGTATTCCGACTACGAAAGCGAAGCTTTTACTAACATCGTTGAAGCCCGTGCCAAAGCCACTGCCACCACCATCGATATGTCGAACCTCACTGAGCAACAACTGGCCAACTACCAGAAGATGCAGGATGAGTTGATGAGCACCATGCGTGCCAACTTGAACGTCATTGTGGAGCAGTACCCTGACCTCAAGGCCAGCGAGCTTTACATCAACTTGCAGGAGAGCATCGAGAGCTGCGAGAACCTCATCGCCAACGCTCGCCGTAGCTTCAACGAAAAGGCCAAGGACTTTAACCAGTACCTCCGCCGCTTCCCGAACAACATCGTTGCCGGCTTCGGCGATTTCGAGAAGATGCCTTACTTCCAAGCCTCCGAAGGCGCCCAGGACGCCCCCGACGTGAAATCCCTCTTCAACGATTAACTTTCAGTTTTCCGTTTTCCGTTTTCCGTTTTCCACTTCATATGCCCTACACCTACGAATACCCCCATCCGGCGGTTACCGCCGACTGTGTCATCTTTGGATTTGACGGCAAAGAAATCAAAACCCTACTCATCCAACGCGCCCACTACCCTTACGAGGGATGCTGGGCCTTTCCCGGAGGCTACCTCGAAATGGACGAGACCGTCGAACAGGCTGCCTCACGTGAACTGAAGGAGGAAACTGGCCTCGACCAAGGTCATTTTCGCCAGATTAAAGCCTACTCAGCCGTCGACCGCGACCCGCGCGAGCGCATCGTCACCGTGGCGTTCTATGTGATAGCAAAAGTAAGAGAAGCCAAAGGTGGCGACGATGCCGCAGAAGCCCGATGGTTCCCCATCAACGCCCTGCCGAAACTGGCTTTTGACCATGAGGAAATATTCCGCGACGCCCTTACCCAAGTAAAGAAGGACTTCCTCTTCGATTCAGAATCCTTCAACTACCTCGATGCAGAATTCACCGAAGAAGAAAAGCGAAAAGTGATTTCATCCCTGATTTCACCACTCTTCACTTTTAACTTATAACTTTTAACTCTTAACTTTTATCTCTTTACAGCGAGCTATAGCTCGGCGAGAAGGTGTCACCTTGGTTGATGTCGCCCGTGCGTAGACCTTTCTTCAGCCAACGTGAGCGCTGTTCCGAAGTGCCGTGGTTGAAGGTCTCGGGCATGGTCTTGCCGTAGGCCTGTTTCTGCAAGTAGTCGTCGCCAATCTTGGCAGCGGCGTTCAAAGCTTCTTCGATGTCGCCATCTTCGAGCGATCCAAACATCTTATTGTCATGATAGGCCCACACGCCGGCAAAGAAATCGGCCTGCAACTCCAAACGCACACTGGTTTGGTTGTAGCCTTTGGTGCCTTTGCCGTACTGGGCCATCTGCTGATGGGCAGAATCAAGGATGCCAAGCTGGTTTTGCACATGGTGCCCCACTTCGTGTGCAATGACGTAGGCATAGGCAAAGTCACCGTCAGCCCCGATCTGGCTCTTCATCGTCTTGAAGAAATCCAAGTCGAGATATACAGTCTGGTCAGCAGAACAGTAAAAAGGTCCGCTTTCTGAGGTGGCACTGCCACAGCCTGATTGCACCGAACCGGCGAAGATCACCATCTTCGGGGGCTGGTAGGTCCTGCCCAGTTTCTTGAACTCCTGGGTCCACACATCTTCGGTGCCGGCCAAAATCTGCTTGCAGAACGTCATCAGTTCCACATCCACTTGGCTATAGTCCTGTCCGTCGGTATATTCCGTGCCGGTGCCTTGACCCACCTGCTGCAACATGCTGCTGTCAGGAGCCTGACCCGTCAGGAAATAAATAATCAATGCCACAACAATGCCGCCCAAGCCGAGTCCACCGGCTTTCATGGCGCCGCCCTTGCCGCGGCGGTCTTCCACATTGGTACTTTCTCTGCGTCCGTCTAGTTTCATAGCTGTATTATTTTAAAACGATGCACAAAATTAAAAAATTTGTGCTGATTGCAAACTATTGTTTTGTATTTTTGCTTGTTTTAAAAATCCAGTATCATGATAGTTTATGTGAACGACATTGCCGTGAAGACTTATTACGGCGCCAAAGTGAAATCAGCCATCTGGGCTTATTTCAGAGACCACGACATCCCGCTGAAAACCGAAGTGAAAGAAGTACGCGACGCCTACGGCAACCGTATTGCCATGGACGGCGCCATTCGTTCCAACTCCAGAATTTACATCAAACTATGAGAAGACACCTCGCCCTCTGTGTTGTGCTGGGTGTCGTCATCGGCCTGATGAGCTGTCAGCCGAAGGAGACCAAGATCTATGTGGCCTCCATTAACGACATGCACGCCAATATCAACAACTTTCCCCAGCTGGGTTATATCGTCGACAGCCTCCGTGCGGAGCATCCCGATATGCTGCTCTTCTCGGCGGGCGACAACCGCTCGGGCAATCCCTTCAACGACCGCTTTGTGGAGCCTTCGCGTCCCATAATCGACTTGATGAACGCCCTCGGCTTCGACCTCTGTACTCTGGGTAACCACGAGTGGGACAACGGTCCGGAGGGTATCCGCCAGATGGTAGGATGGGCCGACTTCCCCTTCATCTGCGCCAACGTCACCTTCGACGATAGCCTGAACATCCCCGTCAAACCCTACGTGATGTTGGAACGCAACGGACTGAAGATAGGTGTTGTCGGAGGCATCGAGGTGGGCCGTAACGGCATCCCCGCCTTCCACCCGAAAAATGCCGGCGGCAGCCATTTCGATTCCATCGAGTATGTGCTGCCCGAGTATATGAATCTTCGCGACGAGTGTGACTTGTTCTTCATGCTGTCGCATTGTGGTTTTGAAGAAGACCTGGAACTGGCTGAGCGTTTTCCGCAGTTCGATGCTATCTTTGGCGGTCACTCGCATACCCTAGTCGATAGCCTCCGCATTGTCAACGGGGTGCTGATTACCCAAGCGATGAGCCGTGTTAAATATTTGACGTTCAGCACCTTCACGTTTAATAAAAAAGAGGGTGTGGTCAACAAAGAGAGCGTGGTCATCCCAATTGAGACCTGCGCTTCGCGTAGCGATCGCATTCAAGCCATGGTGGATGATTTCAACAACAACGAGGTGTTTAAACAGGTTTTAGGCCATAATGACACCGATATTGTCGACTGCAGGGATTGTCTGGGTAACCTGATGGCTGATTCTTACCGCGAGATCACAGGTTCCGAGATGGGATTCCAAAACCACGGCGGCGTTCGAATCACGTCGTTGCCCGCCGGACCGATTACCTTGGGCGACATCTATTCGCTGGATCCCTTCGACAACGGCCTGGTCACCCTCACCATGACGGGTCAGGAGATTGTGGACTTCATCGAGGCGTCGGACCTCACCGACCACGGCCTCAACTACTGCTCGGGTTGCTCCTATACCTATATGCTCGATGAGGAAGGCCACAGAACCGCTTTCCAGGTTACGCTGGACAATGGCAAGCCGCTGAAGATGGACAAGAAATACAAGGTGGCCATGAATAGTTTCATGCTTGCCGCGTTCAAGTTCAACCACGAAGATCCCGGTACTTCAGCCAACATCCGTTCGAACGAGGCCATTACCAAATATCTAGAGGCTCATCCTCATGTCGATTATGCTGGTGTGTCTCGCTTTCACGAGCGTTGATGGATTTTTGGAATAGTATTTGCACAACAGAATAAAAAATAAAAAATTGAAACGTTTAACCCTTAAAAACTAAGCATCATGAAAACCAAGAAATTCTTTATGACTTCCCTGTTAGTGATGGGGATGATCATCGCAAGAGCAGCGAACGGCTACCCTCCGGAATTGGTCTTGGTCTCACAGCCCGTGCTGACCTACAATGCCAATTCGGTCACCATCTACTATGATGTTCAGAATATCGGGGATTACACCTATCGTGGCAATCTCTATATCTACCTCGATCCCGACAATGGCTACTGCTACGGCACGGAGTACATGAGAGTGTGCCCGGGTTGCATCAGAAGGATTGCGGTCACCATTCCGGCCTACCGTCCGAATCCCTCCTGGGTCTACACGGTGATGCCATACTACGAACTGTACGATGAACTCTACAGCTTCACCACTTTCGAATACTTCGAGCCCGTGCGCTTCTGCTGGTACGGACCTCGCACCGAGCCTTGGGTGGTCTACCGGGTGCCTCCTCGTCCGCGCCACTACTATCGTCCGAGCCCCTACCGCTTCTACTATGACGGTTACTATCCCATCCTGCCTCCGCCTCCGGGTGGTTATCCTCCTGGATACTTCGACGGCAGGCCTCCGCTGGATCCGCACCACCACACCTACCATCACCACCACACTTGCGGCGGCTATCCTGCCAACTTCACCCCGGAGCACGAGACTCCTGGCTACAACAAGCCCGCAGAGGCCACAGTGGTTCGCCCCAACGGTGGCAACACGGCAGGCAGCATGAGCTCACGCACTCCCGCCAGCCCGACCCCGAACAGCGGTAGCAACACCAGCGGCGCCACCACTCGCCCGAGCACCAACTCTGGCTCTGGTAGCAACGGCAGCAACAGCGGAACCCTCCGCCCTGTCGACAACAGCAACAGCTCAAGCGGCACCCGCCCCAGCGGTACTAACGAGTCGAGCAACAGCAGCTCCACCACTCGCCCGAGCAGCAGCTCTTCGAGCAGCTCCAGCAACGTGAGCCGTCCGAGCAGCAGCTCCTCAAGCAGCTCCAGCAGCGGTACCTCCCGCCCAAGCTCAACCAGCAGCGGTACCTCCCGCCCAAGCTCAACCAGCAGCAGCTCTTCTTCCAGCAGCAGAACGGGCACCAGCACCTCTAGCAGCAGAAGTAGCACCAGTTCGAGCTCAAGCTCTAGCAGCAACCGCTCAGGTTCCAGTTCCAGCAACAGCCGCTCCGGATCCTCCAGCAGCTCAAGTTCCTCAAGCACCCGCTCCGGTTCAACTGGCGGAAGACGCTAACCTAACCCCATAACCCCTTGTAGAGACGCGCCACGGTGCGTCTCTACATCGTTTTTTAGAAGAACATGATAGAAAACATCATCAATACGGTTAATGGCTGGGTGTGGAGCCCAGCCTTGGTGTTTTTATGCCTCGCCGCAGGACTTTACTTTTCGTTTGGAACCCGTTTTGTGCAAGTGCGCCGCTTCGGTGAGATGGCGCGTCTGCTGTTTTCCACCGACAAAACACAGAAAACCGGCATCACCTCGTTTCAGGCCTTCTCCATGGCCCTGTCGGGACGTGTGGGCACAGGCAACATTGTAGGGGTGGCCACCGCCATCGGTTACGGCGGCCCCGGCGCCATCGTCTGGATGTGGATCATCGCCTTCCTCGGCGCCGGGTCGGCGTTCGCCGAGGCCACCCTAGCGCAGATCTTCAAGGAAAACCACAAAGGCGAATACCGCGGCGGTCCGGCCTATTACATCGAGAAAGGCTTGAAAGCCAAATGGTTGGGCGTGGTCTTCGCCATCTGTGCTGTAGTAGCTTGTGGCGTGTTTCTGCCTCCAGTGCAGTCCAACGGCATTGCCATCTCGTTTGCCAACACACTTGATGTAAATCCAGCTTGGATTGGCATGGGAGTAGCCCTGCTGATTGGATTCGTCATCATCGGTGGGGTCAAGCGCATCGCCAACGTGGCGCAGATTGTGGCGCCCTTTATGGCCATCATTTATATCCTGCTCTCCATTGTGATTTTGATTGTCCATGCAGGAGACGTTCCAGTAGTGTTCGGTGACATGATCCGCAGTGCTTTTGGCATGAACGAAGTGTTCGGCGGTATCCTGGGCAGCACCATCGCCTGGGGTGTGAAACGTGGTATCTACTCCAATGAGGCGGGACAGGGAACTGCTCCCATTGTGGCTGCGGCTGCCAAGGTGACCCATCCTGTGAAACAAGGCTTGGTTCAGTCTTTCTCGGTTTATGTCGATACATTGTTGGTCTGCACTGCCACTGCAGTGATGATTTTGGCCTGCAAGACTTATAACGTGTTCGATGCCGATGGTGGATTGCTCTATGCCTCGACAGTGGCCCAACTGGGTGAGCCCGATGTATCGTACACCTCAGCGGCCATCAGTACGTTGCTGGGTGGAAAAATCGGTGGTTTTGTCGTGTCAATCGCCTTGTTTTTCTTTGCCTTCACCACCATCATGGCCTATTATTATTATGCAGAAACCAATCTGGTGTACCTTTTCGGAAAAGGTCGCAAAGAGCATGTCTTCATTTGGGTGCTGCGCATCGCCCTCATCGCCGCCGTGTTTTACGGATCGCTCAATAAGGCCAGCCTCATGTGGACCCTGGGCGACATCGGTGTGGGCACCATGGCCTGGATCAACATTGTCGCCATCCTGCTGCTCTCGATGATTCCCTTCAGGGCACTACGCTCCTACGAGAAACAAAAGAAACAGAAAAAGGAACCCGTTTTCGATCCCGATGAATTGAATATCAAAAATGCGGATTTCTGGAAGAAATAATTTGTATTTTTGCCGCTTCAAAAACTTTTATCTTTTAACTCTTAACTCTTATCTTTTCCATGACCGTCAGAACTCGCTTCGCTCCCAGCCCCACGGGCTACATGCATATCGGTAATCTCAGAACCGCCTTGTATGCCTACCTTTTTGCCAGATCTCAAAACGGTAAATTCGTGCTCCGTATCGAGGACACCGACCAAAAACGCTATGTGGAAGACGCCACCCGCGTGATCTACAAGACCCTCGAAACGGCTAACATCCACCATGACGAAGGTCCGGATGTGGGCGGCGACTACGGTCCGTATGTGCAGAGCGAACGCAAGGCCATTTATAAGGAATACGCCCTGAAACTCATTGAGAAGGGAGCAGCCTACTATTGCTTCTGCGCCAAGACCGAGGAGGAGGCTTTGGAGGACGAAGAGCCCAAGGAAAATCCCTTCGAGAGCACCTGCCATTGCCGTGACTTGAGCCCCGAAGAAGTACAGCGCAACCTCGCCGAGGGCAAACCCTATGTGATCCGCCAAAGGGT
>JAILBC010000140.1 GCA_024681295.1 Bacteroidales bacterium
GCATATTTCATATCACTTCATTTTTTCCGTTGCAAAGGTAAGAATAAGCGAGTGAAATGCAAAAAGAAAACCGCTTTTTCTTTTCTTAGTAAACTATAGGATGATAAAAAACTGCACAAACATTTGGAGATTTCAAAAAATGGTTGTACCTTTGCACCGCTTTTCCGACCAAGAGCCAGTCACTGACTGAAGGAGAGATGGTAGAGTGGTCGATTACAACGGTCTTGAAAACCGTCGTGCTGAGAGGCACCGGGGGTTCGAATCCCTCTCTCTCCGCAAAACATTTAGACTGGTTGAGATTTTCTCAACCAGTTTTTTTTATGTTCCATCAAGCTTGCTTGAATGTGAGCATAAGAAAAAGCTGATAAGCACGTACGTGCCAGGCTAAATGTTTTGCAAGGACCCCTGCGGGAGCAAAGGGATCGGCGTAGCCAATTCCTCTCGCAGGGGGGCACCTCTTACCGCGACCCCAAAAATAACGCTTCCATGCTGATGCTAGGCATCACGCATGGAAGCGTCGTTATTGTATAGATGTTGTCCTCTTATGGGTGGTTATTCTTCTTCATCTTCAACATCCGCCCATAGGTTCCCCCATGTGAATTCATCGTCAGGTAAATCGGAAAAGACAATGTTGTTCTCCTTGCCCAAATCCTCACCTCCTCCGGGGCCTAATTCGGGATAGGAGTTTTCCCCCAAAACGTTTTCCACATCGTAGAGCAACACCTCCATGCGAGGCGCAACATATATCTGTTTTCTCATCTTTTTAATCATTCTTATTGGTTTTACTTCCGATTGTTAATCACCTTCTTGCCGTTAACAATGATTACACCGTTGTAGTTCTTGTCAACACGCTGGCCGTTCAGGTTATAAATCTGACCGTCTGTCCATGTATTGTTGTTAGCACCCTGGATATCGGTAGCGATGCCATCGATGATTCCGTCGTAGAAGAGTTCGGTCATCTCCTTGGCCTGATGCTGTGTCAGGCACAGATAACTCTTATTCACGCCGAATTCGTAGCCAGGCTCCTTCTTCTGGAAGCCAACCTTTTGCTGATCATACGAGTAGAACAGGCCGTAGTAAACATTGTTATTATCAGGAACGGTAAACGGTCCATCAGCAGTTGCTATAAGCATGTTGTCGGAAACGTCGTCGAATGAAGCATTTGCGCAGGCAACTGGAATCTTATATGTTCCTTCAGCCCCTTCGAGGACAAGGCCTGTCTTTGCTGGGACCTTGAACACCTGCTTCTTCATGAACTTGTTGCCATTCTTCGCGGTCACGATGTATGCTTCAATGGGCAGACCGGTGAAGTCGAGCGGCAGCTTGCTGCTGAACGAAACGGCTTCACGTATACCAATTTCAACAAAAGGTTTCTGGACCTTGACAGCGTTGATCTGGAGTTTCGTGCATGAGGGCACGGTGAAGGAATAGGTGGCTCCGTCAAAAGTTTCCGTCTCTGTCACTCCATTGTTTGTCGTCTTGAATTCCCATCCTGTTACAGAGAGGTCGTTTTCGATGTTATTCTTCCCTTCGAGGGTAATATTACGGTTGAGGAATAGCTTGCCGTCGAACACGCTCTTAGTGAGTTTAATGCCGTTGACATACACTTCGTCGGGCATGTTTTCGGCGGTCACTTCCTTGTTGATGGTCACTGGAATGGGGATGATGTTTACATTATTATTACCACCATTCAGGTGCTGCTGGAACTGCTCTTTGATGAAATCGAGGAAGTAATCAGTGCGGGGTTTATAAGTGGTTGAGTACCCCCAGCCTTGCTCGGTGTATCCTGTGAGCCATTTCTTGGCATCGTTGAACTTGTTTGTGATATTGTTACGTTGGTTATTGATAGTACCGCCATTGTACTTGACGCGATGGGCAGCAAATTCCTCTAATGCCTCTGCCTTGATGCTGTCTATCATCTCACCAGTTCCGGTAGCATTCATGAAGTCACCCATAAAGACACAGCTCTTGTCGATGAACAGGTTCAGGATGTCTGGGTCTGCAAGCATGTGCTTGATGAGACAAGTGGCTGAGTCGGTATAGGCCCAGTTGTCACCACTATGATTTTGGGGATTATAGAGCAGGTCAATGGTGTTGTAATCAGGTTTCCTGTTATAGAGTCCGAGTCCGAAGTCGACATCCTTGGCGATTACGCGGAAACGCTTAGGCAGATTAACTTTCGCTTTAGCGTTGGGACGCCAAAATACGGTATTGTTGCCAGGCCAGTCGATGTTGCCATAGAAGAGATTCATCACTGCAACATTCAGATATTCGCTGACATCCAGCCACTGTTCGTATTCCGCCAGGGTGTGATTATTCACGGGGTCGCTGTAGAAAGTCTGGAAGTCTTTATAGAAGTCATCGGTGCCTTCTTTCAGTTCCTCAATGAAGTAGTCTTTGATTACAATATTGTTCTTTTTTAATTGTTCATGGCCAATCTCAATCATGTCGATGTCCTCAAGGCCGTCGTAATTGCTGTAGATGTTGTCAGCGTTCGAGCGCTCGCGGATGTTGAGCATACCCATGTACTCACCGTTGATGTAGAGCACAGCCGTATGACCAGCCTGCCAGTCAATGTCGGTATTCTTTCCCATCGTGCGCTGGATGATGAGATCACGGAAGTAGAGGTCGGAGAAGTCGTTACCGCCATCGCGGAGGGAGAACGACTTGAACTCTGTGATACCAGGCCTCTGGTCGGGGAAGAACGGGTACGAGAAACGCTTGTTGACAGGGTCAAATCGCTTATTGGCATAGAACACCATCGACCTGAGGGCATTCGCACGCGACTGTCCACCTTGAATACGGGTCTCGCCGAGCTGGTTGAATTCGCTTTCAGAACCCTCGCTGGTGAACATTTCAATATTGACGGGACGGCGCCAGTCGCATTTCTTTTTGTCTTCTTTGTTATTGTTATATTTGAAAAGTCCAATCGAGTCGGCACCATTCAAATAGAGGTCGTCGGTCTGGACTGAGAAGATGGGGACTGTCATGGTCCTTGGATGGAAGATATACGACTGGGCGGTGCTTACAGGCGACAAATAACCGTTGCAGAACACCTTGGCACGAATAACCGTGGTCTTGTTGATGGTGATGGGTCCGGTATACTGCCTACTTATACCACCTGTCTTACTTGGACTACTGGCCGTAGGCTCGCTGCCGTCCGTGGTGTAGCGGATAACAGCACCTTCGGGAGCACCATCGGGAAGACTCAGTGTGAGGTTGACGGTAGTGTTGCCCACACGACCCGGTTCACTGAACTTAGGAGCCCCCAGTATTTTATGGTCGGCAGGCACAATGCCTGTATTCGTCTTTCCTGGTGATGGTGTCAACTGATAGCCCCATGTCTCGCCACCGTCCTCTACGCGTCCATAAGCCACGTCGGGTGAAGGCATTACGGGAATGCTTTTAAGAGAATCTACAGCCTTGGTCACGCCATTTTTGAAGAGATAAAGGTTGCCTACCTTGTCCGACTCCAAACGGAAGGATGTGTGCAGACCTTTCTCTTCCTTGTCGCAGTAGATGATCACATATCCCTTGGACGCAATGGGCTTGTTGGGCAGTTGCCATGACTTCGAGCCATCGGCTTTGGT
>JAILBC010000019.1 GCA_024681295.1 Bacteroidales bacterium
CAAGGCACTTTGGCACCCATGAGCATGGCACCGACTTCGCTCTTATCGAACTTGGTGCAGCATTTGTAGAACACATTGGAGCTCTCGAGGTTGGGGAACACGAGGCAGTCGGCGTCGCCGGCCACGGGGCTCTTCATGCCTTTGATGGCGGCGGTTTCGGCATCAGTGGCGAGGTCGAGGCTGATGGGGCCTTCCACCACGCAACCCTTAATCTGGCCGCGTTCGTTCATCTTGGCGATGACGGCGGCGTCGACGCAGGCAGGGATGCCGGCGCTCATCTGCTCGGTGGCGGTGATCATGGCCACTTTGGGGCAGCTCACGCCGAGGCTCTTGGCCACGTCGGTGACGTATTTAAGCAGGGTCTGCTTCTGTTTCAGGTCAGGCAGCGGGATGATGGCGCAGTCGGAGGCCACCATGAGCTTATGGTAGTTGGGGTTCTCGATGACGGCAACGTGAGCCAGGGTAACGTTGGGCGGGCAGAGGCCGCGTTCCTTGTTGAGGATGGCGCGCATGTACTTGTCGGTAGGCAGCAGTCCCTTCATGAGGATGTCGGCTTCACCAGCGTTGATGAGGTCGCAGGCCATGGCGGCGGCTTTCACGTCGACGGGTTCGTGGATGATGGTGAAGTTGGCGGGGTCGATGTTCTCAGCCTTGCACACCTCTTTGATGGTGTATTCATCGCCGAGCAGGGTGGCATCGATGAGACCTTCTTTGACAGCTGCGTTGACAGCGCAAATGGTGTGGTCGTCGTTGGCATAAGCGGCCACCAGACGTTTCTTGGGTTTGCTACGCAAAACCTCGAACATTTGTTCTAACTTACGGATTTCCATTATATTATAATTTAGAATTTTGAATTTAGAATTTAGAGATGTTTCGCAAAGATAAGGATTATTTTGAATCGCCCAACGGAATTCTTCTCAAAGTCTTATAAAAAGCGCCGGTAGGTTGGAGAAAGCTTTGGAGGTAAACGATTTCCTTCACATCGGCATGGAGGTAGGTCTTTTGCTCAATGCCGCCGATGATTTGTTGAAAGAAAGGCTTGTCGACGAGTTGTTTGATGCGGCACACGGTGAGATGGGGCACAAAGTTCTGCCGGTCGCGGAGATAGCCGAGGTCGTCGAAGGCGTCGAGGACATCCGCTTCGAGGTCATAGAGCGCCTTGGGTTCATCCTTCATGCCCAGCCAGAGCACTCGTGGGGAGTGGTTGCTGCCGAAGATGCCTGTGCGGTTGAAGTCCATGGTGAAGGGTTGGTGCCGTTGGGCCACCTTTTGACAGGCCTCGATGATCTTAGGGACATCCTGATCGGGGGTGTCGCCCACGAATTTCAGGGTGAGATGGATCTGGTCGGGTTTGCACCAGTTGATGTTGCGACGCTCGTGTTCCAGGTTTCGTTGGAGGCGCTGGGTGAGGACTGGGAACTCGGTGCCGACGGGGATGGGGATGGCGAGGAAAGTTCTTTTCATATTACATTATTTTACCAATCGGAGTCCCAGTCGGTAGAACCGCTGTCCCAATCATCGTCGTCGTAATCCCAGTCGTCATCGTCGTCCCAGTCGTAGTCGTCGTTGGTGTTGCCGGCATCGTACCACGAGGTAGTTTCAAAATCTTTTCCGGTGTGGGTGTCGATACGATAGTCCTTGTAGTTTTTATCGTCGATACCTTCCAAATCAGATGACTGGTACCAGTCGTCCCTGTCGGCGTCGTAATAGTACCATTCCGAGCCTTGGTGGTAGTATTGTGTGCCTTGGTAGTTGTAGTAGCCGCTGGGGACGGACTTGTCGAAGATGGCGCACAGCGCGATGATGAACATAAAAATCGCAGGGATGATGCAGCCCCATTTCTTAGTTTTTTTAGTCGAAGTCGGTTGGGTGCTCTTCCCTGGCTGGCGGCTTTTTTGGTCGACGATTTCTGCTTTCAGTCGTTGGTAGAGCTCGTTGACGGCGTAGGCCTCGTCGGCGCCTTGGTAGCGGATGGCCCGCTCGCCGGTGGATTTGTTTTTATACACCACGCAGTCGCCCACTTCGTTTTTATAGATGCCGAAGGCCTTTGGCTCGCGGATGTCCTTGCCGATGAAGAAGCGCGTGATATTCTCGGGTGGCAGGTGGTGGGCCACGTACCAGGCTTGGAGTTCCTCGATGGTCTTGGGCTGTTCGTCAGAGGCACGGTTGGCACCGGCGAGAGCGGCGCCGCAGTTGGGGCAGTGTTTCATCGTTTCGTCGATGGCGGCACCACAGTAGTCACATTTAACTTTCATTTGCCAGATATTGTTTTATAAAACTTTCTTTAACCAAACACGGAGAACGGGATCTCCTATGATGATACCGTTTTCTGTAATTTCGACCAATTCCTTGTCAATTAGTGATTTCTTCAGGCGAGTGATGTTTGAAGGCACACCTAGGTCATAATTATCACGAACCGCTTTTTCTCCGAAGCCTCTATTCACACCAGCTAACACCGCTCTAAGAAAATTCATCTGATAGGTGGTCAGCGATTCTATCTGCTCGATAAAAATGCCCGAATTTTGATCTACTATATCCTCCATCGCCTGATTCAGAATCTCATCAGTAACTGTTTTTTTTGTTAACAACAAGGTGCTATAGGCTAGTTGTTGTACGTATGATGATTGATACTCCACATTCTCACATAATTTCTGAATAAGGCTGTCGGAGATGCGTTTCTTTTCCCGTTCAAAACGACTGGAGATGTAAGCCGTCCAATCCTTCAACGGAATCGGTTTGAGATAAAGCATCTCTCCAAATTTATAAAAAGGATAACTCTTTTTTTGGAACAGGTTGGTCATCATGTGCATCTTGCTACCATAAAGGCAATAGGATACATTTTGCTGGTGTTGCCAAACCGTCCTCATACGTTTCTGTATGTTCAACGAATTCGGGAACTCCCCTACTTGTTGGAATTCGTCAATACACATGATAATATGGCATCCTTTTCTTTTGGCGATTTCTTCCGGAAGGTTCAACACTTCTTCCGGGGTGTGGGTTTTTGGAGAAATGCCCAAGGAAACAGAATAGTCTGAAACAGGATCAGGCGATAGCGAGAGTTTGGGAGTCAGCCTTTCGATAAAACCTTTAGCCAAATCTTTCCATTCCTCCATTTTAGAGGCGGTCTGTTTCAATAAAGCCGCAGAGAACACATTATAGAAATCGTACTCATCACGGCAGGAAAAAACGTCTGTCTTCACCACGACAAGCTTTTTTGAACCGACTGCTGCCGCCACCTTGTTCACCAAAGAAGTCTTGCCCCAACGGCGGGGAGATATCAAGATCGTATTCACGCCATACTTAAAGTTGGCGGAAAGACGTTTGATTTCGTCTTCCCGGCCAATAAAATGACTGTCTTCAACTGGTACGCCGAAAATAAATGGTTTATCCATGTCCCATAATTTTTCGGCAAAGATACAAGGATTTTTGACATTTCACAAGGTTGTGATTCACAAAGTTGTGAAACACTGAATTGTGAATAATATAAATTACTGATTTATAGTGAATTGATTATTTCCTCAAAGCTGCGTTCATCGTTGAAGCCGTTCATCTTTTCCTGTTTGATGCGGGATTTGCGGCGGGCGTAGGAAGCGGTTTGCTGATTCATTAGGATGGCGATGACCTGATTGCTGAAGCCTTGCTTGGTGAGGCAGCAGATTTGGAGGTCGCCTTTGGTGAGGGTGGGGTAATTTGCGAGCAATCGCTGGATAAAGCCGCCATGCAGTTTGTCGACCAGTTCGATGAAATCGTCCCACTCGCCGTCTTTGAGGTTGAAGTCCAAGGTTGAGGCGGTGATTTGTTCGGCAAGGGCGAGGGCGGTGACATACACCTTATTTTTATTTAAGGCCGACTCCAACTGGTTTTTCATCTCCTCGGTCTTCAGTTTGGCGCTTAGCGTCTTTTGCCGTAGGAATAAGAGCACGACGAACAAATAAGCCAACAGCCCTCCCAGAATCATGTATAGGTAAAGATTTCTCTGCCTTTGTTTCACTTCGAGGTTGTATTTCTCCAGCTGCAAATCGAAGTTGGCCTTGATGCGTTCCACCTCGCTGCTTTGGAACTCCTGATCGGCCAGCATCATGTTTTCGCTGTACAACTCGTGACATTCCAAGGCTTTCGGAAAATTGCCTGCCAGTTGATACAACTGATACAGCCCTTGGTAAGCCGATCTACGGATGCTTGGCTTTTCACTTTGGGTGGCTTCGTGAAGATGCTCTAAAGCGACATCGTCTTCCATCAGATAGTAATGCGCGAGGCCGATGACCAGATGGCAGAAGCCTGGGTCGGCACCACCGTTTAAGGCCTTGGTAGCATTCTCAATGGCGTGGGGATAGTCGCCGCTTTCCAGATAAAGGTCGTGGCTGATTTCCATTAGTAATTCGTTGTGAAAAGCGGTGTCCTGTAGTTTTTCAGCCAATTTCAGTGCCTCTTTGTAATAGACTTGAGCCTTGCTGGTCTGTTGCATGGAAGCCGTGACACGACCGCAGTTTTGGAAGGCTTTCATCAGCAGAGCTGACTCATCCAATTCACGGAACAGGGCCGCGGCATCAAGGTGCAGTTTCAGGGCTTCATCGCTCAGTCCGTGTTTCCAGTACATGGCGCCGAGGTTATCTTCTATTTGGGCCTTCAGCCGTTTCACTTCAGGGTTCTTTTGGTCGCAACGGTTGATGACCAGCAAGGCGTTGCTGAATGATTCCGCGGCGGCTTCGGTGTTTTTGGTGGCACGTCGCTCAAGTCCTTCTTGAAAGTGTGTCTCGGCTTCTTTTAGGGCACGGGCCTCCTGACGGCAGGCGGTCAAGCCTGCCGTCAGTGCCAGTGTCACTATGAAGAGCAAACATTTTCTCACTGTTTGGTGAATTTCAGGGTTTGGGTGCCGAGGGTGATGAAATAGAGGCCAGGTGAGAGCGAAGACACATCAATTTGTGGGGACGAGCCCGTCAACAGGGTTTGACCCATAATGTTGGTGATGCGGTATTCCTGTAGAGACGTGGTGAGCCGCGTTTCTACATGTAACAGGCCGTCGGTGGGATTGGGATAAACAACAAAACCTTGTGTTTCGATTTCATCCACCGAATAAAGGCTGACGGCATCGCATTCTTTGTCGCCGTCGTGATAGAGCAAAGCATCCTGCACCAAATAGCAACGCAGGCCGTCCACCTTGAAATCGGAAGCGGATCGCATCAACATCTCTGGGAAAAAGCTTGTCGTATGGCCGATGCCAACGATAATGTCACCGCTGAAAACATTACCCATGTCGCTGATATGAAGCATGTTGTAGGTTTCGCCATCGTGCTCATAAGCCTCCACGCCGTCCACATGAACCAGGATGCTTTCGGTGCCAACTTTAATCTCCCACTCATCCCCTTCCTCGGCAGCATAATCATAGAGTATCGTAAATTCGTGAAGCCCCTTGTTCCACCAATATACCTTGTTATTTTCCTCCTTGATATATTCGTGGGTAACTTGGGTTTGTCCTTCTTTGTCATAGATTTGGTTGGTACGAACGATGACTTTTGCCCGGTCGTTATTAATTGTGGTGTCGCTAGCACATTCCAAGTGTTGGTAAGTGATAATACCATTTTCCATCTGAATCTCATAATACCATTCAGACAACATGGGGAAAGCGGTCTCAACCATATTATAATGCATGCTGATTTCAAACTGATTGACTTGAAACCCGGAATAAGAGCTCAATTGACGTTGCCATTCATACAGTCGTGAATCATTGAACAAAGACTGTCCCGAAAACACATCCCATCCCCACTCACCATTGTTTTTTTTGCGGAAAGAGATGATCACCTTTTGTGTTTCATCAATAAAACTATAAAGAATCTTCTTGGTGATGTTCCAATCTGAGTTGTCAGCCGACCAAGAACCGGTTTGATATTCAACAACGCGATTCTTGTTGTCATAGACATAATGTGCAATGCCCGAATTGACCCATTCGCCATCGCTGAACGTCTGTGTGATAATGGTGTCGGTTTTGTTGTTGGTTGTATAAGAATATATCTTCCGTGTTTGAGCGGTGATTTCGCCCGAAGCGTTAAAAGAGACTGTTTGCACATCTTGAATTCGGTGAGCATCGTCATAAATATTGGTAGTCACGGTGGACAACCTTAAATTATTGCCCGAAAAAGCAGAATCTATTTGAGTTTTATTCCCGTTTTCATACGAATACCGATTGCGAGCAAATATCCATGTTTCTCCGTCTTCGGTACAACTTGAATCCTTTTGATACAGCCTGTGATTGTTATAATAAAAGTCGTAGTGATTGTTGATTTCGTCATAATAGTCATTCCCTTTATAGTGATCGGAATGCCTTATCTGATGATCGTCCTCGTAGGTAAAGGTAAGCAGTTCGGTTGTTACAGGGGGATCCATCGTAAGTAGCTCATCTGATTCTCCCCATCCAATTGAAGAAGAGATACTTGACGGCATGGAAGGATACTCGAGGAAGGAAAAGCGAGTGTAGCGATAAGCGTTTGGGAAGTAAAAATGGTCCAACACGCCGTTTTGATTATTGTAAGTGAAATCAGACACATATTCGGCCGTCACTAGATTGGCTCCATTGTACTTTCGTCCAATGACATGATCGGGATAGCCGATGGAGTCGGTCATTACATAGGCAACGTCAAAGTAGGCCGTCAGGGAATGGTTGTGGTTTAAGGTAAATGAATACTCGGGTTCATAGGAGACAACGGCATTGCCACTTTTCCAACAACCAAAATGATGGCCTGCATAGGGAATGGCGCGCACCGTTGCGATGGTTTGGTCACAATCCGAAGGCAGGGAAACAATCTCGGCGGTTCCAAACTCTGCATTGTTGACATTTACCGTCAACTCGGGAACGCCGAGAAACACACCTTGTATGTTGGTAAACTGCATCCAGTTGACATTAGCCAGAAATTGGTCCATGGATAGGCAATTGACGTAAACTGGAATGTCGGCGGGAACATTGTAAAAAACAACGTGTTGCTCATCTCCATAGGGGTTGTTTTGAATAGGTGGGGTGTAAGGCGGTGTTAATGTGTTGCAATGAATAGCTTCCAAACCTACACAATCCATAAAGGCGGATTGGCCAATGGTCGCCACAGAAGAGCCAATGGTCAAGGAAGAAAGACTAGAGCAGCCCGAAAACGCTTCAGATCCAATGAATGTGCATTGATCAGGAATGACCAGCTCACCCGAAAGACTGGTGCATCCGTTAAATGCTGCTTCAGGAATGGTGCCAAGGTTTTCAGGAATTACCACTCCAGTAAGTCCTGAACAGTGTTGAAAACAGCTACTACCTAAACTCTGTAAAGACGACGGCAACACCAAATCGCCATTTAGACTGGAACAGAGATAAAAAGCTGCTAGCCCAATGGTCTCCAGTGTATTGGGCAAACTAATGGAAACAAGGCTTGAGCATCCATAAAAAGCAAGGTCGCTAATATTGGTTAATGAATCAGGAAAAATAACAGAAGTCAATGACGAACAATCACAAAACATCCAGTTTTCAATAGAGGTGAGTCCGTTGGGCAGAACAACGGTTTCTAGGGCGGCATCTTCATAAAATGTTTGAGCTGCAATATAGGTCACCGTGTTGGGAAACACCACCGAAGTCAGTTCCTGACATCTCCTAAATACATCTCCATATACTTTAACAACGGTGTAGATATTCCCTTGATATTCGACTTGCTCAGGAACAATCACGTTTCCTGCAGGTCGGTCATAGCCTGTCCAACTCGGATAACCAGGTGCAACCAGAGCAACTGTATTATTACCACCGGCTTCTATTTGATAATATAAGGTCTGTCCCGTTTGACAAACGGCGGAAAAATCGAAAGTTTGGGCAAAAACGGTTGTGACGAATGTCATAAATACGATAATCGTGAAAAACTTTCTCATGGTAACGCGTGTTTTTGTTGTTTTTTGCAAAGGTATAAATAAAAACAAGCTCTTGTCAAGGGGTGACAGGGGCTTGTCTATCTGTTTGGAATAGTAAAATTTTTTAATTATTTGTTAATCAGAATTTTAAAAACCGACTTATCTATGGTTTGTCTATGAGTTGAACCTTCGATAACAAGGAAATAAACGCCATTTTGCAACATGGAAACGTCGATAATTTCACCATTAAGGGTACCCGACAACACCGTTTGACCCAACAGGTTGGTGATGCGGTATTCCATCGGTAGAGAAGTGGCGCGCGTCTCTATATGTAACAAGCCACGGGTGGGATTGGGGTACACATCGAAAATCCTACATTCCTCAAGACCAGTGTTGATGGGTGCCAATTGGACATCTTTTACTATCGCTTCGCCGTCAGCCACCGTGATGGTGTGGGTCTGCGGATAATAGCCTCGGCTAGAATAAGTTACCTCGTAAGTCCCTCCCTTGATGGGCCGATGGTAGTCGCCCGTAGGAAGATGGCTGCTGACCGAGGAGCCGTGATGGTCGTGGCCTTCGACGAACACCATCGCTTCCAACGGTTCACCTGTAATCGAGTCGGTCACCGTGCCGTGAATGCCATTCAAGCATTGCTCCATATAACGCAGTATACTTTCATGATTATAAGTCCAATACATAGGCATCAATGAAGGGTCTGGAGTATAGGCAGTGGAACATTCGATGGTCACTTCGCGGCATTGGGCGTAGTAGTTCATGTAATCCTGACGGCTGCCCCAGATCGTATACCACACGTAACCATTGACAATGCCATCGTCAAAAGCGCTCATATACAAGGTGTCTTGGAGATGGACATGATCGGCGTATTCGCGGCAGACCAACCGCCACCATTCATCGTCGGGATGTAGCGGCTGGTAGGTATCCCAGGGATAGTTCACCACCTCCGAGCCGGTGTGGAAGTTGGCCGCCATGGTAAAGGGGTATTCTCTCGCCAGATCCATCATCCACAGCGTTTCGTCCTGATATTCATAGCCATCGGGGTGAGGACCGTCGTCGAAATCGGGATAGTTTCGATTTAGGTCTACGTTGTTGGCGTTGCGACGGCGCGCCCCCACAACCGTATGGTTGCCGCCATAATAGGTGCCATCGGGGTTGGTGCAGGGTGAGATGAAGATGTCGAGGTGGTCGATCAGGTTGAGGATGCGAGGATCATCGCTGGTACACAGCTCATCGAGGAAACGGAGCATCAGCATCATGCCTGTGAGTTCATCGCCGTGCATCGTGGAGGTATAGAGAAACTTGGGCTTCCCGTCGGGTTCCCCGTTGTTGATACGGCAAAACATCAACTTGCGGCCGCTCGCCAGGGTGCCCAATTCCATGTAGCTACAACGGTCGGGGTGCTCCTCGGCAAACTGATGCATCATGTTTTCGTAGGCCTCGTAGGTGGGATAGGCATCCCATTCGTAATCGGCACGGTTGGAGCCGTCCCACATGGCGTAATAGGCTTGTGGAGCTTGAGGCGACGCCACCATCACGCGACGAGGCATCATCTCGGGCTGGGCCCAACTCACCATGGTGAGCAGCAAGGCGGTGATAAGGAATGTCAGTCGTTTCATGGGATGCGGTTGATGATGATTTTTTGCGTTTGGTCACCGATGGTGAGGAAATAGATGCCGGAAGGAAGAGAGGATACGTCTATGGTTTTATTGACCATGCCTGACAACAGCGTTTGGCCCAGCGGATTGGTAAGACGATACTCCCCTTGGCCTTCAACAAACAACAGGCCGTTTGTGGGATTGGGATAAACCGTGAATGTCGTTTCAGGGTTCTCGTCGATGTTGTGGTATTCATAATAGACGGCATCGCAATCCTCTTCGCCCATGGTGAGAATCAAGTCTCCGTCCTGCCAGAAGCAGCGTAAGCCGTCCACCTCATAATCCTTGGCGATGGGGCTCTCCGGGAAGAAACGGTTCTGATGGCCGATGCCGCAGATGATGTCGCCGGTAAACAGACCACTCACATCACTCACACTCAACACCCGATAGGGCTGACTCTTGAAGGTGACCATTTGCGCCGCGTCCACATGAACCGTGATGGTGAACCATCCGCCGTTGATCTCCCATTCATCGCCCACTTCGGCACCGAAGTCGTAAAGCAAGGTGAAATCCTCGAGGTCCTTGTTCCACCAATAGATTTTGTCGCCGTCCTCGTAGATGTATTCCTGATCCACCCACTGCTCCTTGTCGTACATCGTGTTGGTCTCCACAAGGATCTTGGTCCGCCTGCTATTGATAACGGTATCCGAGGCATATTCCAGATGCTGGTAGGTAATGTCGCCCGTCAGATGCTTGATTTCATAATACCATTCGGTGCCGCGGGGGAAGATTTCATTCACAGGTTCCACTTCGGTGATATTGATACGGTAATAGTAATTCAAATCGTAATCCAACATCATTTTTGACGTGAACGTCGCCGTGATTTCCTGACCATTGACATAAACGGTATCGTTCCCTACGAGGAACCATTCCCCAGCATCATAGTCTTGTTCGTTTTCAAGATAATATCTCTTGCCATTCGCCATAAAGGCGAGCTCCATTCCTGGTAAAGGGATGTATCCGGTGTGTGGCATAGGAGCATCAACAATGGTTCCCGTCAAGGTGGTTTCCTCGTCAGTGTCCATCTCCACTAATTCGACGACATTCACCTCATCGCCGGGCATATCATAACGGAAGTGCCGTATTCCTTTGATATCGACATGCATGCCTTCCCTGAATATGTCGTTGTTGATGAACGTGTCTTTGTAAAGTTGGCCGTTGCGCATCAGATAATGAGGAACAACCAAGCTGAAAGGAAGTACGGTCAAAAAATGCTGATTCTCGTCTTCCTCACAAGGACAGGAAAGACATGGTGGATCCCAAAAATCCGTGGTAAGTGTACCTTCTATTTGGTAGTTGTAATCCATAAATGGTTGAATATCAGTCAATTCCATACTATTATACGAAACAGCGTATTGGTTCATTTGGATCCCGCAATGGCCAATGAAGGTACGAGGCAAACATCCCGCATTTAATGTCACGCCATTGAAGGTAAGCGGAAATTCCTGTTGCTCACCATTGATAGTGATGTAATAAGTCTGATAAGGAGGATTATTAGTTGTGATCATCACTTTGTTATCTTCCCAGTTTTCTTCAAGCGTCGCAGTGATGGCATCGTAATAATGTGCAGTAGTTTGCTGGATATCCAGCACATTTTGCGAGTCTCCCACATAGTCATGCATCTCTTTGATGGTTCCAAACGCACCGATAATGGCACCCATAGGGATGGTGTCATAACGCACGATAAGTCTGCTCAAATCGGTGGGATCTGGACGGAAGCCATCTACCGTCACGGGATAGATGTGATCGTCATCCACCCTGATTGCCTGTCCTGCGCCGTGTGGATAATTACCAAAAGCAAAAGCATCTGGTAAAACAACGACTTCGCCTTCGATGTAATAGATGTCGTTGGTATTGAAGATGCTTTTTTTGTAATTGCCATGGCCATAGAAATACAAATGTCCGTCGCGACCTTTATAAATGGAGCCATCGCCCAAACCGCCCGGTGCAGGAGAATAGAGCGGCAAGGCTTCGCCATATTCATAAAAAGTTTGACCGTGATCGGCGGAATAACGCAACACCGTGTAATCGTAATCACTATTGCCACCCACATTGTGAAGGTCATAAACGATGCCGTTATCGGCAACAGTAAACCGTCTGTCGGGCACGAGATAGAAGCCAGGGTGGTGATGATATTGTCCGCCACCGCCTGCCACCACATTACCTTCGGGATCCAGTTCCATGTGGTAAATCATTTGGATTTCTAACATCAAAGTCCAGTTTTCAACATTGTCAAAAGTAGTGGTGTAGATGCCCATCTCATAAATTGGGACAGGATTACAAGTGCTTATAAAAATGTTTCCCTCATGGTCGGCGAGAATGCAACTAATCTCATTGTCGCCAACGAAATCGATGGTTGTTTCGTTCCACGAATCACCACCGTCCAAGGTCCAAAAAACCTTGTCATGGTTTGCCATCACAATAGTGTCGTTGGATAGTGAATACATTCCATCTACCCAATTGGTAGAGATGCCTGAGGACTGTTCCTGCCAGGTGTTACCGTTGTCGTCGGAATAATAGAGCCTATGGTTGTTCATGTTGAAAATGAAGATGCGGTTATTGTCATTGATGATGAAATGTTTTGAACTGACATAACTCAAATCGTAGTTCAATTCCCATGTCGCACCTTCATCTTGCGAGCGATGGAGGCCACTATAGCCCCAGTTGCTGAAAATACTTCCGTCGGCGGAGACCCCGAGGAATTCACCTTCCATTGCAATAGGTTTCCAAATGTTTTGTGCCGTCAGCGGAGCGAAGAGGCCGAGGCAAAGGAGGAGGATAAAAGATAATTTTTTCATAACGATTTATATTTCATTGATTATTTCTTCAAAACTACGATTGTCGGCGCCCATCTTTTCCTGTTTGATGCGGTACTTGCGGCGGGCGTAGGAGTTGGTTTGCAAATTCATCATGATGGAGATAACTTGGTTGCTGAAACCTTGCCGGGTGAGGCTGCAAATCTGCAAGTCGGTCTTGGTCAAGGTGGGATAATGATCCAAAAGTTTCTTGGTGAAGTCGCTGTAAACCAAGTCGATCAACTCCAGATAGTCGTTCCACTCCGATGCTTCGAGATTAAAGTCGACGGTGCTTACCGTGATTTGTTCCGTGAGAGCCAGGGCGGTTACAAAGACTTTGTTTTTCTTCAAGGCTGTTTCGAATTGCCGCTGGTTCTCCTCGTCCATCAACTTGTTTTTCAAGGTTTTCTGTCGCAACAGCAAGAGCGTCAGCACCAGGGCCACAACCAGAACACCTACAATCAAACAGAAATAAATGGTCTTGATCTTTTGATCCGCTTGCAAAGCGTTTTTCTGCGCTTGCAATTCATAGTCCTTTTGGATGCGTTGCACGGCTTCGCTGTGCTGTTCCCCGTGGGCTTGCATCATGTTTTCATTGAAAAGTCTGAAGCATTCCAAGGCTTCTTGGTACTTGCCTTGTAACTCATCAATCAGATACAAGCCCTGGTAAGCCGACATCCTGACACCAGCTTTCCCACTTTGGGTCGCCAGGGTAAGGTATTCGACGGCCTGTGCATCGTTCTCCATATAATAATAGGCCATGCCCAGGGTCAGGTGGCAGAGGTCGGGTCGGGCACCGCCTTCCAAAGCGTTCGTCACCCCTTCAATGACTTTCTCGTATTCACCTTCTTCCATATAGACATCGCGACACAGCTCCAGCAGAACATCCATTGACAACTGCTTATTTTTCTGGGTTTGAGCGAGTTGAAGGGCTTCTTCGTAGTATTGCCGGGCTTCTTCCACACGATGCAGCGAAGCGGCCACCCTTCCGGCGTTTTGTAAAGCATTCGTCAACGCCATCGAACCCGGCATCGTGCGGAAGATCTCAATGGCATCCAGATGAAGATTGAGCGCCTCTTCCTTCAAGCCGTTTTTCCAATACCGAGTGCCAAGTTGATCTTCGATCAGCGCTTTCAGTCGACGTACTTCAGGATGGTCAGGGTTGCAACGGTCGAGCAACAGAAGAGCTTCGCTATAGGTCTCGGCAGCTGCTACGGAGTTCTCGGGCGACAACTCCAGACCTTGTTCATATAAAGCCCGGGCTTTTTCCAACTGCCTGGAATTGGATTGGCAGGCGGCAAAAAGGATGGCCGTCAGAAGAATCACAAGCGTAATATGAGGCTTCGACCTAAGCATGTTGCAAAGTTAAGTCGAAAAATCGCCTTGTCAAGGGTTTGGGAGGCCATCGCTATCAATCAGTCACAAAATAAATTTATAACTTATTGATAATCAATATTTCCAAAAAACGGGTAGCTATGCGATAGCTATTACAAAAAGCCCAGGGCGATGCCCTGGGCTATGAGAATTTTGCCCCTGCAGGGCGTTATTTCTTCGGTTTCAGCTCGTCGAAAATCATCGCGCGGAGGTTTTCAATTGGGACGCGGACCTGGGTCATCGTGTCGCGGTCACGGACGGTGACCGTGTTGTCGACCAAAGTGTCGTTGTCGACGGTGACGCACATCGGGGTGCCGATGGCATCCTGACGGCGGTAACGCTTGCCGATGGAATCCTTCTCCTCGTACTGGCACATGAAGTCGAACTTCAGGGCATCGATGATCTCGCGGGCCTTCTCCGGCAGACCGTCCTTCTTCACCAGCGGCAGCACGGCGACTTTGTAAGGTGCCAGGATGGCCGGCAGCTTCAGCACCACGCGCTCCGAACCGTCTTCCAGCTTCTCCTCAGTGTAGGCGTTGCTGAACATGGCAAGGAACATACGGTCGAGGCCAATGGAGGTCTCGATGACGTAAGGCGTGTAGCTCTCGTTGGTGTCGGGATCGAAGTACTGGAGTTTTTTGCCTGAGTATTTGGCGTGGGCCGAGAGGTCGAAGTCGGTGCGGCTGTGGATGCCTTCCAGTTCTTTGAAACCGAAAGGGAAGTCGAACTCGATGTCGGTGGCAGCGTTGGCATAATGGGCCAGCTTCTCGTGATCGTGGAAGCGGTATTTCTCAGCCGGCAGACCTAAGGAGAGATGCCAGTTGAGGCGTTCCTGCTTCCAGTGTTGGAACCATTCCAGCTCCGTGCCGGGACGGACGAAGAACTGCATCTCCATCTGTTCGAACTCGCGCATGCGGAAGATGAACTGACGGGCCACAATCTCATTGCGGAAGGCCTTACCGGTCTGAGCGATGCCAAACGGAATCTTCATGCGGCCGGTCTTCTGCACGTTGAGGTAGTTGACGAAGATGCCCTGTGCTGTTTCGGGACGCAGGTAGATGGTGTCGGAGCCGTCGGCCACGCTGCCCATCTTGGTGGC
>JAILBC010000039.1 GCA_024681295.1 Bacteroidales bacterium
TGATGTTCTTTGCAAGCTGCACTCAGGAACAGATTGACGACATCATGGCCCAGAAACCCGTGGTTGAATTCGTATCAGGCGAAGGCCTCATCTCTGGCAACACTGGCGTTTATGTCGGCGACACACTGAACTTCCAAGTGAGAATCGCCCCCAACTCAGGCAGCGAGGCTGAACTATCCCACTTCAATTTTGCCATCACCGACGCTACCGGCGCCACCGTGCTCGATGAGAATCCGACTATTCTCAAACCTGCTGAAGAAAACTATTTTGAATTCACCTACGTTCCCGACCACGCTTCCACCTATGCCGTGACGGCCACCGTCACCGATGCCAACAACAAAGCCAACGTCGTTAACATTGTGGTTGACTATGTGGAACCCGTTGTCGAAGGCATTGGCACCTTCACTGGCCTAATCAACATCAACGGCCATATCACCACCAACGAAGTCGTTGGTTACACTTACGATGGCGACTACAACATCGATAGCCTCGCCACCACTCTCACCTTAGGCCATGTCGCCGACGACAACCGTGTGAGCGCCACCCTTGATATCGATGGTACTCCCGTGACCCTCTATGGCACCATGGGCGAAGACAATACGATTGATTTCGATGAATTCAACTTCAGCAAAACCATCACACTTGGTGTCGAAGTCACCCTCGACCTCACCATGAACATGACTGGTGTGCTTGAAAACGACGTATTGACCCTAAGCGGAAACGCTTCTGGCGAGGGCAAGACCATGATTGCCATTATAGAGTTTAAAGCCAACTTTGATGGCAATATCGATGGCAGCTTGGAAAAAGTTGCTGAATAATGTCAATCCCTGCAGGGAATAAAAAAACGGGCCTCGAAAGAGACCCGTTTTTTTGAGTAGCGGGGGCAGGACTCGAACCTGCGACCTTTGGGTTATGAGCCCAACGAGCTGCCTCTGCTCCACCCCGCATCGTGATTCAGGCTGCAAAAATACACCTAATTTTGATACACCGCAAGTGTTTTTAACGATTTTTTTAAAAAATGAGCCATAAATCAGGTTACGTCAACATCATCGGACGGCCCAACGTGGGCAAGTCAACCCTCATGAACCAACTCGTAGGCGAGAAGATCTCCATCATCACCTCCAAAGCCCAAACCACACGACACCGCATCCTAGGCATCGTCAACGGCGACGACTTCCAGATCGTTTTTTCTGACACCCCAGGCATCATCAAAGACCCAGCCTACAAGATGCACGAGGTGATGAACCAGTTCGTCAACGTGGCCCTCATCGACGCCGACCTGATCCTCTTCGTGGTCGACATCACCGACAAGAAGGTGGAGGAAAAGACCGTGGAGCGGCTCAAGACCACCGACATCCCAGTGTTTGTACTCATCAACAAGATCGACCTCTCCGACCAGCAAGGCGTAGAACAAGCAGTGGAATACTGGAGCAAGGAACTCCCCAACGCCACCATCTTCCCCATCTCGGCACAACACAACGCCAACATCGAACACTTGTTCGAGCAGATCCTCACCAAGTTGCCCGAATGCCCACCCTACTTCCCCAAGGACGAACTTACCGACCGCTCCATGCGCTTCTTCATCACCGAGATCATCCGCGAGAAGATCCTTCTGAATTATCAACAGGAGATTCCCTACTCCGTCCAGGTGGAAGTGGAGTCGTACGAGGAGACCGAGAAACACGTGCACATCCGCTCGGTCATCTACGTGTCACGCGATTCCCAGAAAGCCATTATCATCGGCAAAGGCGGCAGCGCCATCAAGAAACTCGGCATGCAGGCCAGGGCCGACATCGAAGAGTTCACCGGAAAGAAGATATTCTTGGAACTCTTTGTCAAGGTCGATAAAGACTGGCGAGACAATGAAGCCGAACTAAAACGGTTCGGATACGAAGCATAATTCAAATCATTCTAAGCACGATAAAACCATACAAAATGAAAAAACTTTTATTCATCACCCTGCTGTTCACAGTAGCCTGTGTCAGCTCATCCTACCAAGACAATGACAAAGACAAACAGTTGGCCAAGAACCTGAAAGGCACCTGGGAAGGTTCGATCTATCTCAACGACGAGGAGATTCCCGTAGATTACCAGTTTTTTGAGACCGATGGCACCAAAGGGAACTTTATCGAAATCGCTTATCTTCACGAGTACGATGGAGACTTTGACATCCGGTATTTCGATTTTGTAAGCGGAGAATTTTCCGTGGAAAACGGGCAACTTTTGTTGACCTTTTTACCGGAAACGAGCACTGCCGAACCTTTCGATGAGGCTGTTTTGATGGATTATGCCGCTGCACTGATGGACTATTACCAAGAGGAAGGCAAGGAGATCCTTTGGGATAGCGTTAATGAGTTGGCCGATTCAGTCCTTGAAATGCTTGAAGAAGAGTGGGGCTCTGTTTGCGAAGAACGCAACAACACCAGTGGCCTCTTTAGCAACTTGACCGTCACCGAGGGCAAAATGAGCTTTGTGGATGGCGAGAGGACCTTGGAATTCAAGAAGGGCGAACAAGATTGGTTCACGGCCTATCCTTTTGCAGAGTAATTCCCAGAGATTTCTTATCTTTGCCGCCAAATTCAGAACACCATGTCAAACATTGTAGCCATCGTAGGCCGCCCCAACGTGGGCAAATCGACTTTATTCAACCGCATGCTGAAGCAGCGCCAGGCCATTGTGCAAGAGACGAGCGGCGTGACACGCGACCGGCATTACGGCAAGAGTGACTGGAACGGGAAGGAGTTCACCGTGATCGACACGGGAGGCTATGTGGTCGGGTCGGACGACATCTTCGAGGAAGAGATCCGGAAACAAGTAGACCTCGCCATCGACGAGGCGGATGTCATCATCTTCGTGGTCGACGGCCGCGACGGACTGCACGTGCTTGACGAGGACGTGGCCCTCATCCTGCGCCAACAGAGAAAGCCCGTGCTGCTTGCCGTGAATAAGATCGACGAGCCCAACAAAGAGGTGCTGACCAGCGAGTTCTATGCTTTAGGACTGGGTGAGCCCTACCCCATCTCTTCGATGACGGGCTCCGGCACTGGCGACCTGCTCGACAAGGTGTGCGAATTGTTGCCTAGCGACACCACTGACTTTGACACTTCCTTGCCGCGCTTCACCGTGGTGGGACGTCCCAACGTAGGCAAGTCGTCGCTGATCAACGCCTTCCTCGGCGTCGACCGTCACATCGTGACCGACATCGCCGGCACCACCCGCGACAGCAACGACACCCGCTACAACGCCTTTGGCATGGACTTCATGCTCGTCGATACCGCCGGCCTCCGCAAGAAGAGCAAGGTGGAGGAAGACATTGAGTTCTACTCCGTGATGCGCTCCATCCGCGCCATCGAGAACTGCGACGTGGCCATCCTCATGATCGACGCCCAGAACGGCTTCGAGGCACAGGACATGAACATCCTTCGCCTCATCGAGAAAAACCGCAAGGGTCTGGTAGTAGTGGTCAACAAATGGGACCTCATCGAGAAGGACTCCAACACCCATCTCGCCTTTGAGCAGCAAATTCGTGCCAAGACCGCGCCCTTCACTGACTTCCCCATCATCTTCACCTCGGCCATCAACAAGCAACGCATCTACAAGGTGCTGGAGACCGCCCATCAGGTGTACGAGAACCGTGAACGCCGCATCCCAGTGCGCGAACTCAACGACGTGATGCTCGAAGTGATCGGCTCGGTACCGCCCCCGACTGCCTCACGCGGACGCTATATCAAGATCAAATACATCACCCAACTGAAGAGCGTCTTCCCACAATTCATCTTCTTCTGCAACCTCCCCCAAGATGTGAAGGAGTCGTATGAACGCTTCCTGGAAAACAAAATAAGGGAACACTGGAGTTTTACTGGGGTGCCGATTCAGATGATCTTTAAAGAGAAGTAAGAAGTCAGAAGACAGAAGTTAGAATGATGAAAAGAAGTTTATTTTATTTGCTACTGATTCTGCTGCTGTCGGCATGCGGCAACAACAAACTGACGGAGAAAGTTGTCAGCACCTTTGATAACGGCCAGCCCGCCAAGGTATATTATTACAATCAGGACAACCAACTGGTTGCCGGAAAAGAATATTACGAAAACGGTTTCATCAAGATGGAAGGTTCCTTTGCCAACGACGTACGTGAAGGCGACTGGATTGCCTATTTTCCTGACGGGAAGGTTCGGAGCACAGGCACCTACAAAGATGGATTACGTATTGGGAAGGCCCAGGTCTATTACGAGAACGGTAATCTTTGGATGGACGGCTATTATACCGACGACCACAAATGCGGAGAATGGGTCTTTTACGATGAGCAAGGTTACGAGACAGCCCGTGTGAACTACGGCTCCTGCGACTAAAGGTCGTCTTTCATCTTTTCAATCAGGCGGCGTTCCTTTTTGGTGGGACGTCCGGCACCACGGTCACGCCATTCACTTTTATAGGCGTGCATGAACTCTATGCGTTCGTATTCCTCCTGCGGTGTGAGGTCGGTGTAGACCTCGGGCACCATCTTGGGAGGCACACGGTTCTTGACCAGCGATTTCACCTGAACCACCTTGTGCAGTTGCTCAATCTGCACCTGGATGACGTCGCCTTCTTTCACTTCGCGTGATGGCTTCACGGGGGTATCGTCAATCTTCACCTTGCCGCCTTTGATGGCGTCGGTGGCGATGGCTCGGGTCTTGAAAAGCCTAGCAGCCCATAGCCATTTGTCTATTCTAACAGTTTGGTTTTCCATTCTATAAAAATTCCGTATCGGGCATCCGCCTTTGGCGGATGCTAGCTTTGTAGGAACGACCACCTCCTACAGAGCTAGCATCCCCATGGGGATGCTACAAACAAAACAATAATCTTTCTCCTTTGTTTTCCTCGTTAAACGTTCCGTTTTCAAAAACCAAATTACCATTGACGAAAGTGTGCGTCACCTGCGCTTTCACCGAAAGACCTTCGTATGGTGTCCAGCCGCACTTTGAAAGTTCGGTGGCGTTGGAGATGACCGACTGATGGTTCATGTCCACCAAGGCCAGGTCGGCGTAATAACCTTCACGCAGGAAACCGCGACGGTCGATGCGATACAGGACGGCTGGATTGTGGCACATCCACTGCACCAGCTGAGGCAGTTCAAAGCCGCATGCTACCATCACCTGCAAGGAATGCTGGATGGACGGGAAGCCCGACTTCGAGGTGAAGTAGTCGTCAGTCATCTTTTCTTCAAGAAGATGCGGGGCGTGATCGGTACCAATGGTGTCGATGCGGCCTTCGCGGATCGCTTGCAGCAGGGCTTCTCTGTCGCGATGCGACTTGATGGCGGGGTTGCACTTGATAGCATAGCTTTTCTCCTCGTAGCTCCGGTCGTCGAACCAGAGATAATGCGGGCAGGTCTCCGCGGTGATCCTTTTCTGTTCCAGGGGAAGATCATTTCGAAAAAGCGACAGTTCCCTTTGGGTAGAGATGTGCATCACGTGAAGCCTGGCACCGAACTTCTCCGCCATGTCGACTGCTTTGGACGAAGACTTGTAGCAGGCTTCGACGGTGCGGATGAACGGATGGATGCTGGCATCGACAACGACTTGATCCTTCGAAGCCAAGTCCTTGCAGCACACTGTGTTCTCGTGAATGGTCTGTTCGTCTTCGCAATGGGCGGCGATGAGGCAGGGCGACTCGCGGAATAGGCGTACCAGCACTTCGTTTTTGTCGACCAGCATATTACCCGTGCTGGAGCCCATGAAGAGCTTAATGCCACATACGCGCTTAGGGTCGGTCTTTTTCACCTCCTCGAGGTTGTCATTGGTAGCACCTAAATAGAACGAGTAGTTGGCCAATGATTTCTCAGCAGCCAAGGCAAACTTCTGTTCCAGCAGCTCTTGGGTAGTGGTCTGGGGCACGGTGTTGGGCATGTCCATGAAGGAGGTCACGCCACTCGCCACGGCAGCACGACTCTCGGTGAAGATATCGGCCTTTTGTGTCAGTCCCGGCTCGCGGAAATGCACATGCTCATCGATAAGGCCCGGGATCAGGAATTTGCCCGTGGCGTCGATTACCGTAGCGGAGCCGTAGTCAAAAGGTTCTTTGTCTGGCACAATCTTGGCAATCATGCCGTCTGAAACAAAGACACTTGCCACAAAGGTCTTACCCTCGTTGACAAGTGTCGCGTTTTGAATAAAATAATTCATTGTTTAAACCTTACGTGGTTTGATTTTACCAGTAATGCCTCTCCAGCGGAGGTTGATGACACCAAATACCGCTTCGCGGAAGATGCCTTTGCTCATCTTCGACTGTCCTTCACGGCGGTCAGTGAAGATAATGGAGACTTCCTCAATCTTGAAGCCCAGCTTCCAGGCGGTGTATTTCATCTCAATCTGGAAGGCATAGCCCACAAATTTGATTCTATCTAAATCAATGGTTTCCAATACTTTACGTGTATAACACACAAATCCCGCCGTGGTGTCACGAACCTTGATCCGGGTGATGAAGCGTACATAGGCCGAGGCGTAGTACGACATCAGCACGCGGCCCATGGGCCAGTTGACCACGTTGACGCCCGTTTTGTAACGAGAGCCCACCGAGAGGTCAGCCCCGTTGGCACAAGCATCGTGAAGACGGATCAGGTCATCGGGGTTATGCGAGAAGTCGGCGTCCATCTCAAAGACATACTGGTAATCGCGTTCCAAGGCCCATTTGAAGCCCGTGATGTAGGCGGTTCCCAGTCCCATCTTGCCGGGACGCTCCAAGATAAACAACCTGTCAGAGAACTCCGCCATCATGCCTTTCACGATATCCGCAGTGCCATCGGGACTATTGTCGTCGATAATGAGGATGTCGAAAGCCATCGGCAGGTTGAAGACATAACGGATGATCTTCTCGATGTTCTCTTTTTCCTTGTAGGTGGGAATGATAACGAGGTTCTCTGACATGGTATTCAAAATGTTTATTCAACCACAAAGTTCTTCACTTCCCAAGTGGCTGCGCCGTTGGGAGTGCTGGTGTACTTGAAGGCGATAGTCACTCTCTGACCAGCATATGGGGTCAGGTCGGCCGTTGAACTGACAAAGGTCCAGTTGTTACCTGCCGGCCATGCGCTGAGCTGCAGCTCTTCCCATTCGATGCCGTCGATGGTGTCGACGTATTCGGTGGTGATCATCACTGACAGGGCACCTTGAGGTTGGGCGTAGTTGACAGCTTGGTCGAATTTCAGCGTGGCAGTGTTGACGTTGGCGAGGTCGATGTAGGGCGACACCAGCCAGCTCTCGGTCTCGTAGGCTTGTCCCACGTAAGCACTGGCTTTCATGCAGGAGTAGTCTGGAGAATGAGCCCAAACGTAGGTCAGCTCTTGAGGCAACAGGACATCTTCGATGGCGAAGTCACCTTGACCGCTAGCGAAGCTCTCCGAGAAGATGCTTTGGGTGGGGGTTGGCGGTTCAGCGCCTTCGAGGCTGAAGTCGTTCTCGGTGCCATTGCTGTCGCGGAGACCGGCTTGGCCGAAATAGGTACGGAGCTTGCCTCTCACTGACAGCATCTTACCCAGGTTAGACGGGTTGTCCACCAAGTTCACTTGCGCACGCAGCGGCTTGCCAGCGGGAAGGTTCACGATGACGCATAGGCTGACGTCGTTGCAGGTAGGATCGTCAGCGATGACCACGTTGGTGGGGCTGTCGAAGGAGCCGCTCCAGATGATGTCGTCGTTGCTGCTCACCGCGGAGGTACCGTTCTTCACTGCGCCCACGATGTAGCCGTGCACCCAGACGTTTTCTTGACCTTGGTTGACGATGCCGGCTGCCACGTTATATGGGTCTTCGGCGGTGCCAGTACCTTCGGGATTGCCAGGAGTCGGAGTCGGGCCTGGCGTCACGCCGCTGCCTTCCTCGATGGTGATGCTCTGAATCTCAATCGTACCGGCTTTCTGGTCGGTGGAGGTGTATCTCACAGCGAAGATGACGGTCTGGCCCACATAGTCGGTCAGGCTGATTTCTGCTGTCAGGAAGTCGTTCCAGTTAGTCCCTTCACGAAGAGTTGAAGGCACCTGTGCCCAGTTACCCGTTGAGGGCTCGTTGCCATAGACATAGTCGGTGGAGGCCCAGATGGTGACTTCATCATTGACATCAGTGAAGTAACGGGCAATGTACACCATCGTCATCTTAGCGTCGTTCACGCCAGTGATGGCCACAGGTGATGAAATCAGCCAGTCCTCATTGGCGTAGTAGGCACCACCCACATAGCCCGTCATCTTGGCAGTGCTATAGTCGATCATCCACGACTGGGCACCCATCACGTCTTGAGTGGTGTAGGTGCCGAACTCCGTGGCAAAACTCTGGAAGTACGGCATGTTCTGCACTTCGCCGCTAGGTTGTGGCGTAGGCGGGTTGGAACCGCCTTCGGCGATGGTGATGCTCTGGACCTCCATGGTACCAGCTTTGCTGTCGGAGGAGGTGTACTTCACGGCGAAGGTAGCGGTCTTACCAGCAAATGACTGTCCGTTGACGTCGACCAAGGCGATCTCGGCGGTCAGGAAGTCAGACCAGTTGGTGCCTTCGCTCAGGCGAGCGGGGATCTGGGTCCAGTTGGCTTCCTGGGGATCGCTGCCAAAGGTGTAGTCAGTGGAACCCCAAACGGTAACCTCTTCGTTGATGTTGGTAAAGTAACGGCCAATATAGGACATGGTCATAGTAGCCTCATTAACAGTTGTCAGGTCGACAGGAGAGGAAATCAGCCAGTCTTCGTTGGCATAGTAGGCACTGTTGACGTAACCCGTCATCTTGGCGGTGCTGTAGTCGATCATCCAACTCTGGTCGCCCATCACATCGTAAGTGGTATAGGTGCCAAAGTCGGAAGCGAAGCTCTGATGGTAAGGCACTTGCTGCACCTCACCGGCGGGTGTGGGAGGCAGAGGTTCACCACCTTCGAACTTCATCTCTGTTTTTGAGCGGATAATCAATTGCCAGTCATTGTTATACACCGAGGCGATAGCCACCAGGGAACCTGGGCCCGCAGGAAGCATGTCGTAGGCAAAGTTGGCGTAGTTGCTCGTACGCACCAACAATTCGCCAGTAGCATCTTTCAAGGTGCGGTTGGTGTTCTCACCCACATTGCAGAAAGCAGATCCTTGCTCGACAAACTCCACGTTCTCAAGGCGTACCACACCAGCAGTGTAGTTCCCTGTCTTGATGTCGGCAATGGTCACCGTGGCAGGCTCGATGGGTTTGTTGTAAGGATAGATGATCAAGTGACCATCGGGACTGAAGCCCTTGCCATCCTTACCCACCAGTTGTGGAAGATTGTGGTAGTTGTTGACCATGATGTTCTTGTCGAGGAACACGCGGACGGAGTCACCGATGCGTGCTGCCGAGGAGGTGTTCATCAGCAGCTCGATGGCTTTGCCTGTGTTACGGTCTTGAATGAAAATGGTCTTGTAAAGGTTACCCGACTGTTCGTCGGCGGTGACTATACCATAGACCGACGCAGTGTCGAAAGAGGTGTTGGCGGGCATGGCCAGCAAGTCACCGATGGTGTAGACATCACCTTCGGGAAGAACCGGAATCGGAGGAATCTCATACTCTTTCTTGCACGACGTGAACATAACGCCTAACAAAGCAAGAAGAATAAAACTGGTTTTGAATAATTTTTTCATATTAATATGTATTTATTTTAAATTCTTTCTTCTATCTTCTGTCTTTTATTTCCTCACCGTCAAATTCAGGAAGAAGTTCATTCCGTACATGTAAGAATACTTTGACGGGAACATATCAGGATCGTTGGCGTTGAAACGCAACTGGTCGTAACCGTACAGCACCGCGCTCTTGTTGTTGAGAATATTGTTGACACTGGCGGTAAACAAGAAATAATAGCCTTTGTACCGGCGAGAATAACCGCCAAAGAAATCGAGGGTGAAGGTCGAGTGCAACGGATCCTGTGCCAACACCTCGGGAATACGGCCATCTCCTTCGGCATAGTATGACATGCCGACTTTGGTGTGGTTGTAAGGATTGACATCGAAATACATGTTGGCCAGGTAGTTGGCATTAAGGCTAACCCACCAGTTCTTGGGATCGTTGTAACGGATGCCCAACGAGCCGACGGTCTCGGGGCCTGAGGAAACATGGTAATTCTTCAGGTAAGCTGTATGCCCATTGATATAGCAATCAGCATTGTTGTCATCATAGATGGAGAACAACGGGTTGTTCGTATAGACATGGATTCCGTTAGCGGCAGCAGCTTGCAGGGTGATGGTAGGTGTCACTTGGTACTCGGCGCCCATCTCAAGACCTACGCTCTTCTGGTTGATACCCGTCATCACAAAGTTGATGAACTCGCTCTTATAGGAGTTGCCTGACTCGCTGGAGCCTGTATAGACGTTCTCGCAATAGAAACTGCGGTTCCAGATGAGGTTGTGATAGGTGTAATAATAGCCCGTCAGGCGGAAACGGAAGGCGGGAGAGCGGAACTGGTAACCCAAGTCGAAGGCACCGATCTTCTCGCTACCCGGATTGTCCGACACGAGGGTGTGGCGAGTACGGGGCGAGACGTAAATATCACGCGACTGAGGTGCCTGATAGATATAGGCCATGTTGGCCACAATATGGTTACGGCCATTGATGGCGTAGGTGACACCCGCTTTGACGGCTGGATCGAGGAAATTGTGTTTCGCGTCGGAACCGAAAGAGAGCTCATTGGGGAAGGCACCACTGTTGAACAAGCCTTCACGCCAGATTTGGGTAAAGGAGAGTTGAAGCCCAAGATACATGTCCCAGTTGCCTGTCAGATAATCAACCTGGCTCCAGAGGCGACCATAGTTGCGATTGGCAAGGTAGTTATAATTGATAATGTCACCCACCTTGGCAACGTGGTTGGGGTTGTTCAAGTCAACTTGGCATTCATTCGATTCAAGGTTCTCAGCGTATTTGTTGATGTCGTAGTAATATTCGCCGCCAAGCAAGTCGTTGACCATTTCATAATAATGGGTACGCGACACATTGAAAGCGAGACCGCCGGCCATGATCAGGTTGGGCTGGAATTCATGTTTGAAATAAGAGGCCGCACCCGTTTGCATCTTGTCGTAGTGACGCTCAGCTACGATGTATTTCGAGAAGAGGCCGGAGACCGTATTGCCTTCGATGCCGTTGGCATTGTGGATGGTGGCGCTATGGTTCATGTTGGCCAGATACAAGCCATCCCAGTCGAGTTGGGTCACCTTGGGATCGCGGTCCAGCCAGCTTTGCAAGGCTGCCTCATATTCTGCCGTACTGGTGGAATGGTTGATGAGATAGCTGGGCAAATTCTTGTAATAGTCGGGACGCGGGTCGGAGGCTTCACCCCATTCAAGGCTAGTTTGCCCTCCAGGGCCGGCAAAGAAGAACGCCGTAGTGGTCAGTTGGGTCTTGCCCGAGGGTGTCCAGTACCAAGTCAATTGTGTCATGGGCTGGTGATAACGGCTGACACGAGAGTTACGGATGGTCTGGGTTCCATCAGCCAAGGTTTGATATCCCCAAGCAGGATTGTAGTAGTTGGTCTCCGTGAGATTGTAGGCTTCCTGAACCACAGGAGATGAGCCACCACGCTGCGAGGGAGCGCCAAAAAAGGTGAAATTAAGACTGTGTCGGTCGTTGATCTTTTTCTCCACAGAGAGGAAATAACTCGCTGCCTCGTAGAAAGTGCCTTCGGTACGCTCAAAAAAAGCACCTTTTTTATTCAAATCCTTCAAGCCCGAATAACGGCCACTGGCCATTGCCATGATAAACCATCCATTGCCAATCTCGCCGGTACCGATGGAGGCAAAAAGACGATGATCGTATGAACGGTTGGAGAAGCCGTATCCCACCGAGATTTGTTTACGGTACTGGGAGGCGCGGGTGGAGTAGGAAGTGAGGCCACCGAGGCCGCCGAAGCCGGCATCGGTACGGCCAAGGCCTTCCACAATCACTGAATTACGGAAAGCGTCGTTGAGGCCGCCCCAGTTGGAGAACACCGGACGTCCCGTCTCTGGGTCGTTCATCAAGATGCCGTTGATCATCACATCGGAATACTTCGAGTCGTTGCCACGAATGCGGTAGCGCAACGAGCCCAAATTGTAGGCAGCGATGGAGTTGAACACGTCGCGTGAAGAATGTAGCAAGGTGGAAGCATCGTTCACCGAAGTCGACGACTCGTCGAAGTCAGAGTCTGTCAACATCACCGTCGGAACGTCCTGTTCCTGAAGGTATACCGTGTCGACAACGACCTGTGCTGATAGCCGCGCTGTCAACAACACGATAAATGTTAGTAGAAATAGTTTTTTCATTTTTATAGATTTCGTTTATACCTAATTTTCCAATATCTATTTTGCAAAAATAAAAAAAAACGGAATGAGATTCACATTAATTATTATTTTTGCAGTTACAAAACGTTTCCCGTTATGAAAAAGATATCCTTTTCCGCCCTTCTGGTTCTATGCTGCATGGTGTTTGGCACAATGAACGCTCAAGAGGCATACAAGATCGGCCTTGTCGGCTTCTACAACCTGGAGAACCTCTTCGACACCATCAACGACCCCGACATCACCGACGGGGAGTTTACCCCTGAAGGGGCCAACCAGTGGAATACCGAGAAGTATCTGGCCAAACTGCACAACATGGCCTACGCCATCTCCACCATCGGGTTGGACTACACCCCTGATGGCTTGGCAGTGCTCGGTGTTTCAGAGATTGAGAACCGTCGCGTGTTGGAGGATTTGGTGAAACAGCCAGAGATTGCCAACCGCAACTACCAGATTGTGCATTACGATTCGCCCGACCGTCGTGGCGTCGACGTGGGCTTGCTCTATAACCCCAAATACCTTCAGGTGACTGCCACCAAATCGTATCGCACCGTGGTGCCCGACCAGCCCGAGTTTCTCACTCGCGACCAGCTGTTGGTCTCCGGCCTCTTCGACGGCGAGCCCATGCACTTCATCGTGATGCACTGGCCTTCGCGTTACGGTGGCGAGAAGCGTTCCCTGCCTGGCCGTGTGGCTGCTGCCACCTTATGCAGGCACATCACCGACTCACTGTTGGCCGACGACCCCGATGCCAAGGTCATCATGATGGGCGACTACAACGACTACCCCACTAACAAGAGCATCACCAAGTACCTCGGTGCCAAAGGTGACCGCAAGCGTTTGAAGGATGGTGAATATTTCAATCCCATGTACGAACTGCACCAAAACGGCATCGGCACCAACTACTACCGTGATGTGCCTGGTGTCCTCGACCAGACCATCCTCACCCCTGCCCTTTTGCCAGGTGACTACAGCACCTACCAATTCAAGAACGCCAAAGTCCACAACAAGGAGTTCTTGAAGCAACACGGTGGCCGTTACAACGGCTTCCCCTTCCGCACCTTCGCCGGCGGCGTCTGGGCTGGAGGGTATAGCGATCACTTCCCGGTATATGTGATTCTCCTGAAGAAGGCAGAATAAAGAAGACAGAAGTCAGAATAGCTTAAAAGCGCCTCTTGTCGAGGCGCTTTTCTTTTGTTCCTTTTCCCATTGATGGAAAAGGAACCGAAAAGATCTAGGCCCAGCCCAGTGAGGTGCACCCCATCGGGGTGCCACATCGGTAGGAATGGGGTTATAACCTATTTCCCGCTCTTGCGGCGATTGCATTCACGGCAGAGCATCTGGCAATTCTCGGCAATGGTTCGTCCGCCGTCGCACCAAGGAGTGATGTGGTCGGCTTCCATCTGCTCGATTTCGAAATGATTACCACAAATAGGACAGATGCCATTCTGCCGCTCATAGACTTCACGTTTCATGTTATCATCAAAGGCTCGGATATCTAAATAATGCTCGTCATGATTAAAGACATACGTGTAGATGCCTTTCTTTCTCTGAACGTCGCTATCGGCCATCAGCCGTTTCACCTCGGCTTCCAAGGCAGCGGCATCCCAGTTGCCTTCGTGGTATTTGGCATATAGCGTTCCCCAATCCACCCCTTTCATTTCCTTGCGATAGTTCGGAAACACCGCCTTAACCCAGTTGATGACGCTACTGAAGTGGTTCCACAAGGCTACGGCATTCGGGTCGTGCTGGTGATTGCCCATATAGACCTCGATGTTGCCGTTCGAAATCCAGCGGATGGCAATCTCAAGATAGGCTTGACGGTTCACCTCGCCAGAGACATATTTGCTGGCCAAGCCGTATGCTGCGCAGTTGTTCTTGCTGAAATACCGTTTGGCGTCGCTCACCCACGAGCCGGCATACACAGCATTGCGTAGCTCCTGCTCGGTGAGTTCCTTACCTGCGATATTGATGGTCTTGAACCACTTGAGTTTTTCACTATCAGAACCGCTACAGATATATACCTGTAGGGGATAGTTAAGGATCTGCTCCTGCTCGTCGGGCTGGAGATTGTGGAAATAGCGGAAGTTGAAGGCAAAGTCGCCATTGACGTACTGGCAGATGCTGATGGTGCGCTGCTGGCCGTCGATAATCTCAAAGGTGTCGTCTTCACGTACCGCCCAATACATTACATTGAGCGGGAATCCATTGGTGAGCGTGTCAATGACCGCATCACGTTCTTTTTCGCCATATACAAATTCTCGTTGGTACGGTGGGCGCACATCGAGAAGGCCGCCATAGGCCCTCACGCCGTTTTCATTGTTGTCCTCGTAGCCCTGGGTAAGTTCGCGGACCGTGATTTTGTGGAGTTCGATGTTCATTGGTATCTCGGATTTTAATTATTCATCAGCAGCCATAGGAAGCGAGCCCTCGCCTTGCTCGTATGTTGCTATTTGATGGGGTTCGGCCTGTCGGCGACGGATAAGGATGCGGCTATAAACCCTTTTGTTATTCAAAACGGCACAACCTCCTCTGTCCTCAACATGGGGCGTGTATGGAACGATTCCGTAAAATTTGTTCAATCTGCTATTTCCTGCACAAATGCCTAAAATCTCGAATTGTTCAGGATTGTATTTATCCATGAATGTAATAGGCACACCCATAAAGCCATCGTAATCCATCGGTATTTCTGAGGTTTTGTCTATGTTGATGGCGTCATAATTATCATATTTTGGATACTCTTCTGGATTATACGTCTTGTATAGAATCAATCCTTCATGGCGTTTGGGGATTTCCAAATTAGTAAACCAATTCACTCCCGATACGCGAATCATTCCTTCTCGGTGATCGCCGGCAGTTGCGACATCCTCATACTTACTAATAAAATGGCCAGCTCCACCTTTGAAACCGTATCCTAGCCATATTTTATTATCTCTAATAAGCGGGAAGAAATCCTTGTTGGTGATGGCATTTTGGTTCCCTATTATCACGAACTTCTTTTCGTATTTCATCAACTGGGCCACATACTCACGAAACAATGAGAATGGAGGATTGGTAACTACAATATCGGCTTCTTTCAATAAATCAATACATTCGGCCGAACGGAAATCACCATCACCGTTGAAGTAATGAATGCCGATCTCTTCTGGATCTGGAACACGGTTGCCATTCCTATCACCATAGTACTCAAGCCAAATAGCTCGCTCCGAATCGTTTTGGCTGAAGAGATCTCGGTTCTGATTTTTGTAACAAGTTGTAATCAATTTCTTCAAGCCCAACTGTTCGAAATTGTAGCTGAAGTAATGAAAGAAGTTACTAATTCGGGGATCATCACAATTACAGAGGACCGTCTTACCCTTGAAATAGTGCTTATAGTGCTTTAGTTCATTCTCAATATCAACCAATTGAGTATAAAACTCGTCCTTTTTTGCTTTGTTTGCCGCATGAAGATTGATGTTTCCTGCCATTCGGATAATAGTTTTCGCACATCTATTATCCGCAAGCACAAAAGGAAAGGTGCTTTCCTTATTGCGCTTACCAAGGCCGCCCACCACGGAAACCTTTTAACGGAAACAAGTACTCACACCCTTCAGGTATGAGCATTGCTATTTTACTCCGTTATAGATTTATCCGTTTTAGGCTAAACCATCACTATTAATTTCTGTGTTTTATTTCCGATAAGTTTGGTGGGCTTCGGTAAACGCGAAATAATAGCTAATGCTTTGTTTTATAATATGTTAATTAATTCTCTTTCTATTCTTTATAGCTTCATTTCATTTTTATTGATGCAAAGATAGCGTATTTCTACGAGGATTGAAAAAAAACTTGAAAATTTTACTCAAAAGTAAAATGATTGGTTATCTTTGCACTCAAAACCATTGGAACTATGACTAAAGCGATGAAAGCAAACACTTTTAAACAAATTCTGGATTCCGTTTCGCCGGAAATCCAACAGGAGGTGGAGTTAGAGTTTGCTATTTCCAACAAAATCTATGATTTGATGGACTCCAAAGGACTTTCAAAACTACAATTTGCACAAGCTTTGGGGAAACGCCCATGTGAGGTCACCAAATGGCTTTCAGGACAGCATAACTTTACTATTCGTACTATCGCTATGTTGACCACTTTCTTTGGAGAACCTTTGATTAAGATTTAAAAAAAAGTATAAAAACTGGCGAGGAATAAAAAAATTATATATCTTTGCAGCGTCATTAAGAGGAATTCGCAGAAAGGATGACAACCTTTATGGCCTCCGGGTCGTTTCGAGCCTCAAACCAAAACAAGCCATCACTTTTTTGTGGTGGCTTTGTTTGTAGACCGACTACTAATTTCACCTTATCATATCTCATTATAATCATTTTTTCAAACTGTTTCTGGTTTCGAACATCTCGTTTGGATGGCTGTTCACTTATTTTCACGGCTCCTCCAAGAATTTCAGTTAAACGCAACACTGCATGCGTTGAATCATAATCCCTCGCTGCCTTTTCATAAGTTTCATTGATTGAAAGAAACTTTACGTTGATAAAAGACCCTAGACTCATATTCCAAATCCTTTTATCAGGATGCTCTGATATCCATTTTACATAGAATTCTTTTATTATCTTTTCGCGAGCCTTTATGTCTCGATTTGTACGTCCTACTGGTACTACCTCCATAACATATTATTTAAAAACACCGCAAAAATAGCAAAATCAATAGAATAATAATATTAATAATTTACAATATTTTTGAAAATCTTTAAAAATGGCTGTTTTAAATCGCTTCTTTTTCATACACAAAGTCTTTCTTTTTATCTTTGCACCAAATCCTTTGACTATGAAAAAAATCTCCCTCTTTTGCTTCGCGGTGCTATTGCTCTCCGCTTGCACGCAACAACGTGCGGAAGCCAATTATGACGTTATTCCTCAACCGAAAGAGGTCAACCTGAATGCTGACGGACATTTCTTGATTACCGCCACCACCAAGGTTTACTATGAGGAAGGCCTCGAGCGTGAGGCGCAGTTCCTCAGCGAATATGTAAATGATATTCTGGGATACCCGCTCCAGACCATGGCTTTTGATGGACAGGCCCAAGGCATCGTACTGAAACAAGTGCCAGAAGATTTCGACAAAGCCGAAGCCTACGAGATGGAGGTCACTCCGAAGCTGGTCACCATCAAAGGCTCTGATGCCGCCGGCGTGTTCTACGGTGTTCAAACCCTCCGCAAGAGTTTGCCGATTGCCCCAGAAGACACCAAACTCCCTGCCTTCCTGCCTTGCGGCACCATCCGCGACTGGCCGGAGTTTGCCTACCGTGGCATGCACCTCGACCCCTGCCGTCACTTCATGGACCTCGACTCCGTAAAGATTTACATCGACATGCTGGCCCTGCATAACATGAACCAGTTCCATTTCCACCTCAGCGAAGACCAAGGCTGGCGCATCGAAATCAAAAAGTATCCTGAACTGACCAAGGTCGGGGCTTACCGCGATGGCACGGTCATCGGGCGCAACGGTCGCCTCTACGACAGCATCCGCCATGGTGGCTTCTATACCCAAGAACAACTGCGCGACTTGGTACAATATGCCGCCGAGCGTCATGTCAACATCATTCCCGAGATTGATTTGCCAGGACACATGCAGGCAGCTTTGGCCTCCTATCCTTGGTTGGGTTGTACTGGCGGTCCTTACGAGGTTTGGAAACGCTGGGGCGTATCGGACGACGTGCTCTGCGCCGGCAACGAGGAGACCATGCTCTTTGTTGAGGATGTGCTCAACGAGGTGATGGACATCTTCCCCTCCCCCTATATCCATATCGGGGGTGACGAATGTCCCAAGGTACGTTGGGAACAATGCCCGAAATGCCAAGCCAAGATCAAGGAGCTGGGTATCAAGGCCGACGACCGCTTCTCCAAGGAAGACTACCTCCAGAGCTATGTGATGAACCGCATGGCCAAGGTGGTGGAAGCCCGTGGCCGTCGGGTCATCGGATGGGACGAGATCCTCGAAGGCAACGTCTCCGAAACCGCCATCATCATGAGCTGGCGCGGCACTGAAGGCGGCATCGAGGCAGCCAAAAAAGGCCACGACGTCATCATGACGCCGGCCTCACACCTATATTTCGACTATTATCAGAGCGAAGACCCCGCCACCGAGCCTTCCTGCGTTGGAGGTTACCTGCCAGTATCGAGGGTGTATGAGTTCCGCCCCCTGCCCAAAGAACTGACACCTGAACAACAGAAGCACATCATCGGCGTACAGGCCAACATCTGGACGGAGTACATCAAATCGTTCCACCATGTGCAGTATATGGCCATGCCTCGTATGGACGCTCTCTCGGAGATTCAATGGAACAACCCGGATCCCGAGAGTCGCGACTTCGATGCCTTCGTGGAGCGCTGCCGTCACATGGCCCAACTCTATGACCTTTATGATTACTACTACGCCAAGCAAATCTTCAATCCTCAAGTCTATACCGACACCGTGGCACCGAACCTCGCCACACGCAAGCCCATTTTCTTGCGCGAAGAACCCAATGAGAAATATGCTTCCAAGGGTGCGGTGATTCTGAACGACGGCGAGATGGGCCGCATCGCCTACACCTCAGGCCGCTGGCTGGGTTTCTGGGGACAGCCACTCGACGCGGTCATCGACCTAGAAGAGCCTGCTCCGATGAGTCATGTCCGCTTCCGCTCCTTGGTGAACAAAGGGGCTTGGATCTACAACCCGAGTCACGCCAGTGTGATGGTGTCAGACGATGGAGAGAACTTCCGTGAGGTGGCACAACTCGACATCCCCATCACCACTTGGATGGACAATGACGGAAACTTTACCTACGAGTTGGAGTTCGAGCCGGTTACAGCCCGATATGTAGAGGTCATCGTCAAAGACCACATGCTGCCTGAGGACCATGACGGATACGGCTATCCAGCATGGATCTTCGTGGATGAGATAGAGGTCTTTTAGCCTTTTAGGATAGGATAGAATAAATAATCCCAAGCGCCACCACAAAGATCACCGTGGCGATGATGCAACCGGCACGGCCCTTCTTCTTTTGAGGTTGGGGCTGTTGCTGGGGTTGCTGATACCTAGGCGGTTGATAACCAGGTTGCTGATACTGAGGCTGAGCGGGCTGTTGGTACTGTGGTTGTGGCTGAGGCTGTTGATACTGCGGCGGTACCTGCTGAGGTTGAGCCTGTGGCTGCTGGTACTGCGGCTGCTGGTATTGCGGCTGAGTGGGCTGCTGATATTGCGGTTGTTGGTACTGCGGCGGGGCCTGCTGGGGTTGAGCGGGAGCCTGGGGTTGCTGGTACTGAGGTTGAGCCTGAGGTTGAGGTTGTTGACTTGGATTAGGGTTGCTCCATGAGGACAGCAGCACCTCGCCGGCAGCGGCACCAGCTTCCACGGTCACCTCAGGAGTCTGAGGCTGCACCGGAGCCTGTGGCTGGGGCTGAGGTTGGTACTGAGGAGGAGTCTGGGGTTGTGGCTGAGCCTGAGGTTGTGGTTGATACTGAGGCTGCTGAGGAACCTGAGGTTGAGGTTGGACAGGGGCTTGAGCGCCGGCCACAGGGTGACCACATGCGTGGCAGAATCGGGTATCGTCGGCGAGCTGAGCGCCGCAATTAGCACAGAATTTCATAGTTTTATAGACTTTCGTTTACTTCTTGAATAACATTGGTGCATTCGGTCACCACCTCTTCGATGGTAGTGCCATATTGGTTGGCAAGCGTCGAGCGGGCTTGCTGCAGAGATTGTGGCATCACGTCCTTGGGAGGCGGGGTGCCGACGCTCTCCAAGACCTTGATCTTTTCATAGAGAAGTTCATATTTCTGAGAGCTGACGCCCCTCACTTTAAGTGCTTGGATTCGCGGAGCGAGGATGCGTTTGAACTCTTTAACGTTCATGCGAACACCTTCCTTCACCAGTTCTTCGCCATAGCCCATCACATGCTTGGCTTCATCGACCATGCCTGCTTTGAAGAGTTGTTCGGCCTGGTCTCTGCACGACCGACCCTGATTCATCCAGAACTCGCACTTGTATTTGACAGTCTTTGCGACCCTTTCGGGATCAATGAGTTTGGAGGTCTGGAAATCGGGATTGATGATGTTTTTAAGGTCTTGACCAAACGATTCCAGGCCCTTCTCGCCATTCACCACGGCCTGGTCGAACTTCCTCAAAGTTTTGACAGCTTCCTGCATGTCTTCGGGCATAAAGCCGTAGTGGTATTCGTTGAAGGCCTCAGCATAGGCTTCTTCCTGGATGCATTCATCGATATCCACCCATTTGCCGTCCTTGCCCCGCATCTGGAAAGTGACGTCGCGGTCGGCGCCGATCTTCTTGCCCAGATAGAGGTCGCCGCCAGCATTGGAAGAGGCGCCGCTCCATACTTGGATGTCCTTTTCGGGAATGCCTAGTCGTTTGGCGAGTTTCTTGATGGTCAGCGGGTCGACTTCCTTGTAGATTTTCTGGATGTTATGGTTAAAGTTGGCTCTAAGCAGATCCGACGAGCTTTCGCGGAGGAGGTTTTGTGCGGCCTTATTGCCTTGCAGGGCCAAGGTGGCGCGGCGCATCTGTTCAGGTGTTGCCGTAGGATCGTTCATCACCTTCTTGAAGTTCTCGAGGATCTTCTCCGCGTCTTGTTTGGCCCATCTTGCGCACTCCTCGTTGAACTCGGGACTACCGAAGCGGACGACGTCGTCGCCCTGTTCTATGGTCTTACGGATGGCATCATTGGCCTTGGCTGTGGCAGCCGACTTTGATTTAACCGTCTTCTCGCCAGCATCCTTGACTTTGTCGGCCAGTTGTTTCGTACTGTAGTTCTTGGTGTTTTTGAGTCCGTTGGAGGTACTTTTGCTCTTCATGTATTCTTCCACGGATTTCTTGATCTTGTCGTATGCCGATTTCAGCTGCTTGTCGTAGCCTTTTTTCACAGCGTAATCGGCAATCTTGCCTCCAGTCCATTTGACGGCCTTGCCGGCCACATGGAAGACGCCTTCCCAGAACACCACTTCGGCACTTGCGATAACGAAACCCGAAAAAGTATCTCCTTTGCCACTGTTGGCATATTCATGCATCCTGACCAGTCCGCTATAGGGAGCCAGCACCAGTTCGGAGGCACCGGCAGTGAAGTAAGCCAGGGCGATTCTGGCGGGCAGGAGCCAGAGGTTCCTCTCCATCTTAGCGAAGGTGGCCACAAAGGCGTTGAAGTTCTCGTCCGCCTCGGTCCAATCAGGCTTCCACACCGAGTCGTTCACAAAGTAGGTGCCTATCTCACCGCTGCAATACCTTTTAAACACCCGCATCATCTTTTGGTAATCAGGCTCATAGAAGCCGTAGGCGTCACTGTACGCCTCAATCATCATGTTCAACTTGTAGTAGAATGGCGTCAACTCGGCGAAACGGCGGTCAAACAAGATTTTTTGGCGCATGTCGATCAGTTGTCGCATCTTCTCCTCATCCTCGTGAAGTACGCGGCTGTATTCCCGATTATCGTTAATGTTACGATAGGGTTGCGAGCAGATGGTGACCGTGTCGAAATCATCATAGGTCACGCCGTTGTAGGTCACCCTAATGGTCACCTTGGCCTTCCCTCGGTTAGGGGGGAGCAGTCCACCACCTGAAGAACGGAGAATGCCGACCACGGTGCCGTCATTTGAAACATCCTTGAACTCATATTTAAAATTCATCAGACGGCAGAGCGACTCGACGATGGTGCCGTTCTTGTCAGCAAAACGAACACTACCTTCCCAAACGTCTTCAAAAGTGAAGATAGGTTCCGAATCGGGAAGCAGGACCTTGATCTCATTCGTGTCCTTTTCCCGGGCATAGAGTTTGAAGGCAACATAGCTCTCGCCCCATTTCTTACGTCCCTTGGGTTCGGTGGCCAGCGTTTCTTCCTTATAAGTACTATCGTAAGTAACAAGGTAACCTTTGAGCGCGTTGATGTCGAGATTCACGCCAAGGTAAAACCGATAGATGGCAAACGACCCCCTGATGGGTTCCTCTCGACCCTGGAGGTTCACCTTGATATTACAGGTGAAACGTCCGGCATCGCCAGCGACATGCTTCTTTTCCTGAGCAGATGGATCTTCTTGCGGTTTGCCACGCTCAGTAAGGTTGATGCGGAACCAAAGCGGGATTTTGGGATCAGGCTGTTCAATCTTTGAAGTGAAGAACTCATTGCCACCACCGTCGATGGTCACTTCAACGCCCAACACGGTTCCTTCGAAGTTGTTGATGCCGAAATCCACATGTTGGGTAGCGCCACTCTCAGCCTCAAAGGTGATGGCCTCGTCCACGACAATCTTGGGGGCACCCTTCACCTTGAACACCACATGGTTGATCAGTGCTCCACCAGGCCCGATGAAGACCATGCGCACTCTGGCCTCGCCGATCTCCTCACCTTCAGGTTCTTTGGTGGCCACCACGTCAGCCGACTTGTATTTGCCCTCCATCCTGACATTACTGACCTTACAGTCCATCTCTGCAGTGATTTGAATCTTAGCCGTCAAATCGTCACGCTCTATCTTTCGTCCTTCATAAGTAATCTCCTCAATTCTAGCACTGATGGTCTGAGGCGGGTCGTTCGCAACCAAGGTGTCGCCAAAGTTCTTGTATAGAATCATGCGGTAGGTGCTATGAGGCGGTTCTTCCTCCTCCTGAGGTTTCTGTTTCTTCGTCTCCTTTTTCTTGTTGGTCTTGTTCTTGCCGCCCTTTTTGATGGCAATCGCCGCACCTCCTGCGACGACCCCTCCAACAACGATGAAAGTCCATGGGATCTCCGGTCCTTCCTGCTCGCCAGGTTCTGGAGTGACGGGGGTAACCACCTCCTTCACCTCTCCGACAAAGGTGTAGACATAAGTAATGGTCTTACTAAGCCTATTCAAATCATTATCTTGATAAAAAGGCCATAGATTTATAGTCAAAACATCACCACTCTTTATATCAAGCCTCTCAAAATCTGATTGGTCTGTGTAAGAGGACATAACACCATCATCATTCCCCCAAAGATTCAAGCCTCGGTCAAATCTCGGAAGCCAGATACTACCCCAAAAGCCGTATCCTCCATTGTCCGTTTCCCAAATCTGCTCGGAAAAATGAATCTTTATCTTTCCTTCCTCACCAAGGGCAATCTTACTGGGTGGGTCCTGCCAGGAAAAGGATACCACCGAGCTGGAGGCGCTGTTTTGCGACACGGACCAATCCCCATCGGAATAATCCGTCCATGGATTGCCACTGAACTCTATATGGTCCATTACCCAATACCCTTGGGCGTTTTTCGCTGCCCGCACACCAGTAGAGGTGACGAACAGTACTATTATTAAAAGAAGGAAGCGTTTTACATTCATATGGATACTTATAGATACGGATTCACTTCTTCAATGACATTGGTACATTCATTTACTACCTCCTCGAGGGTGGAGCCGTACTTGCTCATGAGCACGTTACGGGCTTGTTGCAAGGAGAGTGGGGTCACGTCCTTGGGCGGAGGCGTGCCGATGGCTTCCAAGATCTTGATCTTTTCATAGAGCACACTGTAATCCCTAGGGGCGGTCCCCTTCACGGTAAGCGCCTGGATACGCGGGTCAAGGATACGCTTGAACTCCTTGACGTTCATGCGAACACCTTCCTTGACCAGTTCTTCACCATAGCCCATCACGTGCTTAGCCTCATCAATCATTCCTGCATTGAAGAGTTGCTCGGCCTGCTCCTTGCACGACTTGCCTTGTTTGATCCAGAAGTCGCACTTGTACTTGACGGTCTTGGCCACCCGCTCGGGATCAATGAGCTTGTTGGTCTGCATTTCCTTCACAATGATGTTCTCCAGGTCCCTGCCGAACGATTCGAGGCCCTTCTCGCCGTTGACCACGGCTTGGTCGAACTTCCTCAAGGTCTTGATAGCTTCCTGCATGTCTTCGGGCATGAAGCCATAGTGGTATTTGTTGAAGGCCTCGGCATAAGCCTCTTCCATCATGGTCTCTTCGATGTCGACCCAGGCCTTGGTTTCCTCATTCCACACCTGGTAGGTGACATCGCGGTCGGCACCGATCTTCTTGCCCAGATATAAGTCGCCTCCAGCGTTGGAAGAGGCTCCCTTCCAAGCCCTTACGTTTTTGGGATCTACCTTGAGACGGCCGGCCAAGATATCAATGGTCATCGGGTCGACTTCGTCATAGATCTTCTGGATGTTGTGGTTGAAATTGGCGCGAAGCAGATCCGACTCGCTTTGGCGGAGGAGGTTCTGCGCGGCCTTATTGCCTTGCAGGGCAAGGGTGGCACGACGCATCTGCTCGGGAGTAGCGGTAGGATCGTTCATCACCTTCTTGAAGTTCTCGAGGATCTTTTCAGCATCCTGTTTGGCCCACTTGGCGCATTCCTCGTTGAACTCTGAGGTGCCGAACTTGAGCACATCATCTCCTTGCTCAATGGTCTCTTTGATGGCTGCGTTGGCTTTGAAGGCAGCGTCTCTCCTAATGTTCTTCACCTTCTTTCCAGCTTCCTTGACCTTGTCGCCCAAAGGTTTCGTGTTGTACGCCGGAGGCTTCGAGAGGCCTTTGGAGACGCCCTTACTCTCTTCGGCACCGAAAACGATCTGCTTGATCTTTTCGTAGCCCTGCTTCAACTTGTCAGTATATCCTTTTTCATCGGCAATAGCCTTGAGTTTGCCGCCGACCCATTTCAGGGCCTTGCCTCCCACGTAGAACACGCCTTCCCAGAACACGACCTCGCTACTGACGGTCTTGAAGCCCTCGTAGGCGCTATCACCGCCTTTGTCGACATAATCCTTCAGTTTGACAAGGCTACTTGCGGGGGTGAACACCAACTCCGAGGCGCCTGCCGTGAAGAAACCGAGGGCGATGCGGAGGCCGAGGAAGGTCCAAGTCTTCTCCATATTACCGTAAGTGGTGATAAAGGCATCCAAGTTCTCGTCAGCCGCGGTCCAAGAAGGTGTCCAGGCTGAGTTATTCACGAAGTAATGGCCTATCTTACCTGAGCAGTAGTCATCAAAAGCTTTCTTAACCTTCTGGTAATCAGGTTCATAGAAACCAAACTCCTGGCTATAGCCTTCCACCATGGCATTCACCTTATAATAGAAGGGCATCAGATAGGCAAACTTGGGATCATAGGCTATCTTCGACCTGATCCTGAGCAGTTGATCGTATTTCTTCTCGTCTTCGTGAAGCACCCTGCTGTACTCCTGGTTATCGTTGATATCGCGATAGGGTTGCGAGATGATGGGGACGTTCACCGAGTCGGAATAACTCTTGTTCTGGTAAGTCACCGTGATGGTCACCTTGGCCTTGGCGCGGTTAGGTGGGAGCAGACCTCCGCCGTGAGAGCGGATGATGCCCCTGACGGTGTTGTCCTCATGAACCGTCACCAGGTCGAACTTGAAGTTCATCAACGAGCAGGGCGAGGAAACCACGTTGCCTTCCTTGTCCATAAAGAGCATGCTGCCTTCCTGGATATCCTCGAAGGTAAACACCGGATCGCTGTCGGGGATGACGCTCCTAATCTGTCCGTCCTTTTGGTCTTCCACCACAAGTTTGAAAGTAGCGGCGCTCTCACCCCATTTCTTGCGAGTATTGGGCCTCTCGGGCAGCCTCTCGCTCTTGTAGGTGCTGTCCCACTCCACCAGGTAGCCCTTGAGGGCATGGACGAAGAGGCTCACACCGAGGAACATCCGGTAGAGGTCGAACTGGGCGGTGACAGGTTCTTCGCGATCGACAAGCTTCACCGAGACACTGCAGGTATAGCGTTGGGCATCGCCGCCAATGGGCTTTTCTTTCGGCTTCTCGCCACTTTCAGTGATGTTGATGCGGAACTTGAGCGGGTTTTGAGCATTGGGTTCTGTCTGTGCCCTAAAGAACGGGGCACCACTTTCGGAAATCGACACTTGTACGTTTGACACAGTGCCCGAGTAGTTGACAATTTGGAACTCCATGAACTCGGTCTTGCCTTCACCTGCCGCAAAAGTAAGGGCTTCGCCGATGACAATCTCGGGAGCACCCATCACCTTGAACACCACATGGTTGATAAGGACACCGCCAGCGCCCTTGAAGACAAAGCGCACCTTGGCTTGGCCCAGCTCGCCGCCTTTGGGGGCTTCTTTGGCAACCACGTCGGCGGCCATGTATTGGCCCCATCTGCCTTTATTGCTAAGGGTACAGTTTTCCTCGTCCCAGATGGAAATCTGCGAGGTGAGATCGTCACGGAAGACGGTACTGCCTTCAGGGGTAATCTCCTCGATCCTGGCCCCGATCCTATGGGGTTTGTCGCCCACCACGAGGGTGTCACCAAAGTCCTTGTAGAGGATCATCTGGAAATTGCTGACCCGCTGATCTTTGGGTTGATCCTCATTGTTTTTGGGTTCTTTCTTTTTTCCGCCTTTTTTAGCGATGGCGACGCCTCCGCCTACCACAGCGGTGGTGCCGACAACGATCCACCATGGAAAGCCTGGTCCCTCTTGCTCCCCGGTTGTCCCAGAGCCCTCGGTAGTCACTTCGATCAACGCCCCAGGCTTCACGTAAGTATAATGGTAGACGTACATCCAGCAATATTGCTTTCTGAGGTCCCTAGCCTCTTTATCACTAAGGGCTTTGTTGTTAACACCCTCATTAACACTGTGGAAATCGTAATGTGCGAAAAGTGCGATGTCCAACGTGTTCAGTTTATCGTCAGCAATTGCTTCTGTGCCCAAGGTCGGTTGCATATTATCATGGCCACCCATCATCAAGATGTCCGATCCAGCCGAAAAGTCTTGGTTTTCCAAAAAGCCATCTTCGTAGACCCAATCCTTTACAAAATATTGCTCACTCCAGTCGTAAGGCCACATCTGAATGTTACGCTGTCTCTTGCCCCATTTGCTGTAGGCGATGGCCTCTCCATAGACGCTCCAAGGACAGTATTCATAATAGATGGGTTTAGATTCTTCAGAGTCATCTCCAAGAGGGATAAGCTCCATCTGTCTATCACGCTTCCTCACCTTTTGACAGGTTGTGCTGTATGGAATCACGGCCCTAAATTCCTGCCCGACAGGAATCTTGTCGGGTGGGTCGCTCCAGTTGATGGTGAACTCACTACAGGAGGCTTGGTTCTTTTTTACCGACCATCCCCCATAGAAAGGCTTTGCCTTGGACTCAGGGACACTTTCACCGTACGGCCAATAGTTCAAGTCGTCGATGATGTTCGTGCCCACCATCATATGGTAGCCCCGAACCTCGCTACTTGTCAGGACCCAGTAGCCTCGGTCAGGGAATTTGTCATGTACCCATCTGCCATTCTCGATTCTCCAATTCTGTGCGCTTGTCGAGTGGGCCATAGCCACAATGGCTAGGATAAGAAGGTATAGTCTGGTCTTCATGGCTTGGATGTTTATTTAAGGTTAGGGCAATGTGATTTGATGAAATCGTACACAAAGTCGTAATCTTCGTCTGGGACATAGACCTGATTGTGCTCGAACAACTGGTTCACCTTGATGGTGTGGAGCCAGCGGCGGCTGAGCACACGTCTCACCTTGGGGAATTCGGAAGTGCTGGAAGTCTTTGCCGTGGAGAGCATGCCTGCACCCATGGTACTGGGACGTTTGGCAAAAAGTCCGACAAAGAAGGTGAGAATTCCTAGTGCTCGTGCCTTCTTTTGCTGCACAGGCAGCTGGGTGTGGACAATCTCCTTGTCGTCCATCTCGAAAAGAACAACATATTTTCCACCATAAACCAGACTAAGAAGCGCCGTACCCAAAAAAGTCAGCACGGCGAAGATACCCAACACGATACCCAAGACCTTGAACATCCCTATTACCCCTTCCCAGTTGCCATCGGAAATCAAGAAGATGGTACCGAAAACCAGGGCCATACCTATAATAATGAAAAAGAACACCTTGAACACGGTGATCATGATTACGGGGTTGGTAATCATATTGAGTTCGTACTTCCAGCGGTATTTGCCGTCCTCGCAGAGGCGGACTTCCGCACCTTCATAGTCATTACTGGCAACTGGGTCTATTCTCATAGGGCAATTGTATTAAATGAATATATAATTATATTATTCTTGGTAATACACTCGTTTCACACGTTGCGAGATGCGAGTCATCACTTCGTAGGGGATGGTCTGGCAAGCCTTGGCGATGTCGTTGATGCTGTGTTCCGCATCGAAGACCACCACGGTGTCGCCTTCTTCGGCATTCACGCCGGTAAGGTCGAGCATGCACATATCCATGCAGATGTCGCCCACAATGGGCACCTGGTGACCTTTGACGTAGAATTTGCCGTTGCCATTGCCCAGCAATCGTGAGAGGCCGTCGGCATAGCCGATGGGCACGATGCCGATGCGCATGTCGTGCTCAGCCCTGCCGTGACGGTTGTAGCCGATGCTGTCGCCTGCCGGGATTGCCTTGATCTGGTTGATAGTGGTCTTGAGCGACACCACGGTATCGAGCACCCCTTCATCAGCCTTGCAGGTAGGTACACCGTAGAGGCCGATGCCCAGACGCACCATGTCGAACTGGTATTTGGTGAATCGGGTGATGCCCGCGGTGTTGAGGATATGCCTTAGCACCTTGTGCGGAAAAGCGTCGACAATCATCCGGCTGCCTTGTTCGAACACATGGATTTGGCTCATGGTGAACTCGTCCTCGTCGGGATTGTCGGCCGTGGCCAGGTGCGAGAACACGCTCTGCACGTGAATCAAGGGATTGCTTTGGATACGGCGGATGAGTTCGGGGAGCTCTTTTAAGGAGAAGCCCAGACGGTGCATGCCCGTGTCGAGTTTCACATGCACGTTGAGTGGGGAGTTGCCCCCTGTGGCCTCCAAGGCTTTTTCGATGAAGCCGAGGTTACGGAAGCTGAACACCTCCGGCTCGAGCTGGTATTTGATGATATTGTCGTAGCTGTTCACCTCGGGGCTCATCACCATGATGGGCAGTTTGATGCCCGCGCGACGCAGCTCCACGCCTTCGTCGGCAAAGGCCACGGTGAGGTAGTCGGCACGGTGGAACTGGAGAATGTTCGACACCTCGTAGTTGCCGCTGCCATAGCCAAAGGCCTTCACCATGACCATAATTTTGGTCTCGGGCTTGATGAGTGAGCGGAAGTGGTTGAAGTTGTTGACGAGATGGTTGAAGTTGATCTCCAGTACGGTCTCGTGGGCCTTCTCCTGCAGTTCCATGCTGATTTGCTCGAAAGCGAAGGCACGGGCGCCTTTCAGCAGGATGGTCTGGTTGCGGAACTGGGAGAAAAGGTAATGTTGCATGAAATCGGCCACATCGTTATAGAAGCAGCTCCCTTCCTTGAATTGCCGTGCTTGTCGGCTGATAGCCGGACCGATGCCAATGAGTTGGGTGACGCCTTTCTCTTGGATTAGTCGGGCAATATAAGCATAGAGTTCCTCCTCGTCGCGTCCGCTCTGGAGGATATCGGACAGGATGAGCACCTTATCGTGGTGTTGCTGTTGCTGGTTCATCACATCGAGGGCGATGGCCAGTGCGTTGACGTCGGAGTTGTAGTAGTCGTTGATGATGGTGCAGTTGTTGATGCCTGCCTTGATCTCGAGACGCATGGCCACGGAGTTCAGGCCCATCAGGCGATCGCACAGCAACGCGGCATCCATCTTCATGAGAAGGCATACAGCGATGCAATGGATGGCATTCTCGATGGAAGCCTCGTCGGTGAACGGGATGGCGAAGTCGTGCGTGGCACCTTGGTAAACCACCTCCAGGAGGGTCTCTTTTTCTTTTTTGTCAACTTTGGCGACATACATCTCGGCCTCTTTGAACTTACGGCTCCAGGTAAGCAGGCGGGTCTTCTTGGCCATGTCGGCGCGGAGGATGACCTGCTGGATGTCGTAATAATCCATGCAATACACCAAGGTCTCGGCCCTTTTGAACAGGTTGAGCTTCTCCCCTGCCTTTTGGGTGGCGCTGATGAAGTTCTCGCCGTGGGCTTGTCCGATGTTGGTGAAAACCCCGATGGTGGGGTTGATGATGTCGGCCAGGGCCGTCATCTCGTCGGGTTTGGAGATGCCCGCTTCGAAGATGGCCAACTGGTGTGTTTCGTTCATCGGCCATACCGAGAGCGGCACGCCCACCTGTGAGTTATAGCTCTTGGGGCTGCGTACCGTGTTGTAGTCGGGACCAAGCAGTTGGGCGAGCCATTCCTTGACGATGGTCTTGCCATTGCTGCCGGTGATGCCGATGACGGGGATGTGGTATTGTGCCCTATGGTGGGCAGCGAGTTTCTGGAGGGCTTTCAGCGTGTCGTCGACGACGATGAAGGTCGCCTCCGTGAAGTCGTTAGGTTCCAGGACTCTGGTAACCACAAAGGCCCGGACCCCTTTCTCGTAGAGCTCGCCGATATAGCGGTGCCCGTCGTTACGGTCGCTTGTAAGGGCAAAAAACAGGGTCTGGGCGGGCGACAGCAGCTGGCGGCTGTCGATGAGGAGGTCTTGGATGGTCCTATCCTCACCGGCACCCGCCAGGCGGCCGCCTAAAATATCCGATATGTGCTTAAGATTCAATGTTGGACAAGGTTAAATGTGTCTTTAGCGATGACGAACTCTTCGTCGGTCGGGTAAACCACCACGGTGACTTTAGAGTCGGGGGTAGAGATCACGCCGGCTTCGCCGATGGTCTCTTTGTTCAAGCGGTGGTCGAGGTTGATGCCGAGGAATTCCATGTCGACGAGGATGGCCTCGCGCATGAACCAGGCGTTCTCACCGATGCCGCCAGTCATCACCAGCACGTCGCAGCCGTTCATGATGGACATGTAGGCACCAATGTATTTCTTCACGCGGTGGGCGAACATATTAAAGGCGTAGGTGCTGCGCTCATCACCTTCTTCCTTGGCGGCGCGCACGTCACGCATATCTTGTTTGCCACCGGTGATGCCCACGAGGCCTGACTTCTTGTTGACGAGGGTATTCATCTCCTTAGTGTTGAGGCCTTCCTTGTCCATGATGTACATGAAGGCACCCAGGTCTAGGTCACCGGTGCGGCTACCCATCACGAGGCCTTCAACGGGAGTGAAGCCCATGGAGGTCTCGACGGACTTGCCGTATTCGACGGCAGCGATGGAGGCGCCGCTGCCCAGGTGGCAGGTCACAATCTTGCATTCTTTCCAGTCCTTGTCGACAAACTCAGCAGCTTTCTCGGCCACGAACTTATGGCTGGTACCGTGGAAGCCGTAGCGGCGGATGCGGTACTTCTCGTAGTATTCATACGGGAGGGCATAGAGATAGGCCTCGGGCGGCATGGTGCTATGGAACGAGGTGTCGAACACGGCGGCCATGGGGATGCCAGGGAGCACCTCCTGCATGGCGGCAATGCCTTGCAGGGCGCCGGGATTGTGCAGCGGAGCCAGGTCGCACAGATCCTTGATCATGCTGATGGCTTTGTCGTCGATGAGGACACTTTGCGAGAACTTCTCGCCGCCGTGGGCCACACGGTGGCCGACGGCGTTGATTTCCTTCAGGTCCTTGATGACGCCCATCTTGGGATCCACCAGTGCTTTAAGCACCAGCTTGATGCCCTCGGTGTGGTTCGGGATGGGGAGTTGCTCGTAATACTTCTCACCGTTGTATTTGTGAGTGAATTCGCCCATCTCGAGGCCAATGCGTTCGAGAAGGCCTTTAGCGAGAACGTGGGCGGAGTTGGTGTTTTCCATATCCAGCAGCTGGTACTTAATGGAGGAGCTGCCGCAGTTTAAGACTAAGATTTTCATAGTTTTTTTGTTTTAGGTGGCGGACACGGGGGTCCGCCCTTACGAGTTATTTCTGTGCGATAGCCTGATTGCAGGTGATGGCAACGAGTTTGTAGACGTCGTCGATGGAGCATCCGCGGCTGAGGTCGTTGCAGGGTTTAGCAAGGCCTTGGAGCACGGGGCCGACAGCTTCGGCGCCGGCGAGGCGCTGGACGAGTTTATAGGCAATGTTACCCACTTCGAGGCAAGGGAACACAAGGGTGTTGGCCTTACCGGCGACGGGGCTACCGGGGGCTTTACTGGAGCCCACGGAGGGCACGATGGCGGCGTCGGCTTGGAGTTCACCGTCGAGGACGAGATCGGGACGGCGTTCTTTGGCGATGCGTGTAGCTTCGATGACTTTGTCGACCACTTCATGTTTGGCGCTGCCTTTGGTGGAGAAGCTTAGGATGGCGGTGACGGGGTCGATCTTGGCGATAGCCTTGGCGGTGTCGGCGGTGCAGATGGCGATCTCAGCCAACTGCTCGGCGGTCGGCATGGGGGTCACAGCGCAGTCGGCGAACACCATACGGCCGTCAGTGCCATAGGGGCAACCCTCGGGGAGGAACATAGTGAAGGCACCGCTGACGCAGCTTACGCCGGGGACAGTCTTGATGATCTGGAGGGCGGGACGGAGCATGTCGCCCGTGGTGCTGCGGGCTCCGCTCACCAAACCGTCGGCCTCACCAGCCTTGACGAGGAGGATGCCGAGATACATGAAGTTACCCGCCAGGTCGTACGCCTGCTCGGGGGTCATGCCTTTGGCCTTGCGGACCTCGTAAAGGAGGTCGGCATACTTCTGGCGTTCGGGGTTGGTCTGAGGGTCGATGATGCGGGCCTTGCCAATATGCTGGAGTCCGAATTCAGCCGTCATTTCCTTGATCTTCTGAGCGGGACCGATAAGGATGATGTCAGCCACATTGTCGGCAAGGAGGCGGTCGGCAGCCTTCAAAGTACGGGGTTCGTCACCTTCAGGAAGCACAATGCGCTGTTTATGAGCCTGCGCATTGGCGATGATTTCTTGCATTAAATTCATATCGAAATGATTATTTGTTGATTTGTAGATTTGTTTGGAAAATGCAAAATTAGGAATTTTTATTATCTTTGCAAACCAATTTTTCAATGAGTTATGGACGGGGGCTCAACATTTGTCACATCGGGTTTCAATGGGGTTATCAGTCCCATGGTAAGGGTCACCCACGAGGTGCTGGCCGGATGGAACCTGGTGGTCGTGGCCGCGGTGCTGCTCTTGGTCGTCATCAACAAACAATTGTTCCCTCGCCAGTTCCGCCAGCTCCTCACCGTCCCCGGAGGCGTCGCCCACACCAACCAGCTCTTGCGGGAGTGGACACCCACCAAGAGCTTCATCGGTTACTCGTTCAACATCGCCTACATCCTCATCACAGCCCTGTTTCTCCAGAAGGCGGCCGTCATCTTCTCTAGCGACGTGTATGCCTACAACGGATTCCACGTCTTCAGCGTCCTTTGCGCCTGCATCACCGGATGGGTGCTCCTGCGCTACCTGGCCCTGACCATCACAGGGTGGCTGTTCCAACATCAGGAGCTTGTCATACGGCAGATCACCATCGACTTGTCAGCATCGACCTATGGTTTTATATTCCTCTCGATCATTCTGTTACTTGTGTTATATATACCCAATTCCATGTTCATCTGGTTGGGGATTGGCATCTTTTTTGTTATTGCCTTAATGAGACTGTTTTTCAGTTTTTTTGACACGAGAGTTTTTTCAAAAATGCCTTCGTTTTATATTTTTTTGTATTTTTGCACCCTCGAAATCGCACCCACAATCCTACTCTTGGTAGCAGGCTTGCGCTTTTTCACTAAAAATACTGTCCTTTAACCAGTTAGCAAATGAAAATCAAAAGCATATTGGTGTCACAGCCACAGCCAGCCGACATCACGAAAACCCCGTACGGCGACTTGATGAAGAAATATGGAGTCAACTTCACCTTTGAGAAATTCATCAAGTTGGAGGACGTCAGCGCCAGCGAACTGAGACAGGAACACATCAAGCTTCCGGAGTACACGGCCATCATCCTCTCGAGCCGGAACGCCATCGACCACTTCTTCCGCGTGGCCAAGGAAATGAGATACACCGTTCCCGAGACGCTGAAGTACTTTTGCATCAACGAGTCCACCGCCCTCTATCTGCAACGCTACGTGCAGTACCGCAAGCGGAAGGTCTTCTATGGCAACCAGAAGTTCGAAGACCTCCTGGAACTCATCAAGAAACACAAGGAAGAGAAATACCTCTACTGCTGCTCCAACATCACCTCCGACAGCATCCCCGACCAATTGGCCGAGGCCCATATCGACTATACCAAAGCCGTGATGTTCCGCACTGTCTCGGCCGACCTCACCAAGACCGTCAAGATCAACGATTTCGACATGGTGGTGTTCTTCAGTCCCGCTGGCATCGAGTCGCTGAAAGCCAACTTCCCGAAATTCAAGCAAAACGAAATGGCCATCGGAGGCTTCGGTCCCGCCACCTGCCAAGCCGTCGTCGACGCGGGCTTCAGGCTTGACTTCCGCGCTCCCACCGAGACAGCCCCTTCGATGACCATGGCCATCGAGGAGTTCATCGTCGCGGAGAACAAAAAGAGCAAGAAAAAATAATGGAGGACTTCCCTAAATACGAACGCCTCTGCAAAGAAAACGAGATCCAGTCCCTTTTCGAAAAAGGGGCTGGATTTTCATGTTACCCTTATCGCGTCGTCTTCCTGGTACGCCCAGTCGGCGACCGTCCCGTCACCTGCCGCCTCCTCCTCTCCGTCTCCAAGAAACGTTTTCACCATGCCTTCAAACGCAACCGGGTGAAACGCCTCATCCGCGAGTCGTGGAGAAAAAACAAGACGAGACTTTACGAAATCTGCTGCCGCGATACTATTTCAATGGATGTTGCGTTAGTCTATAACGCCACCGTCATCCACTCCTACCCCACCATGCTCGAGAAGACAGGAAAGGCCGTCGGTGAACTCATCAAAAGATATGAAAAAAAGACGATTCAGACCGCTCACTAAGCTGCTTATCCTACTCATCAGGATCTACCAGATCACCCTGTCGCCCTGGCTGGGCAAGGCCTGCCGCTATACCCCGACCTGCTCCAACTACGGCATCGAGGCGCTGGAGAAATACGGCGCCTTCAAAGGGGGATGGCTGACCATCAAACGGGTGCTGTCGTGCAACCCATGGGGAGGAAGCGGATATGATCCGGTACCGGAAAAGTTAGAAGACAGAAGTAAGAAGTAAGATGTAAGAAGTAAGAAGTAAGAATGAAGAGAGTACTAATACTATTATTATTACTGCCGTTGGCAGTGATGAGTCAGGAGAAACAGAACAATTTCGAGATTTCGAAAAGTATTGACATTTACAACAACCTGTTGCGGGAGTTGAACCTGAACTACGTGGACGAGATCAACCCCGCGGAGCTCAACGAGGCTGCCATCGACGCCATGTTGGAGGGACTCGACCCTTATACCGTATTCATCCCCGAATCGGAGATCGAGAGCTACAAGCTCATGACCACCGGTGAATACGGAGGCATCGGCGCCCTCATCCAGTACGACGGGGAATACACCCGCATCTCGGACCCCTACGAGGGCTGGCCCGCACAGAAGGCCGGACTCCAAGCCGGCGACGCCATCCTCTCCGTCAACGGAGTCGACACCCACAAGAAACCCACCGACCAGGTGAGCGAGCTCCTCAAGGGACAGCCTGGCACCGAGGTGACGCTTAAGGTGAGACGCTACGGCTCCGAGAAACCCATCGAGTTCACCCTCAAACGCGAGAAAGTCAAAATCGACAACATCTCCTACGCCACCGTGTTCGACAACGGCATCGGCTACGTGAGCTTCAACAGCTTCACCCGCGACGCCGCCAACGAGATGAAACAGCAGCTGCTCGAGATGAAGAAAAACCACGAGCTCAAAGGCTTCATCATCGACCTCCGCGGCAATGGAGGCGGACTGCTCAACGAAGCCGTTGACATCGTGAACTTCTTCATCCCCAAAGACAAGCCCGTGGTCTCCACCAAAGGGAAGTCGCAACAGGCCGGCAGCGTGTACCTCACCAAGAACGCCCCCATCGACGAGGAGATCCCCCTGGCCATCCTCGTGGACGGCAGCAGCGCCTCCGCCTCCGAGATCCTCGCCGGATCCATCCAAGACTACGACCGTGGCGTCGTCATCGGACAACGCACCTTCGGCAAAGGCCTGGTGCAGAACATCCTGCCCCTCAGCTACAACACCCAGATGAAAGTCACCATCGCCAAATACTACATCCCTAGCGGACGCTGCATCCAAGAAATCGACTACTCGCACAAGCGCGACACCACCCAAGTCAAAGGCGACACCCTGGGCAAGCCCTTCTCCACCATGGCGGGTCGTACCGTTTACGAGGGACACGGCATCACGCCGGACGTGAAAGTGGAACCCCTCAAATACGCTACCGCAACCGCTTACCTCTACGCCAAGAACTACATCTTCGACTACGCCACCCAATACCACCACGAACACAAAAGCATCGCCCCCGCCGAGAGCTTCCGCATCGACGACGCCACCTACGAGGACTTCATGCACTTCGTGAAAGAAAAAGGATTCACCTATACCACGGAGACGGAGAAAAAACTCAACGACCTCAAGAAGCTCGCCAAGGAGGAAGGCTACCTGGAAAGCATCGAAACGGCCATTGAGACCCTGGAGAAGCAGCTGCGCGACGATAAGGAAACCGACTTGATCAAAAACAGGAAGGACATCGAAGAGCTCCTCCGCCTGGAAATCGTCGGTCGCTACTACTATCAGAAAGGACGCATCGTGGCCTCGCTCGACAACGACGACGAGCTGAAGGAAGCCTTCCAAATCCTGCTTGACCCACAACGTTATGAATCCATCCTGAAGCCGTGACCTGGAGAGAACGCACACGGGACTACGAGCCGACAGCCTACTTCGTCTGTCTGGCCCTCATGGCGACAAGCCTCACCCTGTCTCCTTTCATGATGGGCGCCTCCCAGTTCCTCATCGCGGCGGTATGGCTCTTCATGGGCGACCCCGTCAAAGTGAAGTTCCAGAGATTCCTCCACAACAAAGTGGCCCTCCTGCTCGTCTCCCTCTATCTCCTGCATGTCGTCGGTCTCCTTTACACCTCCGACTTCCCATACGCCTTCAAGGACCTGAAGGTGAAGCTGCCCATGCTGGTCCTTCCCCTCGTCCTGTCGTCGGTGAAGCCGTTGGAGAAGAGGCGCTTCGACCTCCTGATGCTGCTTTATGTCGCCTCCGTCTTCGTCGGCACCTGCATCAGCTTCGCCACCTACCTCAGACACGATTACGGCGACATTCGAGAGATCTCGGTGTTCATCAGCCACATCCGCTTCTGCCTCAACATCGTGCTGTCGATCGGCATCACAGGTTATTACCTCTTCACCCGGCAGGGTCCCTGGTGGGAGAAGGTCCTGCAACTGGGACTTATCCTGTGGCTCATGGCACAGCTCTACCTTTTCGAGTCCCTTTCCGGCTACATGGCCTTCGCGGGACTCGTGGCCGCCACGGTGCTCTACCTCTACTTCACCAAGATCAAAAGCAAAGCATGGAAGACAGCCGGCATCCTCGTAATCATCGGCCTTCCCCTCCTCGCCGGATTCAGCCTCTACCGCCTTGCCAGCCAGTTGCTGGCGACGCCTAAGGTCGACCTGGCGACGCTCGACGCCAAGACCGCCTTGGGGAACGACTACTGGCACGACACCCTCTGTTTCCCCGCCGAGGACGGGAAATACGTAGGTCTCTACTTCTGCCGCCAGGAGATGCGCGAGGCCTGGAACGGACGCAGCGAGCTGGACTATGACGGCACGACCCACAACGGGGAGAACCTGGAGGCGACCCTGGCCCGTTACCTGACCTCCAAAGACTTGAGAAAAGACGCGGCCGGCGTGGCAGCCCTCACGGAACAGGACATCGCCAACGTGGAACAGGGCATCGCCAACTACAACAACTGGAGTCACCCGGGCTTGCGTGCCAGGCTCTCCGAGACCGCCTTCGAATACAACCAATACCGCCGCTACAACAACCCCAACGGAGGCTCCCTCTCACAGCGCATCGAATACACGAAAGCCTCCCTATACCTCATCAAGCAGCACCCGCTCTTTGGCGTCGGCACCGGAGACATCCCCAGCGCTTACCAAAGGGCTTACGACGACCTGCAGTCGCCCCTGGAGCCGCAATACCGGCACAAGGCCCACAACCAGTATCTCTCCATCACCGTGGGGTTCGGCATCGTGGGTGTGCTCCTGTTCGTCTTCGCATTGCTCTATCCCTACTGTTCCTCCAAGACCCGCCGCAGCTACCTGTACACCCTCTTCATGGTCATCCTCCTGCTCTCGATGTTGCCCGAGGACACCATTGAGACCCAAGCAGGGGTGACATGGTTTGCATTTTTCAATTCTTTGCTTATCTTTGCATTTGAAAAAGGGGAGGCAAGCCCCCGAAAAGAAAACCCATGAAGAAGCAACAATTCATTTCGGACTATACGGTCTACACTGACGAGCACGAGCTGGAGGCCAACGACGCCCTCGACGCCGAGCTCCTCCGCATGGCCCATGAAGCCACCGACCACTCCTACGTGCCCTACTCCAAATTCCACGTAGGCGCCGCCGTTCGCCTTGCGAACGGCGTCACCCTCAAAGGATGCAACATTGAAAACGCCGCCTACCCCAGCGGCTTGTGCGCGGAACGGGTCACCCTCTTCGCCGCCCAAGCCCAGTATCCCGACGTGCCCGTGGAGGCCATCGCCATCACAGCCCGCTCGGAGAACACCGAAGTGGAAGAGCCCGTGGCCCCTTGCGGAGCCTGCCGCCAAGTGATGGTGGAGACCGAAGAGCGCTTCAAACAACCCATGCGCATCATCTGCCAAGGGCACAAAGGTCCCGTGTTCGTGTTCGATGGCATCGAGACCCTGATGCCATTCATCTTCCTCACTAAATTCTTATGATCACAAAGAGCTTCGTGCTGAAATTCCTGAAGTTCGGCGCCGTTGGAGCCTCCGGCGTGGCCGTCAACTTCGGAGTGACTTGGTTTTGCAAGGAGATCTGCAAGCTGAACAAATACCTCAGCAACATCCTTGGCTTCGTCGTGGCCGCCACCACCAACTACCTCCTCAACCGATGGTGGACCTTCCAGAGCACCAATCCAGAGGTCGGCGTCGAATATGCCAAATACTTCCTCATCTCCGTCGTCGGACTGGGCATCGACACCTTGACGGTATACCTGCTCAACGGAAAACTCAAATGGAACTTCTACCTCAGCAAAGTCTTCGCCGTGGGCGCCTCCACCCTGTGGAACTTCTTCGGGAACCTGCTATTCACCTTCCACGCTTAAAGATTTAAGTGGAAAACGGAAAACGGAAAGTGGAAAGTGCTTCTTACTTCTTACTTCTTACTTCTTGCTTCTAGCTTCTCTCATAATGCGGTACCTCCTCCGGGAGCACGATGGAGAACTCCACCAGACCGCCGACGATGGTCTTGGCATCGTCTTCGTACCAAGGGGTCTGGTAGATCAATTTCTTCTTTCCCTTCTTGGAGATGGTATAGGTGTTGGAAGCGGCATCGTCGATGAGATGGTGGATGATTTGCTTCGAACGCTCGTTATGGCAGTCCAGCATGTTCTTGCCACGGACGTCGCCGTTGACCTCGATGGAACTATCGTTTTGATACAGCACTTCTCCGTCCTTGCTGCTGACGGTGATGGCCAAGTTTGTGCCTTTGAAAAAGTCGGTCATTGTTGAATTGTTGATTTGTTTATTTGTTGAATTGTACGTTAGTCAAGTCAACGGTCAGGGTGATCGGCCGGCTTTGAGCCGCCACGGTGCCCACGCCGTTCGTCACATTTGAATATACTTGTGAGGGTTCGGTGACGAACTCCAGCAAGCCGCCATCGGCAAAGCTGTAGTTATTGTAACTCTTCTGGTATTTGTAAAGGCAGCCATCCACGCAGGAGACTTCCAAAACGAACGGCTCATAGATGACATCATCCCAAAACCTGCATTGCATGGACACCGAATACTCCTGTCCGTCAAAATACACATCATCAAAGACATTGAACTGTCCTCTGCCATAATACTCACTCTGTCCAAAGAGGTCGTCCACGTGAATCACGTTGGTCAGATCGGAAAACACGGGGTCGCCCGAGGTAAAGCCATCCAGCGCACCTTGGGGATAGATATTGTAATAATGTTCTCCCTCCGGGTCGTCGATCTTCAAAGCAAGGTACACCGTGATGCTCATCTCATTCTCGTCAACGTCCACTCGAACGGTATCGAAGCTGATCACGGCAGGCTCGAAAGGCATGGAGGTCTCCGCCACTGCCACCTCCTCGAACTCGCTGGAGCTCACCTCGAAACGGAGGGCGTCGCCTTCGCAAAGCACATAGTCGCTTTCGCAATAGGTGTAGGCATACTGCAGCTCCTCGTAGAGCTCGCCCGTCTCCCAGGACTCATAGGTTACGTAATAGCCCGAGTCGATAACCCTCATGGACTCCTTGAAGACTCCGTTCACATAAAGGTCGGCCTTGGCATCCTTGACCCGGAGGTCCTTTTCATAGGCAAGGCCAAAGGAGGTCTTTTCCAAAACAAGGCGAGCCGGCTGACCCACTTGCTGCAGGCCATTCATCACCAACAGAGGTTCAGGCTCCAAATCGGTGTAAAGAATGTATTTCTCGCAGGAACACATCCCCGCCATAATCATCAAAGCGATTAATAAAAATCTCAACTGTCTCATACTTCTTACTTCTTACTTCTGTCTTCTAAAACTTGTACTGCCATGTCACCGTCGGAATAATCGGGAAGATGCAGATCTGATCCAGCATCTTGATGGTGGTTTCCTCACCCGTTGTGGGATCGAAGGAGGTGGATGTCTTCGGAATCACGATGAAAGGGTTGTTGTGGCACAGGGTGTTGTAAACGCTGATGCTGAAGATGCGCTCGCAGTACTTTTTCTGCTTGTGGAAGTTGGCCACAAGGTCGAGGCGCTGGTAGCTGTTGTATCGGTAGTTGTTGCGGCTCTCGACGTAGCCGATGGTTTGGGTCGCATAGTTGCCCGTATTCAGTCCGTGGTAGTCCTGCAGGGTGAGGGTGGCGCAGTTGCCCGTGCTGTAGATCCAGGTGGCACCCACGTCGACACGGTCGTTGAACTCATACATGAGCACGATGTTGAGGTCATGGCGACGGTCGTACTTGGCGGGGAACACCCTGCCGAAGTTCAGCTCCTGGCCCGGACGGTCGAACAGCCTATCGGCGTGCGACCAGGTGTAGCCCACCCAGCCAGTGAGTTTGCCCACCTGCTTTTGGGCGAACAGCTCGACGCCATACGACCAGCCTTCGCCCATGACCACCTTGTCCTGCCAGTCGCTCTGGTCCAAGGAGAAGAACGAAGCGCCGTCCTTGTACTCCATCACGTTGTTCATCTTTTTGAAATAGCCCTCCACCGAGAACTCGAAGCCTTTCCAGTCATAGAAAGCCCCGACGCCGAACTGGTGGGCGTTCATCGGCACCACATGGCCCGTGACCGGCACCCAGAGGTCGGTAGGCAAACTGATGGCATTGCTCGAGAGCAGGTGGATGTACTGGCTCATGGAGGCATAACCCGCCTTGATCGAGAAGTCATCCGTCACCAAGGCCCTGAGGCTCACGCGGGGCTGCAGGCTGGGATAGGTCTTCTGGTCGACGCTGAAGGTGGAGAAATGCAGTCCGGCGTTCAACTTGAAGTAGTCGTTGATGTTCCAGTTGTCCTCGACATAGAGGTCCGATTCCAGCGCCCTGATGCGCGAGTCGGAGGTCACGCTGTCGTATGCGAAGGAGGTATGTCCATCCTCGCTCTCGTTGATGTGGATGCCCGTGGTGGTGGGTCGGTAGATATGATGCGTGAGGCTGGCGCCGAACTTGACGTCGTGGTTCTCGAACGGCTTGTAGTCGAAATCGGCCTTGGCGCTGAGGTCGTAGATGCCCGAGTTCAGCCCCAGGTTCATGCTTTCCGAGTAAGTCGAGACCTGGCCATGGTCGTCCTGGATCTCCTCCCCGATGATTTCAGCGCCCATATAATGGCGGTATTGCGTATAGGCGCCGGTGACGTTCATGAAGAGGTTAGGCTGGATGATGTGGTTCCACCGGAGGGCGGCCACGCGGTTGCCCCACTTCCAGTTGAGGTTGAGCTTCTGCGTGGCGTTCACGAAGCCGTAGTTGCTGCTCTGATAGTCATCCTTGTATTTGACGTTGGCGTACACCTTGTCGTCGCCCGAGTACAGGCTGAAGAAAAGCCGGTCCTTGTCGGAGAACCGATGGTTGAGTTTCAGGTTCAGGTCATAGAAATAATAGCCGCCCCAGGCGGAGTTCGACCCCGTCTCGGTTTCCCGCTTCACCATGTAGTTGATCAGTGGGGCGGTGATAAAGTCATAATAGGTGCGGCGGAACGAGAGGTTGAACGAGGTCTTGCCCTTCACGATGGGACCTTCCACGTTGACCTTGGCGGCGATGAGGCCGATGCTGACATTGCCGTGATACTCGTACATGTCGCCGTCCTTCATGCGCACGTCGACCACCGAGGAGAGGCGCCCCCCGAAACGCGCGGGGAAGTTGCCCTTGTAGAGGGTGACGTTCTTGATGGCGTCGGAGTTGAAGGCCGAGAAGAAACCCGCCGCATGGTTCACGTTATAGAGGGGCACGCCGTCGAGAAGGATGAGGTTCTCGTCGGGACCGCCGCCACGGACGTACATGCCCGCCGAGCCCTCGGTGCCCGACTGCACACCGGGCATCAGCTGCAAGGCCTTGATGACATCGGTCTCTCCAAACAAAGCCGGGACCTTCTTGAGCTGCATGACAGGGAGCTCGATGGTGCTCATCTGCGTGCCTTTGACATTGCTCTCGATGGCCCTGGCCGTCACCGTCACCTCGTTAAGCTGGTTCGACTGCGCCAAGGCGATGTTGATGACCGTGTCGCTCTTCAGCTGAAAAGCCGACTCATAAGGCTCAAAACCCACAAACGAAGCCTTCAGGCTGACGGCACCGTCAGGCAGCTTCAAGGTGTAATAGCCGTAATTGTTGGTCACCGCGCCTTTCATCGTGGCCGCATCGTAAACCGAAGCCCCCAGCAGGGTCTCCTGGCTCTTGGCGTCCGTGATGTATCCGCTGACGGTATGTGATTTCTTAACATTTTGTGCCATCGCCCCTCCCAAAGGAATAAGCAATGACACTAAAAATAAAAACTTTAGTTTAGCGTTAAAAGAATGCATGACTCACTTTTGATTACCACATGAAAAACGGCATCCGTTAAGAAATATTGTTTACCTTTGCAATAATAAATCGATAGTGAAAAAACTATACCAACTCATATTGAAATCGTTTTTCGGCAGCTTCATCTTCACGTTTTTCATCGTGATCTTCGTGCTGCTGATGCAATTCTTATGGGTGTATGTGGACGACCTGGTAGGCAAAGGCCTCTCGTTCAAGATCATCATGGAGCTCTTCTTCCACGCTTCGGTCACCTTCGTGCCCATGGCCCTGCCTCTAGCCATCCTCCTGGCCTCCATCATGAGCTTCGGCGACCTGGGAGAGCATTACGAGCTGGTGGCCATCAAGGCCTCGGGCATCTCCATCTGGAAAGCCATGCGGCCGGTGTTCCTCTTCTCCATCCTCCTCAGCGGACTGGCCTTCGTCTTCTCCAACAGCATCAACCCCGTCGCCATGCTGAAGTTCAAGACCCTGCTCTTCGACGTGAGGAAACAGAAGCTGGCGTTCGACATCAAGGAAGGCGTGTTTTACAAGGATATAGAAAATTACGTCATTTATGTAGACAAAAAAGGGAAAGACGGAAGCACCATCTATGGGGTGAAGATCTACGACCACACCCAAAGGACGGGAAACACCAAGATCATGGTGGCCGACTCCGGGATGATGTCGCTGAGTCCCAACCAACGCAGCATCATCTTCACCTTGTACAACGGGCACAACTACACGGAGGACAACTCCGACAAGCAGACCTACAAGTTCAACCGTCCCTTCGAGCGGATGTCGTTCAAGGAGGAGCAGATCAAGTTCAGCCTGGCCAGCTTCGACCTGACACGATCCAACGAGGACATGTACAAGTCCTACCAGTCCATGATGAACATCCACCAGCTGAGCACCGCCTTGGACTCTCTGGAGCTGCGGTACGACAGCAAGCAGCAGGCATTCAGCGAGAGCTTCGTGCGAAGGCTGGCCAATTATGAGGGAGGGAAACGGAAAACGGAAAACGGAGAGTGGAAAACGGAGAACGGAGAGTGGAGAGTGGAAAACGGAAAACTGGAATGGCCGCTGATGGAGCACCTCGAGCCGGAGAGCCGGAGCACCGTGTTGGAGGTGGCCACGGGTCTCGCGCGCAACGCCAAGGACAACGTGGAGTTCAACAAGCAAGACCTGGGGGCGCAAGACCTCAATATCAAGAAACACAAGAAGGAATGGCATAAGAAATTCACCCTGAGCTTCGCTTGCCTGATCTTCTTCCTCATCGGAGCACCGCTGGGCACCATCATCCGGAAAGGAGGACTGGGACTCCCCGTGGTGGTCTCCGTGTTGTTCTTCGTCATCTACTACATCATCTCCACCGTGGCGGAACGCATGGCCGAGTTTGGCGACCTGAACATGTTCCTCGGCGTCTGGCTCTCGTCCATCCTCATCCTGCCCATCGGACTGTTCCTCACCTTCAAGGCCACCACCGACTCTTCCCTGTTCGATGGCGACAGCTGGAAAAAAATGTTCCATAAACTCTTCCATAGAAAAAGCACTGCGCAATGAAAATACTCCTCCTTTGCAACAAATCACCCTACCCCACCTTCGAGGGCGGACCGATGGCCATGAACAGCATCATCACCGGTCTGCTGGAGGCTGGGCACCAGGTCAAGATCCTCGCGGTCAACAGCAAGAAATACAACGTCACCATGGACGACATCCCCGAGGACTATCGGAAGAAGACCGGCATCGAGCTGATCGACGTGGATCTCCGCGTCAAGCCCGTCCAGGCCCTCAAAAACCTGTTCTCCACCAAGTCGTACCATGTGGAGCGGTTCATCTCGAAGGACTTCACCAACCGCCTCGTTGAGGTGCTCAAGGAAGACATCTACGACGTGGTGCAGCTCGAGACCCTCTTCATGGCACCTTATGTGGACACCATCCGCAAATACACCAAAGCCTTGATTGTGCTGAGGGCGCACAACGTCGAGCATCTCATCTGGGAACGCATCGCCAAAGGCACCCGGTTCTTCCTCAAACGAATGTATATCAACCATTTGGCCAAGACGCTGAAGAACTACGAGCTCAACGCCATCAACCAAGTCGACGGCATCGCCGCCATCACACGGAAAGATGCCGCCTTCTTCAGGAAGTATTGCGCCACACCCACCATCGACATCCCGTACGGCGTGTACCCCGAAGAGTTCCATCCCAACTACGAGGTCCAGGAACAGCCCCAGTTCTACCACATCGGGTCGATGAACTGGATGCCCAACGAGGAAGGCATCCGCTGGTTCGTCGACGACTGTCTCGACTCTGTCGTCGCCAAAGTGCCCGATTTCGTGTTCCACCTGGCGGGACGCAACATGCCCGAATGGCTCAAGGAGATGAAGAACCCCCATGTCGACGTCATCGGTGAGGTGCCTGACGCCAAGGAGTTCGTCGCCAACCACGACGTCGCCATCGTCCCCCTGCTCTCCGGCAGCGGCATCCGCATCAAGATCATCGAGTCGATGGCCTTGGGCAAGACTGTCATCACCACCCAAGTGGGCGCCGAGGGCATCCTCTATGAGGAGGACGTCAACATCATCATCGCCGAGAACAAGGCCAAGATGGCTGAAGCCATCCGGCGCATCAACGAGAACCCGGCCATGGCGGAACGCATCGGAAGAGCAGCTCGGAAACTCGTGGAAGACGTCTACGACAACCGCAAGCTCACCGAACGGTTGCTCCTGTTTTACCAACAAATCAAGCCATCCTCAAAAATCACCTTCGTCTGACCATGAAGATTTTTGTACTCCTACCCCGCATCCCCTATCCGCTTGAGAAAGGCGACAAGCTCAGGGCTTACAACCAGATCAAACAGCTGGCCAAGCGAAACGAGATCGTGCTCTGCGCCCTTAACGACAACGCCAAAGTCGACGAGCAGCAGGCCTTCCAAGCCCTGCAACCCTACTGCAGCTCCATCAACTTCATCAAGATCTCCAAGCCCCAGATCCTCATGGGACTCGTCAGAGCCTTCTTCAAGGGCCTGCCCATGCAATGCGGCTATTTCTACAACCGCAAGGCGGCACACAAGGTGAACGAGCTCATCGCCAGGCACAAGCCCGACCTGCTGTTCGGACAACTCGTCCGCGTCGCCGAATACATCCGCCACAGCGAGCTTCCCAAAGCCATCGACTACCAGGACGTGTTCTCGTATGGGATGAAACGCCGACGCGACATCGCCAGCTTCCTCACCAAGCCGGTCTTCAACATGGAATACAAGAGACTGTGCCGCTATGAGGCCGCCGTGTTCGACGAGTTTCAGGTGAAGTCCATCATCAGCCAGCCCGACCGCGACCTGATTCCCCACCCCATGCGCGACCAGATCCTCATCATCCCCAACGGAGTGGACCATGAGTTCTTCAAGCCGCAACGGCAGGAGAAGCGCTACGACATCGTGTTCACCGGCAACATGAGCTATGCGCCTAATGTGAATGCCGTCGACTATCTCGCCAACGAGATCCTGCCCCTCGTGTGGAAACAGGTGCCCGAAGCCAAGATGTATATCGCCGGCGCCTCTCCCGACCCCAAGGTCAAGAAAGCCGCCTCGGAACGCATCGTCATCAGCGGCTGGCTCGACGACATCCGCGACGCCTACGCCCAAAGCCGGGTGTTCATCGCCCCGATGCGCATCGGCACGGGACTTCAAAACAAGCTGCTCGAGGCCATGTCGATGCACCTGCCCGCCATCACCACCCCATTGGCCAACGCCTCCCTCGGCGCAAAGCCCGGCGAGGAGATCCTGGTGGGCAGCAATGCCGAAGAACTGGCCCGGCACATCATCACCCTTCTCACCGACCAGGACAAGGCCCAGCAGGTCGCACAAGCCGGATACGACTTCACCAACCGCGTCTACGATTGGGGAAAATCCACCGAACTCCTGGAGGAAGCCATGAAAAACGCTCTTAATTATAAATTATAAATTATAAATTCTGAATTCACCATGCCCCAGCCCGACGACAAAAAAATCATCTTCTCGATGGTAGGCGTGAGCAAAATCATCCCGCCGTCGAGACAAATCCTGAAAGACATCTACCTCTCCTTCTTCTATGGAGCCAAGATCGGCATCATCGGCTTGAATGGAGCTGGTAAATCAACCCTCCTGCGCATCATCGCCGGCAAGGAGAAGTCATACAACGGCGAAGTGGTCTTCTCCCCCGGCTACTCCGTCGGCATGCTCGACCAGGAGCCCCAACTCGACGACGAAAAGACCGTCCGCCAAGTAGTGGAAGAAGGCGTCCAAGAGATCGTCGACATCCTGAAGGAATACGAAGACATCAACAACCAGTTCGCTGAACCTGACGCCGACTTCGACAAGCTCATCGCCCGTCAAGGGGAACTCACCGAACTCATCGAACAACACGACGCCTGGGA
>JAILBC010000041.1 GCA_024681295.1 Bacteroidales bacterium
GATGATTTTCGGGTGGCAATGGCCTTGGTTGACAGCGGAATAAGCCGACAAGAAGTCAAAATACTCTTTGCCTTCGACGTCCCACACCTTGGCGCCCTTACCTTTGGCGAGGACGACCGGCAGCGGGTGATAGTTATGGGCTCCGTACTTGGCTTCGAGGTCCATAGCCTGCTGTGATGACGTGATTTTTTCGATCATATCTTATTTAGATTTAAAGTTTTAAGATTTTGAGCGGCAAAGATAGGGTTAATTTCTTGATTTTTCAATTATTTTCAAGATAATTTAGTAGCGTGTCTCCGACACGCCAGAGAGGATTGGGGGATTCCTTCACCCCAGGTTACGCTTCGCTTACCTGGGGTTACTAAAGTAGCGCCTCTTCGAGGCGCGGCGCAAACTAATAAGCGACGTACGGGTTAAAATCTTTTTCTTCGCCGATGGTGGTGGATTCGCCGTGACCAGAATAAACCTCGGTGTCATTGGGAAGGGTGAAAAGCCGGGTACGGATGGATTCGCGCAACTCCTCGAAATCGCCGCCAGGGAGGTCGGTGCGGCCGATGCTTCGGCAGAACAAAGCGTCGCCGGTGAAGACCCAACCTTCGACGGGCGCATAGAGACTGACACTGCCACGGGCGTGACCAGGAGTACAGATGACCTCCAGCGTGCCGTTGCCCACCTTGATGATTTCACCGTCCTCCAGATCCACTTCAGGCAATTGGCATTCCTCCGTCATTGGCACGCCGAACATCATGGCTTGCTGGCGGGACCGAAGGATGTCGTTCTTCACCTCGGGATGCGCCGCCACCTTGATGCCATAGTGCTTCTTGATGGCTTCGTTTCCCATGATATGGTCGATATGGCCGTGAGTGTTAATCACCATGAGCGGTTCCAACTGATGAAGGTCGATGAAACCCAACAGCTCGTCCACCTCTGAGGGGGTGGCGCATCCTGGGTCGATGATGACACACTGACGGGTCTCGTCATAAATAAGATAGGTGTTCTCAGCAAAGGGATTGAAAACAAAGGAGCAGGTCTGCAACATGCGATTTCTTGATTTATTGGGGCAAAGGTAAGGAGATTTCCGTATCTTTGCAGGTTAAACTGCCGAAAAATGAAGTCGCTCCCGAAACGAATTATTCGTTTGCTACTGTTGGTGTTACTGACAGCCACGGCTTCATTGGCACCGGCCCAGTTCTACAATGGCATGAACATGGAGTTCGGCAAGAACCGCATCCAATGGAAGGACTTCCACTGGTCGTACTACAAATACGAGACCTTCGACGTCTACTATTACCAAGGCGGGGTGGAACTCGCCAACCACGTACTCAACTTCGCCAAGGAGGAGATTCCCGAGATGGAGAAGAAGTTTGGGACACACTTTGGCAAAAAGGTACAGTTCCTGGTGTTCAACAGCCTCGGCGACCTGAAGCAGAGCAACCTCAACAACGACGAGGAGGACACGGGAAACACTGGCGGCGTCACCAAACTCATCGGATCGAAGGTGTTTCTCTATTTTAACGGGAACTATGCCGAGTTCGACCAGCAAATCCGAGAGGGTATTGCCCATCTTCTGCTGACCCAGACGATGAACGGAGTCAGTATCGGATCGCAGATCAGAAGCTCCTACCGCTACGACATTCCTGAGTGGTTCCAGAACGGACTGTGCGCCTACATTACCGAGGACTGGGACAGCTACAAGGAAGACCGTTTGCAACGTGGTATTCTGACAGGCGAGTTTAAGCGCATCAACTCCTTGAGTGGTTCTGATGCCATCATCGCAGGCTATTCGTTCTGGGGATTCATCGAAGAAAAATACGGTACCAAGGCTTTCAAGGACATCATGGCCCTCGCCGAGAGCTCGCAGAACGTCAAGAAAGCGCTCCTTTATGTCACGGGCGTGAAATACAAGGAACTCATCAAGCAATGGTACAACTTTTACGAAGAACGTTATCGGATCATCCATCAGGAAAAGCCCTCAGAGGTGATGGCGCTGAAATACCATAAATACCGCACCTTCACCCAACCGGAAGTCAGTCCCGACGGCAAACACATCGCCTACGCCAGCAACGACGAAGGGCGCATCACCGTGTGGGTGGAGGAACTGAGCACCGGCAAGCGCGAGCGGCTCTATAAAACCGGGTTCCGCTCCGACCAATGGGTCGACACCTCCTTGCCTTTGTTGGCTTGGCATCCCACGGGAGGCATCCTGTCGTTCATCGTGGAGGAAGAAGGGCAATTGCTTTTGTGTAACCTGGATTTGGGCACCAAAAAGATAGGAAAAACATATCTGTTTGAATTTCAAAAGATTACATCATTCTCATACGCCCACAGAGACCGTAAGATCGTGCTGGCTGCCACCCGTTTCGGAAAACCCGACATCTTTGTCTACAACCTGTTCTCGAACACCATCGAGCAGATCACCGACGACGACTTCACCGACCTCTCCCCTGCTTTCAGTTCCGACGACAAACGGATTGTGTTCAGCTCCAACCGCGACGGGCTCAAGCATTTCAACCTGTATGCCTACAACTACGGCAGCAAAGACGGAGATTTGCTCAACCTGACCAGTCAACAAGTCTCGAACAGCATCCTGCCCAAGACTTTTGCAGGCAACAAATTGTTTTACCTGAACGACTCCAGCGGCTATTACAACCTTTATGAATCTGTCCTCGACAGCGCCGTGAGTTATGTGGATACTATTGTACATTACCGTTATTTTTGCATCAACAAACCCTTAACGCGTTACACGTCCAGCATCGTCGACTATTCGTACAACCCAAGAGAGAAGAAACTGGTGATGCTGCTTCCTGATGGGACAGGACAGAAGTTTTACACCACCTATTATCGTCCTGGTGGTATAAATGACGGCTTCAGCCAACTGAACCCGTACGCCCAGCAGCGTCTGCAAAGGAAAAAGGAAGCAGAGACCGCCATTCCCGAAAAGACCACGGAACATAGGTTCAAGAACAGTTACAGGATTCATCGCAAAAAGGCACCTTACGGCGTTATGCCCGACAGCACCAGTCTGACTCCCGTGGTGCCGCTTGAGCCCGTGGAGGCTTCCGAGACCCTCCTTGTGGCCAAAAAAGACACCGTGCTCAGACCTCGCAACTACTACGTGGAGTTGTTTACCGACCAGCTGACCAGCCAGGTTGACTTCAGTTATATGAACTACAGCTACCAGCCCTTCACTGGAGGTGGATCGGCCATCTACCTCAACTCGGGCTTCAATATGTTCTTGGGTTCCACCATGTCCGACTTGATGGAGGATTACAAGATCGACCTCGGAGTGAAGCTGAACACCCAACTCATCAACAACGAATATGTAATCCGATTCAGCGACCTCAGCCGGAGGGTCGACAAGAGTCTCACCCTGCACCGTTACGTCACCGACGACTACGCCTATTACTACCTCCGCACCTTCACCAACGAGGCGTTTTATACTTTGAGTTACCCCTTCAACGAGACCTTGAGTCTCCGTGGCACCGTCATCGGGCGTCTAGACCGGAGGGTGAACCTCGCGTTGGACAATTATAGCTTAGCTGACGGCGATGTGTACGGCACTTTGGGCGGCCTGCGTGGCGAGCTGGTCTACGACAACTCGAAGAAATTGCAGACCAACATCTACGTAGGGGCTCGGGGCAAGTTATTTGCCGAGTACTACCAGACCATCCAAAAAGGGAGCACCAACCTAGTGGTGGCAGGGTTCGACTACCGCAATTACACCCGCATCCACCGCAACTTAATCTGGGCCAACCGCTTGGCTGGCAGCACCTCGTTTGGGCAGAACAAGCTCATTTATTATATGGGTGGTGTGGACAACTGGATTTTAGCCGGGTTCGACAACGAAACACCCATCGATTACAATCAGAACTACATGTACCAAACCCTCGCCACCAACATGAGAGGATTCAAGCAGAACATCCGCAACGGCAACAGTTTTGTAGTGCTCAACAGTGAGTTGCGCTTCCCAGTGTTCAGCTACCTGCTCGACCGGCCCATCAACATGCAGTTTATCAAGAACTTCCAAGTGGTTGCCTTTGGCGACGTGGGTACGGCGTGGACGGGTTGGAACCCCTACGATCTCAGCAACTCACTCTATACCTCCCATTATCAAGACGGCAACCTCAATATCAGCGTGACCAAGCAGAAAGAGCCCATTGTGGGTGGTGTCGGTTTCGGCTTGAGGACCACCGTGTTCGGTTACTTTGTCAGGGGAGACATGGCTTGGGGCATTGAGGACGGAAAGATAATCAAAAAGCCCCAGTATTACCTCTCCTTTAACCTCGATTTCTAATTCTTTTTTACACCTTTTTTTCAACACTTCATGTTGATAAAAAGCGCTACAAAAAAGCGTTTTTTATCACCTGCGTTTGCTTAGGGTTCGTTATTTTAGCAAACGGAAAATAGGACGAAAAACCGACGAGCAATTTCGTTCTATCATTTTAATTATCAACGAGATATGAAGAACAAACGCCAGTCATTGGAAGCGGAGCAGACGCTATTTAGCGATTTGCAGATGGAGGAGATGGAGCAAAGGGTCCCCTCGGGGCATGACAAGCAGTTGGAAGCTCGTCAGAACACCAGTTTCAGCGAGGACGAACTGTCGCAGCAGGAGCATGTGCAGGTCGTTGTGAAGCATCAGATTTATCCTACTGAAGAGGTCAAAGCCGCCGCTAGGGAGTACTTCCACGGCGACACGTTGGCCGCTGACGTGTGGTCAAACAAATATGCACTGAAGGACAGCGACGGCAATCTTTATGAATTGACGCCCGACGACATGCACCACCGTATTGCTCGGGAAGTGGCACGCATTGAGCGGAAATACCCGAATCCGCTATCAGAAGAAGAGATTTTCGAGGTCCTGAAGGACTTCAAGTATATCGTTCCCCAGGGAAGTCCCATGGCCGGCATCGGCAACGATTTCCAAATATCCTCTTTGTCAAATTGCTTCGTCATCGGCAATAAGGGGCAATCCGACTCCTATGGTGGCATCATGAAGACCGACCAGGAGCAGGTGCAGCTGATGAAGCGCCGGGGTGGCGTAGGTCACGACCTCTCGCACATCCGCCCCACAGGAAGCCCCGTGAAAAACTGCGCCCTGACTTCTACGGGCATTGTGCCCTTTATGGAACGTTTCTCCAATTCCACCCGGGAAGTTGCCCAAGATGGACGTCGTGGCGCCCTGATGATGAGCATCAGCATCAAGCACCCTGATTCAGAGGCGTTTATCGATGCCAAGATGACCCAAGGGAAGATCACCAACGCTAACGTCTCGGTGAGAATCACCGACGAGTTCATGCAATGTGTCAGAGAAGGCAAGCCCTTCCTCCAGACCTACCCCATCGACTCGCCCCACCCCGTGTTCACCAAAGAGGTCGATGCCCGTGCACTTTGGAACAAGATCATCCACAACGCTTGGCAATCAGCCGAGCCCGGAGTGCTTTTCTGGGACACCATTCTTCGCGAGTCGATTCCCGACTGTTACGCCGATCTAGGATTCCGCACCCTGAGCACCAACCCCTGCGGTGAGATTCCGCTGTGTGCTTACGACAGTTGTAGGCTTCTCGCTATTAATCTCTACAGTTATGTAGATAATCCATTTACTAAAGAAGCCCGTTTCAACAGCCAGCTCTTCGCCAAACATGTGGCCATTGCCCAGCGCATGATGGATGACATCGTGGATCTTGAGATTGAGAAGGTGGACGGTATCTTGAAGAAGATTGAGTCCGACCCCGAGGACATCGAGGTGAAGCGCATCGAGTTGAACCTGTGGAAGAACATTCGGGAGAAGTGCCTACAAGGCAGACGCACCGGCATCGGCATCACTGCCGAGGGCGACATGCTGGCGGCGCTGGGCAAGCGCTATGCCAGTGAAGAAGCCATTGAGTTCTCCACCGAGGTACAGAAGCTGCTGGCCTACAACGCCTATCGCTCTTCGGTGAATTTGGCCGAAGAACGTGGCAAGTTCCCGATGTACGACCCCAAGCGCGAAGAGAAGAATCCTTTCATCAACCGGTTGCGCGCCTTGGATGAGAACCTCTATCAGAAGATGTGTCGCGTGGGTCGCCGCAACATCGCCATGCTCACCATCGCCCCTACGGGTTCGGTGAGCCTTTGCACCCAGACCACCTCGGGCATTGAGCCCGTGTTCATGGTGGTTTACAAACGTCGCCGTAAAGTCAACGCCAACGACAAGGACACCCATCCCACTTTCATCGACAGCGTAGGCAACGCCTTCGAGGAATACAACGTCTTCCACCACAAGTTCCTTACCTGGCTTGAGGTTAACGGTTACAACGTGGATGAAGTGATGCAATACGACGACGCCAAGCTGAAAGAGCTCATCGCCCTGTCGCCTTATTACAAAGCCACGGCCAATGACATTGACTGGGTGAGCAAGGTGAAGATGCAGGGCAGCATGCAAAAGTGGGTGGACCACTCCATCAGCGTCACCGTCAACGTGCCCAAGGAGACCACCGAAGAGCTGGTCAGCCAGATCTACATGACCGCTTGGGAATGCGGCTGCAAGGGCATGACCATCTATCGTGACGGTTCCCGCGACGGTGTGCTTGTGGCCAAGGACGAGAAGAAAAAAGAGGAAAAGAAGACCGATACCAACGGACGACCCGACGAGATTCGGATGAATTCAGCTCCGCAACGACCGAAGGAGCTGGAGTGCGACGTGGTCCGTTTCCAGAACAACTACGAGAAGTGGATTGCCTTTGTTGGGAAACTCAACGACAAACCTTATGAGATTTTCCTGGGCAACGCCGATGAGATCTTCTTGCCGCCTTTTGTGGAGAAGGGCATCATCATCAAGGAGAAAAACAAGAATGGCGGAGCGAGATACGACTTCCAGTACCTTGACAAAGGAGGCTATCCCGTCACCATACAGGGGCTGTCGCGCATGTTCAACAAGGAATACTGGAATTATGCCAAGCTGATTTCAGGCATCCTTCGCCACGGCATGCCCATCAACTACGTCATCGAGTTGGTGCAAAACCTGACGGTGGAGGAAGAGAGCATCAACACTTGGAAGAATGGCATCGCGCGTGCCTTGAAGAAATACGTCCCCGATGGCACCAAAGTCACCGGGAAAGTCTGCCCCAATTGTGGGCAAAGCACCATCATCTACCAGGACGGTTGCATGTTGTGCACCAACTGCGGCCATTCCAAATGTGGATGATCACCAAAGAAAACAGTTGTTTTTTTATCTTCATAATGGTGAGTCGCCGGCCGGGAGGTCGGCGGCTCTTTTTTAGATAAAAGATAAAAGTTAAGAGTTAAGTTCTTGGTAGTTGGGGAGATGGTCCAGGGCTGTCAGTTTACCGTTTTCTATTTTGAAACAGTAGCATTCCTGTCCATTGTAGAGCAACAGGTATTTAGGATGGAGGGCGGAATGGTAACGAACAGCTTGCTCAAGCGTGTCCTGAGTGAGTTTCACCGAGGCCGCCTTGCATTCCACAATCATCAGGGGGGCACCGTCTTTTCCGAAGACCACGGCATCGCAGCGTTTGTCGAGTCCGTTCACCTTGATAGAATATTCCACGGCGATCAAGCCAGCGGGGACGCCCAGATGCTCCACCAGCAGATAAAGCACCTTCTGCCGCACTTCCTCTTCGGGAGTGAGTGCGCAATAGCGTTTCCGCAGGGGGTCGAACACCATAGTCCGATCCCCTTGCTGTTGGGTCTTAAACCATTGGAGGTCCGACATGGCGGTTATTCTTCGGGCATCTTGATGCTATAGATCAGCGACTGCACCTGGAGCAGGTCGTCACGTTTGTCGTGGTTCGGATAGTAGACATAGCCTTCCAGTGTTACCAGGTTGCCCGTCCGGTTATCCGGGAAGGTATAAGAGACGAAAGGTCCAGCCATATAGTCGCCTACCAGGCACCACATACCACGCATTTCGGCGGCAAAACCAGTAGGAAATGTTGAGATATAATTCAGCATCGGGGGAACAAATTCCTTCTCCGTGGTCATGAACGAGCCCTCGGCGGGACCCGGCACGTAGCGTTGCATCATGCGGTCGCGGAGCGAGATGAGGTTGTTCCGTTCTAGCTGGATAGTATCCTTATAGGGCGTGGTGTAAATGAAGATGCCGAAGCTGTTTTTCTCCAGTTCCTTACGGATCCACATAAAGTCAGGCTCATCCTTGGAGATGAAGAAGCCCGAGGGGATGATCATGTTGAAGCCCATCTTTTCCTTGATGCGTTGGGTGATCTTCACATCGTTGGAGGGGCGCAACACGGATAGGATTCTGGCGCGTTCCACCTTGTCGTACATCACCTTGTAGGCCTCTTTTTGTTTGTTGAAGGTCTCGCACCATGCGGTCCTGCTAGGTGCCACTATTTTCACCACCCTTTGCGGAGCGGCCCACAGGTCTTCACCAGTTTCAACAACGGCTTCTTTTAGGTTCGGATTGATTTCAACAATGAGGATACATTTATGTTTCTTGAACATATCGTTGAACCCGTTCACAGTGACATGGGCCAGCTTGTTGATGGCTTCGGGTTGCGGCAGTCCGTATTGTGCCTGCAGGAAGAAGTTGCGGATGCTGTCGCCAATCATACCAGACCATTGCTCTTCATTCTGGGTAACGACCAGTATTTCCGAGGTTCCGCCTGCCGAGCGATCCTTTTTAGGGCCGTCGTTATGATCGATGCATGACGACGCGGCAAACAGCAACAGCGTCATCAGGACAAATAAAGGTTTGCTAAGGGATTTCATGATACACGTAATTTTTGTTTTGCTTTAATCGTGTCGGATTTTAAATTGTTAAGCTTTTTAAGTTTAGCAACAGTTGTATTGTATTTCTTTGCAATAGAAGCCAAGGTGTCACCAGACTTGACGACATAGTATTGAGGCGAAGAAGCATTAGAAGACTTACTGTTGGTGGTCGTAGTGTTGTTGGACTTCGGACCGCCGGAAGTGAAGACGGTCAGTTTTTGTCCCGCCTTGAGGCTTTCTTTCTTCAAGTTGTTCCATTGTTTCAGTTCGGTGACGCTGACATTGTATTTTTTGGAGATGGAAGCGAGGGTTTCCCCTTTCTTCACCTTGTGTACAATGCGGTCGCTCACTTTAGCTGCATCTTTGAGAATTTGTTCCTTGTCGATATCCTCCTGGGTCTTGTAGGCATAGATTTCCGGGGCTTTCTCAACAAACTGGAGCACATATTGGGTGGGCATACGCAGGACGTAGGGGGTGCTGTCGGTAGCCGGGATGATTTCCTTGATATACTGGGGATTGAAGGTCTTGAGGTCTTCCATGGGAACGCCGATGGTCTCGTTCAGTTGACGGAACGTCAGCACGTCGCGAACTTGGACGGTGTCGGTGCCGCTCAGCAGCAGACCGGGGTCGAGGGGATAGAGGTTGTGTTCGGGGGCGTAGTTGACCACATAGTTGACGGCGATAAACAAGGGGACGTAGCTCTGAGTCTCCTTGGGGAGGTAAGGCCAGATGGCCCAGTAGTTCATGACGCCGCCGGCGCGTACGATGGCTTTGTTGACGTTGCCGGGACCGGCATTGTAGGCGGCCAGTACCAGGAACCAGTCCTTATAGCGGTTGTATAGGTCAAGCATGCAACGGCAGGCCGCTTCGGTGGCCCTGAGGGGATCGTAGCGCTCTTCGAGCAGAGTGGTCGATTTGAGGCCATATTGTTTCCCTGTTTGGTACATGAACTGCCACAAACCTTTGGCTCCGGCATGTGAGCCTGCGGTAGGGTTGAGTGCCGACTCGACCATGGCCAGGTACTTCAGTTCCAGAGGCATGTTGTATTTGTCGAGCGTTGCCTCGAACATCGGAAAATAGATATGTGCAAGGCCCAACATCCTTCCGGTGAGTCCACGACGCCGCATGGCATAGAGTTCGATGCAGCGTTTAACATTGGCATTGAAGACCAGAGGCAAGGTTGTCTGACTGGCTAGATGCTCGATGCGTTGGGCATAGATACTGTCGTCGAACACAGGAACCTCGCTGTAGTCGTAACCATAGATATTCATCTCCAAGGAATCGAGGTCCAGGTAGTCATTGCCAAAATACGGAATACTCCCCAATGCCTCAAACATCTCCAGAATCTCCGAATCCTTGAAAATATCCACCGTATCAACTACGGGAACAGAGTCCGTCGCCGTTTCTGGAATGGTATCTATCTCTTGCGCCTTGGCGATGGAAAACAAACATAAAACAGATGTGATGAGCAGTATTTTTTTCATAATATCATAACGTGACTTAGGAAAGAATATTGAGTCGGTTGGCATCTTGTTTCACAAAAATGGCCAGCATGATGGTGAAGGCAAGCAGGCTGGAGCCGCCATAGCTCAAGAAGGGAAGTGGGATGCCGACCACGGGCACCAGTCCGATGGTCATCCCGATGTTGACCGCCACATGGACGAAGATGATGCCTGCAATGGCATAGCCATAGACACGACTGAAGGTCAGTCGTTGCCGCTCAGCCACCCTGATGATACGGATGAGAAGTCCGACATAGAGCAGAATCAACACGAGAGCACCTTTGAAGCCACCCTCCTCCCCTATGGTACAGAAGATGAAGTCGGTGTGCTGTTCGGGCACGAAGTCATATTTGGTTTGGGTGCCTTTCAGGAAGCCCTTTCCCCAGAATCCGCCGGAGCCGATGGCGATTTTCGACTGATGGAGGTTGTATCCCGCGCCTTGGATGTCGTCGTTCAGACCCAGCAGCACCTCGAAACGGATGCGTTGGTGTTTGTCCAACACATGATAAAAGGCATATTCCGAGAAGAACACCAGGGCGAAAAAGAAAGCATAGACGGCAATCATACCCCATAGGCCTTTTTTCTTATTCAGCAGATAATAAGCCAGGGTAAGCACGAACAGCGAGCCCAATACGATGAACATCACCGTTTTGGACCATAGGATGGTCAGCACAAACACCACGATGGCGCCCACAGCCAGGAGCATCACGGCACCGGCGCCCGGCATACCCTCGCGGTAGAGCAGAAAGATGAATGAGGCAAACACCAGGGCAGAGCCCGCGTCGTGTTGAAGCAGTACCAGCGCGGCGGGAGCCAAGATGAAGACGTAAGCCATCAGGCGGGTCTTGCGCTGCTGGAGGTCGGCATCCTGCTTTCCAAGGAGGCTGGCTACCGCCAGGGCAGTACCCAGTTTGGCGAATTCGGAAGGCTGGAACTTGAAGAACCCGAAGTCGATCCACGAGGTGGCGCCGTTGGTGGCTTTGCCATACACGAGAACCACCACCAGAAGAAACACCACGACGGCATAAACCCCATAGGCGAAAACATCGAACAATTTGGCATCGAGAATCAGGATGACGAAGCCTATAGCTAGGGCAATCCCTATCCACATCATCTGCTTGCCGCAAAACTGGGACATGTCGTAGATGGCGTGATGGCCTTCGCTCATGCCTGCTGAATAGATGCTCAGCCAGCCGATGATGACCAAGGCGAAATACATGAGCAGTATGGGCCAGTCCACTTTTCCTATGATGCTATTCCTGTCGTTCATTTCTTCTTTTTTATTGAATAGTTGATGACGCCGTTCATCATGCGTTCCTCCACGGCAGGCCGTTCGGTGTAGCCTTTGATGTATTTCTCCATCATGAGCGACGCGATGGGGGCGGCCCAGGTGGAGCCGTAGCCACCGTTCTCGATGATGATGGAGAGAGCAATTTGTGGGTCTTCGACGGGGGCGAAGGCAATGAAAATAGAGTGGTTGTCGCCGTGAGGATTTTGTGCGGTGCCAGTCTTGCCACCTGCGGAGATGCCAGGTATCTTAGACCCTCTGGCTGTGCCATGCGCGCCTTCAAACACCGACTGCATGCCTGCCTTGATTACTTTGCAGTGCCGTGCTTCGACACCTGTCTCCAACCGGGTAGTCATTTTTTCCGGTATCGCTGTTGAATCGCCGAAGGCGCGGATGAGATGAGGTGGATAATAATAGCCCTCGTTGGCCACGATCACCGCGATGTTGGCCAACTGGAGCGGAGTAACCGTAATCTCCCCTTGTCCAATACCCAACGACCTGATAGTCAACGAATTCCATCGTCCGAAATACTTTTTGTCGTAAAACTCGACGGTAGGGATATTGCCAGGAAGTTCGTAGGGGATATCCGTATCGAAGCAATGGCCGAGGCCCAACTTGTGGGTCATCTGGACCCAGTAGTCGAAGCCGTTCTTGATGCCGCCGAACTTGGGGTTATTGATCGTGGTCTTGAAAGCTTCGTAGAAGTAGGGATTGCATGAGTTTTCAATGGCGTTGGCCAAATCGGGCGAGCTACCATGGAAGTGGGTGCATTTGATAGGTTGGCTTGCCTGTCCGTTGCAGTGGAACTGGGTGGCGGGAACGATGCTGCCGCTTTGCAAGGCGATCATGCCGTTCACCATCTTGAAGGTCGAACCCGGGGGATAGGTACCTCTGACGGCACGGTTCAGCAGGGGTTTCCTTGGATCGACCATAAGTTTCGTATAGTTTTCGCCGCGGATGCGTCCCACCAGCAGGTTCGGGTCGTAGGAGGGGCTGGTGACGAAGGCTAGGATTTGTCCCGTCTTCGGCTCGATGGCGACGATGGAGCCAATCTTGCCGTGCATCAGTTGTTCGCCGTAGGCTTGCAGGTCGGCGTCGAGGCCCAGGTAGATGTCCTTGCCTGGCACCGGAAGCGAATCGAGGGCTCCGTCGAGATAACTTCCTTTTTCGCGGTTGTGGACATCGACCATCACCACCTTCAGGCCTTTCTTTCCACGGAGTTCTTTTTCATAGAAACGTTCGATGCCCGACTTGCCAATATAATCGCCCATCTTATAATAGGAGTCGGCTTCCATTTCATCTTTGTTCACCTCGCCGATATCGCCCAAGGTATGGGCTGCAATGGCGTTGGGGTAATGCCGCAAGGTACGCATTTGGAAATAAAAGCCCGGGAAACGGTACAGGATTTCGGCGATATGTGCGTAGTCTTCCTTGGAAATCTGAGCCAAGAACACCGATGCTTTGATCCGGGAGTAATCTTTCGCCTTGGTGAAACGTTCTTCAAAGGTCTCACGGCTGATGTTCAGAAGCCTGCAGAACTCCATCGTATCGATGTTTTTGGCCTCACCTGGGACAACCATCAGGTCGTAGACCGCCTCGTTGTAGACCAGCAGTTTGCCGTTACGGTCGAACACTTTGCCGCGGGCCGGATACTGGGTGACATAGCGGAGCACGTTGTTATCTGCCGAGTCGATCCATTCCTTGTCGAGCACCTGAAGGGAGAACAATTTGATCAGGTAAATCACACCTACCAAGGCAAAAATACCGATAATCACATATTGTCGGTTGACAAGATTTCTGTTCGTGTTTCTCATATCTCCCTTCTCCGAAAACAACCAATTTTTCCATCTGCAAAGATAAGATTTTTGACAAAAAGGTAGGATATAAATAGAAAAGATTGTATTTTTGCAAACTAATTAGGGTTTTATGAAAAAGTTTGTTTTGGTTTTAAGCCTTATCGGACTTATCGGTTTCAGCGCCTGCCATTCGAACCGTGGGGGCAATGTCTTGATTTCAAGGGCATTCCCCACGCTTAGTTGGGAGCGTTTCGATTTCTTGGAGGAGACGGTGGAACTCAAAAAGCCCGTTACCTATGACCTGGTGCTTTTCGCCACCTTCATGCCCGACTACCCTTTCAACTATTTTGAGATGGCTTTCACCGTCTTCGACGACCACGGAAATCCGCTTCGTGGCAAGAACTATCGCTTCAACGTAAAGGAGCGCGACGGTTCTTGGAAATCGGAACTCACCGAAGACGGTTACAAGTTCACCTTCCCTGTCAACAGCGCGTTGACGTTGAACGAGCCAGGAAAATACAAACTCCAGATTGAGAACCGCATGCCCATCACCCCTTTGCTGGGTATTAAAGAAATTAGCCTGATTGACAAATAATATAACACCATAAATATGAAAGGACTATTTAACATTCGAAAAATCTATCTGATTGCCATCATCGGCGCAGTGGTGCTTTCTTCCTGCGTCCCACAGAAGAAAATGCTTCTCTTGAAAGAGATGCAGATGGCCACCGAGAACACCTCCATCGAGTATCAAAACGAAAGAACCTTGGATTACAAGATTCAGCCAGGTGACAACCTATTTATTAGGGCTACCAGTATCATCGATGAGAAAAACTCCGTGCTCCTCAACGGTGATGCACGTGGTGGCAACTACCTCACCTCTGACGCTTCCATTTATTTGAATTCTTACACCGTCAACAAAGATGGGTTCATCGACTACCCGCTGACGGGTCTGGTAGAAGTCAAGAACCTCACCGTGGAAGAGGCCAAGGAAAAGTTGCAGAACGTATTGTCCAAATACGTCAAGGAGACGTCGCTGATGGTGAAGCTGTCCAACTTCGACCTGACCATCATCGGTGAGGTGACGCGTCCCGGCAAATTCAAAATCTACCAGTCGGAAATCGGCATCCTTGAGGCTTTGGCACTGGCCGGCAACGTCACCAACTTCGCCAAAACCGACAACGTGAAACTGGTTCGCCGCACCGACAACGGCAGTGAAATCATTACCCTCAACGTGGGGAACGCTGACATATTGAGTTCTCCTTACTATTATTTGAAACCCAACGACATTTTGTATGTTGAGCCAATGAAAGCCAAACAATGGGGCTTCACCTCATTCCCGTATTCGACGGTTTTGTCCATTATCTCACTGGGCATCACTGCATTAGCATTTTATATGAACTACTACAGACCATAAATTATGAGCAACACACAAGAAACCCCCACGTATCGCGGACAACAGGAGAAAGAAGAATCGTCTGTTGATATCAAAGCTTTGGTTTACATGTTCTTAAGCAAGTGGTATCTATTCCTTGCTTTCGTCGTGATTGCCGCAGGAGTGGCATGGACCTACAACCATTTCACCGCTCCGCGGTATCAGATTGGCGGCACGGTGCTCATCAAAGATTCCCGTTCGATGTTCGACCCCACCGCCATTATGACCGGTGTGAACTACGGTAACCTTCAGAATGTCGACAACGAGCTCGCCGTTTTGAAGTCGTACAGCCTTACTGAGAAAGTGGTGAAGCAGATGGAGTTGGAGGTGACCTATTACAACATTGGCCGAGTCAGGACCAGCGAAGCTTACAAAAGCTCGCCTTTTGTCGTAGAGTTCGACAAGGAGATCCCGCAAGCCGTAGGACTGACCTATACCATCGTCATCAACGGCGACATAGTCACTCTGAAAGCGGAGTCGGATGGACATGCCCAATACGACTTTGCCAACGAACAATTCGTCGTGCCTTACCAGAAAGAAAAAATCAAGATTGAAGGTGAATACACCGTGGGCGAATGGATCGACACGGGATACAACCGTTTCCTCATCCGCAAGAACAGCCTATACAACCCGGAATATGACGATGGACGCAAGATGGCCTTTGTGTTCTTGGACTATCTGAGCTTGACGAAGCGCATGCAGTTCAGCGCTTCCAACATCAGCAAGCAGGCTTCCGTCATTTCACTCACGATGGTTGGCGAAAATCCCAGAAAGATGGTGGAGTTTCTCAACAACCTCATGAACGAATACATCAACCGGGGTCTGGAACGCAAAAACAAGGTTTCGGAGAACACCATCGAGTTCATCGATGAGCAACTGGAACAGACCGCCTCCGATCTTGGACGTGCTGAAATCGACCTGGAACAGTTCCGCGCCTCTCATGATCTGACCAACCTTACTGCTCAGTCAACTCAAGTCATCAACACCCTCCAAAACCTAGAGCAAGAACACGCTGAGTTGCTGGTGAGCATGCAATACTACAAGCGTTTGCAGTCCTATATGCAGGCCAACATTGACAACCCCGACAACCTTGCCGCACCTTCGGCTATGGGCATCAACGACCCGTTGCTGAACAAACTGGTGCAAGACCTGGTCAACCTCAACCAGCAAAAGGCCCTGCAGCAGTTGACCGTCACCGACGAGCACCCCATCATCGTGAAACTCGACGAGCAGATTGTCACCACCAAGAAAACCATTCTTGAGAACATCAACAACTTGGTTTCCAACGCACAATTGAGCATCAACGATGTTGAAGCCCGTATCAGAAAGATTGAAAATGAAGCCCGCAACCTCCCGCAAAAGGAACGTTTGCTTGTGGGTTACGAGCGCCGCTTCACCCTCAGCCAAGAGACCTACAACTATTTGATGCAGCGTAGAGCCGAAGCCCAAATCATCAGAGCCTCCAACACCGCCGACAACGAGGTGATTGACTATGCCAGCGTACCACGTGCCGTAAAAGTGGCTCCGAAATACATGATGAACTACCTGATTGCCCTCATCCTCGGACTTCTTATCCCTGGCATCATCCTGTTCTTGGTCGACTTCTTCAACGACAAGATCGAGAGTCGTAAAGACGTGGAAAAAGCCACCAACTTCCCGATCATCGGACAGATTGGACAAATCAGCACCAAGGATCCCTGCATCGTTATCACCAAGCCGAAATCGCCTACGGCTGAGGCGTTCCGCTCCATCCGAACCAACATCGATTTCATCACACAAGGCAAGGAAAAATGCTGCGTGCTCGTCACTGGTGATATGCAGAGCGTCGGTAAGACCTTCAACAGTATCAACATTGCCTCCATCTATGCGTTGTATGGCAAAAAGACCCTGTTGCTCGGTTTCGACATGCGTAAACCGAAACTCTTCCAGGAGTTCGGTCTCTCCAACCATATCGGACTGAGTTCCTACCTCAGCAACCAGAGCACCCTTGACGAAGTGATTCAGAGCACGGGACGTCTCGACAACCTCGACATCATCACTTCGGGTCCCATCCCGCCGAACCCTGCCGAGTTGATTGCTTCGGACAAGTGTAACGCGTTGTTTACTGAACTGAAAGAAAGATACGATTACATCATCATCGATACCCCGCCTTTGGGACTGGTTACCGATGCCTTCCTGCTGATGAAATACTCCGACGCCAACATTTACATTGTGCGTCAAGGCCACACCAACAAGAACATCTTCGCCGGTATCATCAAGGATATTGAAGACCGTGGTGTGAAGGTTAACATCGTCATCAACGGCATTCACCAGCAAGGCAGCTATGGCTATGGCAAATATCGTTATGGATACGGTGGTTATGGATACGGCTATGGATATGGATATGGCTACGGGTACGGTTATGGCTACGGGTACGGTTATGGCGCATACGGAGGCGACAGTTCGAGTTATTACGGCGACGACGACAGCACCCAAGGAGACAAGAAGAAACATCGCCATCACCATCACAGTGGGAAAAAATAACAATGGCTGAAACCGACAAACTGCCGTGGTATGCCTTGTATGTCCATTCCAGAGCTGAGAAGAGAGTCTATGCCCAGCTGACTGACTTGGGATACGAGGCCTACCTACCCCTCATCAGTACGATGAAGAAATGGAGCGACCGCATGAAAAAAGTGGAAGAGCCGTTGTTCAAGTCGTACCTCTTTGTCAGGATGGACATCCGGAAGTATTACGAGGTGTTGAACATCTCGGGGGTGAGTAGATTTGTCAGTTTCGAAAAAGAAGCCGTTGTGGTACCAGAAAACCAGATCAACGCCATCAAGAAGTACTGCAACGACTACACCGAAGGCGACCGTCTGGTGATGAATGATACCGAGTTCCACGAGGGACAGCTGGTGAGGATCATGAGCGGAGCAATGGCGGGTTTGATTGGCCGCTTGGCGCCCATCGACAACAAGAAACGCCTGGTCGTCTTCATCGAATCCGTTGGGCATTATCTACCCATCAGCATCCCACGGACCAGGGTGGAGCCAGTGTATGAGAGCTAAAAGTTGAAAGTTAAAAGTTAATTAAAATGAATACAGAAAGAACATCATCAACCAAGCCGAAAGGATGGCTTTATGCCACCCTTGGAGTGCTGGCACTTATCATCATCGGGTTGTCGTGCTGGTTAATCTCACTGAAAGGCAACCTGAACACCCTCGAAAAAGAGAAAGAACAACAAAGGGCCGACTTCCAGGCCGAGGTCGACAGCTTGGTCAGAGTACACAACGAACTGAAAGCCAATTATGGAGAACTCAGCAGTCAACTGGCCGAAAAAGACAGCATCATCTTGGCCAACGCTGAGGAGATTACTAGGCTGTTAGAGACCCAGTGGGACTACGACCGCGTCAAACGCAAGGTGAACGACCTGCAAGCCATCTCACAACGCTATATCCGCCAACTCGACTCACTTTATGTGGTGAACGAGCAACTGGTAGCCGAGAACGAGCGTATCCGCGAGGAGGTACAGGAAGAGCGCAAGCAAAACAGAGCCCTCCAGCGTCAAAAGGACGAGTTGACCAGCAAAGTCAACCTCGCCTCCACCCTTCGCATCTACAACCTCACCGCCGACGCCGTGCGTTTCAAAGGCGGCAGCACGGAAACGGAAACCGACAAGGCTGGCAGAACCGAACGCGTGCGCGTGATGTTCACTATCGGACAGAACGACCTCGTTGACCCGGGCACCAAGACTTTCTACCTCCGTATTGCCGACCCGAGCAAACACATCATCAGCAAGGGCATGGGCGACGAATACGCCTTCATGTACCAAGGTGAGATGCTACAATACACCGAGAAAATCACGGTCAACTACGACAACCGCGAAAAGGATGTCCGTGCTTATTACATCAAGCCTTCGGACAGGGAGATGCAGCCGGGTTATTATTTTGTCGACGTTTACGACAATAATAACAACTTGGTCGGACAGACCTCGTTCAACTTAAGATAATCGCTCATTTCAACGGAGCACTTCTTTCAGCACTTCATGCGATTGCAAGCCTTTCATCATCGGGGCATGTAGTCGCATGAATGTTAATACCCCATCGAGTAAAGCGTTACGCTGCAACCCCGTCATGGGCACCTTGTCCAATTCATCAACACCGAGATTCAACAGTTGCGCCAACAAAGCACTATTCTCCTCATCAAGGATATAGGCATGGGGGGGCTGCAGGGCCACAAACTGGCCTTCCATCATGTCAAAAAGAGCATGTTCACGATAATTGGACTGAGGATAGAAGCCCAGAAAACGGCTGAGTTCGAGGGTAAAATACAAGGGGAAGTTGGCGTAGCCCGACTCTACCAAATCGAGCCATTCCACCGAATTAAAGACGAAACGATATAGTGGTTCGTTGCGTTCCTGTTGGGTAAGCGTATGCGACAAAAGATCTGATAGATATATGAGAATAGCGCTTTTATTCATCGTCGAAGCCAACGATCGATAAGCATAAAGCAATTCGATATCTTTAATGTATCCTATTCCACTTTTGGTGGGTTTACAGTTTTGGACAAAAGAGAGAAAGGTCATCGGCTGGAAAAATGCCATTCGGTTTTTAGAAGATTTCCCTCTGACGCCTTTCACCATGAAGGTCTGCAACCCATTGTCGAGGGTGAAGGCTTTCACGATAAGGCTGGTATCGCCGTAGCGTATGGATTGCAGGACAAAGCCTTGGGTTTTGTCGTTCATCAGTTCATGATCAGGATTTTGGTCGCATACTTCTGGGTACCTTGGGTGGTACTGACGAACACCAGGTAGATGCCTGGATTCACTTTTTTCCCGTCGAGGGCGGTGCAGTCCCATACGGCTTGACCGCCTTGGGCGATCAATTCGGTGACAAAGGCGCCATCGACGGTAGTGATGCGCACCAAGGCATCCTCCACAAGACCTTTGATGCCCACATAACCGCTATAGCCCGGCCTGACGGGATTGGGGTAGGCCACGACATCCGTGTTGGTGGAGCCGCCTGGGGTGGCTGAGCCTCGGTAGGAGATCACACCGGCTTCGGTGCCGAAGAACACCTCTCCATCCTCATTAATCACCATGGAGCTCACCGAGTTGGAGGGGAGCGGGCTGTTGTCCGTATTGAAATTCAGCATCTGGGTCCTGCAGTCGGGCGACATCTCAAAGACGCCTGTCTCTAGGCCGAACCATTTGTTGTTGTTACCATCGACGGCGATGCTGAGCACGCTGATTTCATCGAAAAGCGGGTCGGCCTGTCCAGTGCCGTCGTTTCTAGGCACCAGCACGACATTGGCGTCGTATTGGTTTTGGCTGAAGAGTTTTCTCGTGTCGGGGAAGTAACAAGGACCACTGTCTGTGCCGAGCCACACATAGCCATTACGGTCGACGGTGAAGCAGTTCACGCTCGAGCCCGAGATGCCACCTTGTCCGGCCACGCAGCGCAGTGACTTCACCTGGTCGTCAGAGGTATCGTCGAGGGTTCCGTTTTCATTGAACACGATGACCTTGTCATCGCTTCCGAGACGGCGGATGATCCATTTGTAGTCGTTATTGTCGATCATCATCACCGAAATATCGATGCCGTTGTTGACGCCACCCAGGTTAAAGGAGCGCCATTGTCCGTCGCGGTCCATCACCGAGAGGAGATTGTTGGCGCCCGAGTTGGCCACCCACAGGTTGCCGTGGCTGTCGAACGCTAAGCCGCTCACCAAAATATATTTGGGGGCTGACACCCAAGGTTCAAGAGAACTGTTTGTGTTGTCGAAACGGCCCACAAATTCGTCGTTCTGGAACTTGAGTATGCCATAGCCCCACGTGCCCACATAGGTCACTGTGGTATCGAAGGGGTCGGTAGCCACACATACGAAGTCGGAGATGCCCTCATCGTTGAGGTAGGGGATAGTTCGGCGGTTGAGGTTGTTCCACCACCGTCCGTCGAAGTGGCACACGCCGTCTCTGGCATAGAGTTTCGCCCAGTTGCTGGCATGACCTCCAGTGGCAATCCAGACGTGTTTACCCAGAGTAGTGAGTTCAAAGACGTTTTTGCTATAGGGACCATTGGGCTGGATCACTTCCATATTCCAGCTGTCGCGGGCATGGATCATACCCAGGCGCTGGTCGCCGAACCAGTAGGTCCCATCGGAGTCTAACAAGGTCGAGGTGGGTTGAATCCCCTTGTCATTGTTATAGAGGTGTTCAATCCGTTGAAACGATGCGTCGTAGACATCGATAGTGCTATAGCAGGAGATAATCAGCTTGTCGCGGACCACACGGAGTTCCCTTTTGTCGGTGGTATGCCCTTGGTCGAAATAGCTCCACTGTTGTCCGTCGAAAACGAAAAGCGTATCGCCGTCGTAAGCTTCGGAGGTGTAACTCACGAGGAGTTTTTCGGCGAAGACCTCCATCTCGGAGTAGCCCAGACGAGGGTGGATGGGGGTGTTGTCGAACGACCATGAAGAGAAGTCGGCCAGGGCGCTGCTGTTTTCTTCGGCATAGAGTAACCCGTTGTCGGTGGAGGCATAGATGCGACCGTTGTAGAAGGCCACGTCGGTGACGTTTACTGCATCGCCGTTATTGCCGATATAGTAGGTATCCTTGACTTCCTGTTTTTTCAGGTCGAAGACCACAATGCCGAAACCGCAGGCGAAATAGGCCAATTCGCCTTTGAAGGTGATGTTGTTAATGGTCTTTCGGCCCAAGATGTTCTTATCTTTGATATCACTCATGTTGGTCACTCCGCCTTGACGGTCGATGAGGTCGATATTGGCGTCGGTATAGGCCACCACCAGAAGGTCGAGGGTCTCATTGTGTTTGATCTTGGAGATGCCGATATCGGAGAGTTTGTTGATCTTGTTGAGGATTTGGAGGCTGTTGTCGTCCGTATCGTAGGTAAAGAGTTCGTATTCGGTAGCCGCATAGATTTTAGAGCCCAGTTTCTCCACGCCGATGACATTCTGGTAGGGCATGTGGGTGCGCCAGTTGCCGATGGAAACGCCTTCCTGGGCCCATGCGGAAAGACCTGAAAGCAAGACAAATATGAGAAGTAACGTTCGTTTCATGGGGGTAAGCTATATTTGAGCAAATTTTGAGCGATAAAGATACGATGTTTTTTTGAACCTACTTGAATATAACAAGAAAAATCGTATTTTTGCCGCTCAAATAAGGCCCTATAGTTCAAGGGATAGAACGGAAGTTTCCTAAACTTTAAATCTAGGTTCGAGTCCTAGTGGGGCTACCATCAGAAAGGCCTTTTAACGGCCTTTTTTGCTTCTTCGGGGTCTTTCAGAAGCCAGTCGATGGTGAGGAGTGCGGCCGGATAGGTCATCCGTTGCTTTTCCATGAAGAAACGTATTGAATACCCCTCGGCTTCGAAGTCCTGGCAGATTTCGGGGTCGCTTACCCATTTTTTCCACAAAGGCATCAGGGAAGGATGAAGTGTCAGTATATCTTGGGCCACAAGGTGTGCGCCGTTTTCCGTATAACCTCTCTGGATAAGGAGTTCGGCAATTTCTTTCTTTTCCATATTACGCTTGTTGTTTTTGATTCATTGTGTTGATTACATCGCCTGCAAAGTTGCGCGCGTCGATTTCAATGGACTGCTGCTCATAGAGTCGCACTCCCAATTCGGTCCGGCAGTCGTTCCAATACTCCCATTTCCCAGTTCCGTTACCCCAGGTGTCGCGCCAGCTGTCCACTTCGCTGTGCCTCGGATGTGTCTCTTGGACGTTGATGTTGAAGTCCTGATAGGCATGACGACCTTCATGAATTAGGGTGTCGATAAGCTCCTGATAATTGCCATAATCGTTGGAAAGCAAGAAATTGTTCAGTTGGAT
>JAILBC010000055.1 GCA_024681295.1 Bacteroidales bacterium
GCCAATGCAGTGATGCGCTCGCGGGTCTGCTCTTTGGAGAGTTCTTGCACATTCACGGTGGTGCTTTCCATCGCTTTGGCCTGCTTGGTATTCACATCAGCGTGCTTGTACCACTTGCGGAAGCCGAGATAGATGGCCATGGAGAGAATCAAGGAGATGCAGGCCACACCAAAGCCGTAGTTGTAGGCACCCGAGAGGGCGTCGATATAGCTGTTGGCAAAACCCGCCAAATCGTTGACGTTGCCTCCTTGCTGTACGGCAAGCGCCTCAAAACTCGATAAAGCATCGGCTGAGATGGTGCCATCCAGATACTGGTGTGCCAATGAAGGAATCTGTGGAACGTAGGTGAAGCCTGCCTTTCCGAGGAAAAGGTCGGTGACCTTGGTAGCCGCCATAGGCGCAAACATCGAACCGATGTTGATAGCCATATAGAAAAGGCTGAAGCCGTTGTCGCGGAACGCACTGTACTTGGCCTCGTCATAGAGGTTGCCCACCATCACCTGAAGATTGCCTTTGAACAAACCAGTTCCAATGGCAATCAGGGCCAAGGCCGAAAACATGGTGACTTTGGCAGTGGTGGTGGCCATCGGCACGGCCAAAAGAAGGTAACCGAGAAACATCACGATGATGCCCGTGCGGACCATCTTGCCGTAGCCGAAACGATCGGCCAACATGCCGCCGATGAGGGGCATGAAATAGACGCAACCGAGGAAGATGCCGTAGATCTGGCCCGCTTGTGCTTCATTGTAGCCGAACTTGGCTTGCAGGAAGAGCACGAAGATGGCCAACATGGTATAATAGCCAAAGCGCTCGCCCGTGTTGGCGAGGGCGAGCGCATAGAGGCCTTTAGGATGACCCTTAAACATAATTTATAGTTAAGAGTTAAGAGTTAAGAGTTAAAAGTTAAGCGGTGACGCGTTCGAGCCATTTCACCATACCCAACATGATCGACATGGAGACGATGCAGATGCTTAAGAACACGGTCCAGCACACCCAGATCGGCCATGCGTTGTACATGAGGGGACCAACGAAGATGAACAGGTTGCCAATGGCGGTGGCAGCGAGCCACAAACCCTGGCAGAGACCCTGCAAGTGACGCGGAGCGACCTTCGACACGAACGACAGACCCAACGGCGAGATGAACAACTCAGCCACCGTCAGGAAGAAATAAACAACGAACATCACCCAATACCCTTGTTTTTGCAATCCAGCCGCAGCCATCGTGGCACTGTCCATGGCACGGAACTCGTTGCCTGACGGATAACCGTTGAGCAGTGAAAGCGACATCAAGAAGAGGTAGGCGACGCCGGCAATGAACATACCCAAAGCAATCTTACGCGGGGTAGAAACGCCCTTGCCTTTTCTGACCAAGGCAGCGAAGATGCCCATAACAATAGGTGTCAGGATGATCACGAACAACGGGTTCAACGACTGCGTGATTTCAGGAGCGAGCCATTCGGAGTTGACGAAGTCGCGAGCGAACAGCATCAGCGACTGGCCGTTCTGGTGGAACGAGAGCCAGAAAAACACGGCGATGCCCAACACAGCGAACAAGGCGGCCATACGCTGTTTGATTTCCTTAGCCATAGCAGCCTTCTCCTCAGGAGTGTAGCCAGCCACTTCAATGGCGTGTTTCTTACCAGGTTGCGGGAACTTCTTCTTTTGGGAGATGAACACCACCAAGGAGATCATCATGGCAATCATCGAAGCGATGAAGGCAAAGTGGATACCTTGGTTATAGACGCCAATGTAATCGGAGCAGAACTGGGTAAGATCGGTGGCAGCGCTGGCGTCGATCACAGAGTTGGCCATCGTCTCGGAGAACTTGGTCGTCACCGTTCCGTCAGCCAGATATTGGTGGCAGAGGGCCGGCATGTCGGCGTTATAGAGGAAGTTGTGGATCTTCAGCCACCAGACACGCAGCAAGGGAGCCACGAAGGGGGCAATCACACCACCAATGTTGATGAACACGTAGAAAATCTGGAAACCACTGTCGCGGCGATCCTTGGCTTCAGCCAGGGCCTCAGGGCCTTTCTTGGCGGCTTCGGCTTCGAAGTTGTCGTACAGCTGACCGACCAGAGCTTGCAGGTTGCCCTTGAAGAGGCCGTTACCGAAGGCGATCATGAGCAGGGCCACGCAGGTGAAGATGAGGATGCCCCACCAGGCACCGGTGCCGTCGGCGATGATGCCTTGGGCGTCTCTACTGAACAGCGGGATGGCGAGGGCCACATAACCCACAGCCATGATAATCAAGCCCCACTGGATAGTGCCGTGGTAGTTCTGCGTACGGTCGGCAATGATACCGCCCACCAGGGCCAGCACATAGATGCCGAAGTAGAACACCGAGTAGATAATGCCGGCGACGCCATCGGGCAGACCGAATTTTGAGACAAGGAACAGCAACAGGATGGCGTTCATGATGTAGTAGCCGAAACGCTCACCCATGTTACTCAGAGCGGCGGCGATCAATCCTTTCGGGTGATAACGCTTCGCAGTGCGAAGGTAGTAGATCAGGAAAGGAATCACAATGATCAGGATGGCGACCAAAAGCACCACCATTAGATTCTTTTGAAGGAATTCCAACATAATACTAGTATTTAAGATTTGATGATTCTCGTATTAAGGCGCAAAGATAGGGATGTTTTAGGAATATTCCAAATAAAAACGCGACACGATCCATTTCAACAAAAAGGCAAGACCTACTGAAACAGTGACTATGATGATGAAATTCACCAGATGCCCACATGGCCACTGGGTTATTCTTACGAATGGCCCTGCACAGAGCGTGTGGTGCACAAGGTAAATCTCAAAACTGATTCCGCACAAGAACGAAGTCACCTTGTTGCTTTTATCAGGAAGGATTCTTAGCAACAATGACAACAGGGAAATACCGCACAACCCTGTCAAAACGAAATGAAGCGACCGCGACTGCTCAAACAAACCTCTAAACTCCAGGACAAAACAAACCGCGTTGAAGACTGTAATAACAGCAGCCATCCAGAGTTTCATCGTTTTCGATTTTTGTAAGAAACTATCACTTCGCAAAAACACGAAACCATACAAACCCAGGGTCAGAAACGCTCCACTTGGTATTCCCATCCATTCTCCAAAAAAAACTAAGAAAACCGACACCATTAGAAAAACCCAAGGAATCCATCGAGAGCGAGCCTTGAGTTTGTTGAGCACCATGATTTCGACATAACAAGCCATCAAAACCGTCAGAAACCACAAATGTTCATTGCCTGGCAGCTCCCCTAAATAGCCTAGGAAAACAACATTCAACCCAACATCCAGCCAAGAGAATCGAATTCCGAAAACTAGGTATAAGGTTACGAGAATGATCAAAAACAGCCAAAGTGAGGCACCAATCCTAGTGATTCGTTTCACCACAAAGCGCCTATAATCCATTTTCTGACTGTCGACAGGATATTTCAAGCCATAAAGGACTGCCGACACAAGAAAAAACAGCATGTTGCCCGTACCCGAAAAATAGCGGGAAACACCGTCGCTCAGATCGCTAAACATAAAGTAGTGGCATAGCAAAATCAGAACGAGTGCCACTAACCTGACATGGTCCAAAGCGCCGATTTTGCCCTTCATCGTCTCCCGATCTTAAAAGATCTCAGCGAGCTTCGCCTCAAGTTCCTCGCCGCGGAGGCCTTTGGCGATCATCACGCCATTGCTGTCGTAGAGGAAGTTGGAGGGGATGAACCGCACCATGTAATCGGTGGATGCGGTGTTGTCGACATCGCGCACCTGAATCCAACTCATGCCATCGTCGGCCACGGCCTTCAGCCAGGCAGCCTCGTCTTTGTCGACGCTGACACCGACAATCTCCAAACCCTGGGCGTGATACTTTTCATAAGCGGCCTTCACAAAGGGGTTCTCGCCACGGCAGGGACCGCACCACGAAGCCCAGAAATCGACCAGCACCACACGATTGGAGTTGATGACCTTTTCGAGGTTAACCTCTTCGCCTTCAGCGGTCTTCAGCGTGAAGTCCATAAAGTGAGCTCCCTCCTGAACCTTGGCCTGCTGGTCAAGATAGTCGTTGATCCGCTTGCTGTACATCGACTCAGTGGTGAAGCCATCGGCCAATTCTTTCACCTTTTCATAGCCCAAATCATCCACTTCCCGAAGAACCATGAAATGGGTCAGATAGGTGTCCGGGTGGTTCTTGAAATAGTCGAAACGATAGTTTTGGTAATCTTCCATGGCGGCATTGACTTGCGCAAAAAGTTCGGCAGCCTTCACGGTGTCGCCCGACATGTAGGCCTCCTGCGACTCGTTAAACAAGGCCATCATCGATTCTTCCATGGGTAGCAATTCCTGACGATAAGCGTTGTAGTCGTCCATAATGGCGCAGCCTTTCGCCTCCCATTTTTCACGGGCTTCCTTATCACCAGTGATAACAGTGTTTTGGTTCTCGGTGAAGAATTGGAAAATCTCGCAATGTTCGGCGGGATCGAACTTGACGATGTAACAAGTTTGCGGATCATCGAAATCAGCCTTGAGTACCGCTTGATTGCCTGCAAAGACAGCCGTGTCGATGCAAACTTCCTTGCCATCCACATCCTTGCAGAGGTAGACGGTCTTTTGGTCGGCGTTGTCGAGGTTCAGGGTAACTGTGAATTGCTTAGTTTTGTTGCAGCCACTGAAGAAAAGCAGGGCCACCATCAGGGTGAAGAATACTTTTTTCATTTTTTATAACATTTTTATTAAATAGAATTCCTTTAATTCCAACTTCATTTGCAGCCTGCACGTTGGCAGTATTGTCATCAATGAAGACCGTTTCCTCGGCTTTGATGCCAAAGCGTTCCAAGGCCAGTTCAAAGATGCGATGGTCGGGTTTCATCACCCGTTCGATGCCCGAGATCACCATATCTTCCATCAAGTCGAGGACGGGATAGACGTGACGCACCAAGGCGAAGGTCTCTTCTGACCAATTGGAAAGGCCAAACACCCGATAACCATTAGCCTTCAGGTCTTTGACAAAACCCTCCATCCCGGGAATCTGACCACCCATCATCTTCATGAAATCATCGTAGTACATCCGGATTTCCTTTTCCCATTCAGGATGCTCAGCAATAAGTTCCGCCGTGCCTTCAGCGATACGTTTCCCATTGTCATGTTGGGCGTTCCACTCATAGGTACAGATGTTGGTGAGAAACCATTCGGCTTTCTCAACATCACCGAAATAAGGGTCGTAGAGGTAGTGTGGATTCCAATCCAGGAGCACACCACCGTAGTCGAAAATGATGTTTTTTATTGGCAACCTTTTATTCTTTTGAAGTAGTTAAAAATTCAAGAAATTCTTTTAGCCTGACAACCAAGAGTTTCGGGAAAGAGATCTCTTTCAAAACATCAAAATGTTTGTCTTCTGAAACAATATAGGTAGCATTGGCGGCAATAGCGCAATCAATAAATTTGTTATCGTCTTTGTCGCTGGTTATCAATTCGAAACGAAATTGAGGATCACTAAACTCGACAAATTCACTTTCCACGATAGCATTTATTATGTTTCCTGCGACAACAGCATTGGCCTTCTCTGCAATTATTTCCTCGTATTCCTCAAGGATCTCATTGGATACACAGAGAACAAAAAGCCCTTGCTGAAACCCCTTCCAAATACGATAATTCTCGCTCTTAGAAGAGATGCTTGCAAGCAAGCAGTTGGTGTCAAGAACAATCTTAATTTTTTTCATCGTGATAGGGAGTCCGCAAATGCTCTTTTAAAACCGCTTCGTTTTGTTCCTCACTCCATTGTCCTTCTTCCCAAAGACGATCCATTTCCTCGGTGGCTTTTTGAGCATAATAATTTGAAATGATTTGCTTCAATTCATTCACCTTTTCCATGGTATTCATTCGAGCCAGCAAACGCAGAATACTTAATTGAGCTTCATTCAACCCTATTGTTTCTTGTAACATATCCTATCTTTTTTTTGCAAAGATAGCACATTTCTTCAACCAGTGCAATAATCATATCCAAAAAAAATCCCCCGGCCCATGTTTTAATCGACCAAGGGATTTTCTCTCCCCTCCATTCGGGGGAGGGGAAGGGGTGGGGCCAGTTGGGGCTATTCCACTACAACCTTTTTTACCACACCTTCGCCGGATTTGACGAAGTAGATGCCATGACTGAGCGAGAACGAATGCGTTCCGTCTTCAGACTGGCTCGTGATGATGGTTTGACCAAGTGTATTATAAATGGTCAATTGGGTGGCTCCTTCGACGGTAAATGTACCATTTGAAGGATTCGGATAGACGAACATGGTACTGGTCGGGGTTTCACCGACTGCCGTCATCGAAATCATGTTTGAAAACGCATGATCCTCCAAGCCCCTGCCGGAAAACACCGCAGCCACCACAGCACTGCCAGAGAAGTCGGCAGGGTCGTAGGAATAGACATTGGTGAAATTGCCGACATCGATCACATGGCGGGCTTCACCATTGACTACATCATAGATGGCGTAGGCCGCGACGGTTTCCTTCGAGGGCGCTTCCTCTTCGTAAGGAGTCCACTGAAGGATCTGATTGCCTTGTGAGCCTTGGACATGGTCTAAATGGATAGTGCGTTTCCAATAACTCGGGATAGGACAGTCATCGCCTTCGACAGATACGCCGACTAAATGATACTGCCATTGCGTAGATTCACTGCCGATATCGTCGGTAAACGAGCCGTCTGTATAGGGCACGGTAGCGATGAGGTCAGTAGTGTTGCGATAGACTTTCACAGAAGTGATGTACTCAGCCTGCTCTGGTGTAACCTGCCATGTAACTTGGTTCTTATTGGTTAAGAGGTCGCAAGTAGCTCGATATAAATCCACATTATCGCGAACTTCAACAGAATAGGTCGCTGAGCCACAATCGTCTGTAATAGTGACAGAGTATGTACCTGGCTCTGATACTTCAATTGTTTCTGTCATTTCACCGGTGGACCATAAACAACTCCAATCCATGTAATTGGGATTTGCATCTAATGTTATGGATTCATTTTTATGTTTCCAAACAATCGGTTCGGCTAATGGATTCTCGTCGGTATAAGTATCCCAAAACTCGTAAAACGAATGGCAATTAAGTGAACAACCAGTGTATGCTATGTCAAAACTAGCTTCTTCATCCGTTTTATCGATAATGATGAAATTCACATTTTCTTCCTCGAGAAATACTGTGGGTCCATACTCATTATACATAATTACGTACCATGATTGGTTGTCACAATCTTCCTCTCCGTATACAATGATACCATCGAAAGAATCATCAGTGATGCAATGATTCCACGAAGTAAAATTACAGATATGCAAAACCTCATAGTTTTGCGAAAGTCCTATGTTTGTCAGTCCAAGGACAACAAACAACACCAAAACTAGAAATTTTTTCATTTTTTCTCCTTTCTTTTAATAAATTGATTTCCAGTCTCATTTCGCTGAAACCCTCATCATCAAAGCAAGGAAAACTCCGAAAAAAGAAAAAGGGCGGAATTGTTCGTTTTGCTTATTTCTTCTTCAGGCTCTGGTAAACCGTCTCGGTAAATAAGCAGAATCAATCCACGCCCAAGGCGTGAACTATCCGCAAAGCTTATTCTCACTGCTTGAAATTTACCAGATTTCGGATAAGGAGAATAAGAGCGTCAGCTCTATGGATTAATTATGTCAGTTCGTTGTTCTTCTTTTTGTTCAGTTTGAATTTAAAAGTTCTTCTATCCGTTTGATTAATAATTCAGTCGGCTCAGTTATAGTTTTAATTTCTTCTTCTGTAACAGAATAATAGCAATTATAGTCTCCTTTCTGCCTAAGCTGTTCCATTCTCGACATAAAAGCTCCCAATTCCGTATCCACAATACCTTTTTTCACAAAATGGAGGCCGAACAATGTTAGCAGGCCATCGTGGGTATGAGCATATGTCCCAATAATTAAGCCGAGTCATTTCCTTGGCTTGGTCCAGGAATTGGTGAGCTTTTTCCATCTCCAAACTCACCAACAACGTTCTCTCTTCGTCAGTTAGTTTCATGTCAATGGAATTGCGTCGTTCATTACGTTATGATAAAAAGGCGTGATTTTAGAATTCTCCCACTCTTTTGCCGTATACATCACAGGATTAATGGTTTCCCCAATATCCCAGCCAAGTTTAGTGAGAGGATAGGAAACCCGATCATAATCATCAGGGAAAAGTTTCTCTTTGTCAAGAATAATTAGAACATCCCAATCGGAATCAACACGGGCATCTCCTCTAGCTCTCGAGCCATAAAGCAAAGCGTGTCCTCCCAAAGGAAGATTCTGCAATAAGACTTGCCTAATATCTAATAACACTTTGCTTTCCATTCTATAGAGATGGTTTGTTTTCGCAAAAATACAACATTTTTAATAATTATCCACGAAAAAATCCTTAATTTTGCCGTTTGTTTTATTTAGAACTATGGAAATCAGCAGCAAATACAGCCCTCAGGAAGTTGAAGGCAAATGGTACGAACACTGGATGGACAAGAACTACTTCCACTCCACCCCCGACGAACGCGAACCCTACACCATCGTGATCCCGCCGCCGAATGTCACCGGCGTGCTTCACATGGGCCACATGATGAACAACACGATTCAGGACATCCTAATCCGCCGCGCCCGCATGCAGGGCAAGAACGCCTGCTGGGTGCCCGGCACCGACCACGCCTCCATCGCCACCGAAGCCAAGGTGGTGAACAAGCTGGCGCAACAGGGCATCAAGAAGACCGATATCGGCCGCGAGGAGTTCCTGAAACACGCCTGGGACTGGACCCACGAACACGGTGGCATCATCCTCAAGCAGCTGCGCCGTCTGGGCTGCTCCTGCGACTGGGAACGCACTTCGTTCACCATGGACGACATTCGCTCGAAGAGCGTCATCCGCGCCTTCGTCGACCTGTACAACAAAGGCCTGATTTACCGTGGCGTGCGTATGGTCAACTGGGACCCCAAAGCACTTACCGCCTTGAGTGACGAGGAAGTCATCTTCAAGGACGAACACAGCAAACTATTCTACCTGCGCTACTACCTCCACGAGGACGACGGCACAGGTGCCACGGGCGCTGAAGGCGAGATCATCCACACCGATGAAAAAGGTCGCCGCTATGCCGTGGTAGCCACCACCCGTCCCGAGACCATCATGGGCGACACGGCCATGTGCATCAACCCCGCCGACCCGAAGAACCAATGGCTGCGCGGCAAGAAAGTCGTGGTGCCGCTAGTCAACCGCGTCATCCCCGTCATCGAGGACGGCTATGTGGACATCGAGTTCGGTACGGGCTGCCTGAAGGTCACTCCCGCCCACGATGTGAACGACTATATGCTGGGCGAGAAACACAACCTGCAGAGCATCAACATCTTCAACGACGATGCCACCTTGAGCGAGGCCGCTGGCATGTACATCGGCTTGAGCCGCGAGGACTGCCGCAAGCAGATCATCATCGACATGAAGGAAGCCGGTTTATTGGAGAAGATTGAAGACTACAACAACAAGGTGGGTTACTCGGAGCGCACCAACGTGCCGATCGAGCCGAAGCTCTCCATGCAGTGGTTCCTCAAGATGGAACACCTCGCCGATATCGCACTGAAACCCGTGCTGAACGGTGACATCAAGTTCTATCCCGCCAAATACGTCAACCTCTACCGCCACTGGCTGGAAAACATTAAGGACTGGTGCATCAGCCGCCAGCTGTGGTGGGGCCATCAGATTCCGGCCTGGTATTTCGAGTGGAAAACGGAAAACGGAGAACGGAAAGTTGACGTCATCGTCGCCCTCAACAAAGAAGAAGCTGAAAAGATCGCCATCGAAAAACATGGACTCTCCACTTTCCACTCTCCACTTTCCACTTTCCGTCAGGACGACGATGCTTTAGATACCTGGTTCAGCTCCTGGCTGTGGCCTTTGTCGCTCTTCAACGGCATCCTCGATCCCGATAATAAAGAATTCAAGTACTACTACCCCACCAACGACCTCATCACCGCCCCCGACATCATCTTCTTCTGGGTGGCACGCATGATTATGGCTGGTGAGGAATACCAGAACGAAGTGCCGTTCAGGAACGTGTATTTCACGGGTATCGTGAGAGACAAGTTAGGCCGCAAGATGTCTAAGTCGCTTGGTAACTCCCCCGACCCGATTGAGCTCATCGACAAGTTCGGTGCCGATGGCGTGCGTATGGGTATGATGCTCAGCGCTCCTGCCGGCAACGACATCCTTTTTGATGAGGCGCTCTGCGAGCAAGGCCGCAACTTCTGCAACAAGATCTGGAACGCTTTGCGTCTGGTGAAAGGCTGGAACGTGGATGAAAACGCCGCCCAGCCCGAGGCCGCCAAGATGGCTGTGAAGTGGTTTGACGCCCGCTTCAACCAAGTGCTGGCCGATACCAACGACAACATCGACAAGTACCGCTTGAGCGATGCCTTGATGGGCATCTACAAGCTCACTTGGGACGACTTCTGCTCCTGGTATCTCGAGATGGTGAAGGCGCCGCAAGGCCAGGGCATTGACCCCGTGACTTACGCTGCCACCATCAAGTTCTTCGAGAGCCTGATGCTCTTGCTGCACCCCTTCATGCCGTTCATCACCGAGGAAATCTGGCATGCCATCGCCGAGCGCAAAGAAGGTGATGACATCATCATTGCTCAGCAACCTAAATTCCAAGGCTTTGACGAGGCTATTCTGAAACAGTTCGAGTTCACCCAAGAGGTCATCAACAATGTCCGCAAGGTGCGCAGCGACAAGAACATCGCCTTCCGCGACGCCATCCAACTCGTGGTGAAGGGCACAGCCGATAAGGACTTCGACTGCGTCATCGCCAAGCTCTGCAATGTGAGCGAGGTCAGTTATGTGGCCGAGGCTCCCGCTGGTGCCTTCGGTTTCATCGTGGGCAGCACCGAGTTCTTCGTGCCGCTCACTGGCAGCGTCGATGTGGAGGCCGAGATCAAGAAACTGGAAGAAGAGTTGAAATATGCCCAAGGCTTCCTGAAGAGCGTTGAGGCCAAGCTCTCCAACGAACGCTTCGTCAATGGCGCTCCTGCCGCTGTGGTCGACAAGGAACGCAAGAAGAAAGCCGACGCTGAAGCCAAGATCGCTGTGATTGAGCAGCAACTGGCTGGACTGAGAAAATAATTGATTACTCGAGGCCCAATAGAAGCAGGATCAAGGCTCCTATGGTCACACCCGAGACTAAAAGCAATGTTTTTGTACTATTTCCTACCTTCACTGCCTGGTCTTTTTCCATCGAATTGATCTGGTAGATAGGTGAATTTGCACCACATATCAATTCATAATCTGCTGGATCACTGACTTCACATCCTGCGACCTCAGCAGCATCAATATAAGGTAGACCTTTCTTCGTTCCCCTCAGAAGATACGATACCGTATAGCTTGCCGTATGACCAGAGGCGTTTGTGAAACGATAGGTGTCACGAGTGACATAATTATTGGCCAACTCAGTCCCATATCCCCCTCTTTCGGTATAAGAGGTCCCCAAAACAAGCAAATCGTTCTTCGTTTCCGTACTAGATCCTGTCAATTTGAAACCTTGTTGGGCCATGTTCTCTTGAACACGAGAAATCGTTTGATCAAAAGTTGACTTCTTAGTGACATACTTGGTATCCATACAACTTGTCATACCTAGAACAGCTGCCAATGAAAAGAACAACAATAGTTTACGCATCTCCCAATCCCTAATTACGTGTCGGGCACAACTTTTAAAAAATGTATCGCAAAGATAATAAAAAAAGAAAAATGCGAGTTCTATTAAATCCTTTTTAGAAATCGAATTTGATGCTATATCGAATAATTAAATTTTTCTTCAAAATCCTTGCGTGATTAAAAATTTTACCATATCTTTGCAGAAAAATTAAGCACTAGCCATGACGAAAAAGGAAGAAGACATCTATAGTACGGCAATGAAGTCATGGGCTTCAAAAAACCTTGACTTGCTAACTCCAGATGAGGCTAAGAAGTATCGAGAGATTATTATGATATGATGAATCAGAACAACATATTTGTTGACACCAACGTCCTTATTGGTGCCAAGACTATTCGGGTTATTTTCTACTCAATGTTTTGAAACCCAATCAAAGCAGACAAATCAATCAATAAATAAATGAAGCCAAGATTGCTGTCATCGAGCAGCAGCTGGCGGGGTTGAGGAAATAACAAAAAAAGCCGCTCATGCGGCTTTTTTCATTTAATGGCATCCTGAGCAGCTCTCGCAACTGCCACCGCAGCTGTCGCTGAAATCGTCGTCGGTTGTCTCACGGACATCGAGGATCTCACCGCTGAAGCAGAGATGCACCCCGGCCAGGTCGTGGTTGAAGTCCATCTTCACATGTTGGTCGCCGATCTCACGGACCACAGCGGCCATCGGGCCTTGTTGGGTTTGCATGACAAGCTGGGCACCGACCTTCACCATCTCGTGCAAGACACCGTTCTGCATGAAGATCTCCTTGTCAAGGTCCAGGATGTTCCGGTCATCGCGAACGCCATAACCCTCTTCGGGCGTGAGATAGAAGCAATAGTGGTCGCCAGGTTCCTTACCCATCAGGTTCTCCTCGAACTTGGGCAGCACCTGATGCATACCACAGATAAAGGTGAAGGGATTGTCCTTGGTGGCCTCTTGGATGATGCGGCCGTTTTCGTCTTTTTCGCGTAAGATGTAGGTCATCGTTACGACAGTCTGATCTTGAATTTTCATAGTACTATATTTAATATGTTCCAAACATTTTTCTCAATACCCATTCGATGGCCGCTAAGCCAATCAATACAAACAAAATCCACTTGGAGTGGATGAGATCTTCAAAGCGGGTTTCGTGGTGCTCCACCGAGGTGATGCGAACATCGTTGCGAAGGTCTTCGAGCAACTGAGGCAGCTGATCCACCGTGTAGCACCGACCATTGGTGGCTGCCGACAAAGCCCGCATTCGGGCGACATCCGCTGTCAGTTGTTGGGCCTCAATGCCCAAAGAAACCACTGAGAACGAGCCGTTCATGGTAATCTTCTTCCCCACCATTTCCACGGCAGCGCGGTAGGTGTAGACACCCTCGGGGAGGATGCCTGCGTTCAACTCGTAGTCATGTTCCCGTTTCGAGAACACATAGTCGTAAGTCTCCCCTGTCTTTTTGTTGACAATCTGGATGCTCAGGTCGTACTCAACAATCAACTCATTGCTGGGGTTGCGAAGCTCGGCGGTCATTACCACGGGCTCGTTGCTGTAGTATTCCTCCTTGCAGAAGACGGCCGAACCATCGTCGGCATTCAGCAACAGATATTTCAGGGTCTTGGAAAAGAGTTCATCGAAGACCTCGCTGTTGTGGTCGCGATAGTAGTTGAAGAGTCGCCAGCGCCAGAGGTTGGTGCCGAAAAGGAAAGCCATCTTGCGGTCTGCCTTGACGAAGGTCATCAGCGGCAATCCCGATTTCTTGCCGAGCACCTCTTGCAGCAGCAGGTCATCGTGAGCGGCTACCACATTGACATCAAGATGCGGTGTGGCCAAGGGTGGAAACTTACCTACGTTCTCGCGCAGTTTGTCGCTCACTGTGAAGGTTCCAAACAAAGTATTAAAGGCAGCCTTCGCATCAAGCATATTGTTGGTGGCCCCACGACGAATCTCGATGGCCCGTTGCAACTTGACCAAGGCTTCCACATCAGTAGCCTTACCCACCACGAATAACACAGGCAGTTTTTTGTTGTTTTCCAACTGTTGATACAACGCCTCCAAATCGGTATGCCTTGAAGGGGTTTGATGCAGAATCAGCAGCTGGTATTCCGATAGCACCGGTATCAAGTCGCTTCCAAACACGAAGTCCATCTCGCAGTCATCGTTGAGAACACTCTTCAAAGCACCCAGGTCGGGATGGGGCGCATCGGCGAGACAGAGCACCTTGTAACTCTGGTCCTTCACCTCCACAAAGATACGTTTTTTATTATTTAGCTTTTGTGTTTCGTCCGGAAGGCCACTGATCTCAATTTCAATTTGGCGGACGCCGCGTTCATCGGCTTCCAGCATGAAATCGACCTCTTTGGAGAACCGGTTAGAACTCACTTCGAAATCTTGGCTGGCGATGACGCGACCGTCTTCGGTGAGGGTCAGCTTCGCCTTTTGGCCTGAGCAGTCAACGGCACCCACCGACACCCGAACGGGGAAGGTCGAGCCAAGCGACACTCTTTTATTGTAATGGACATCCTTAATCAGCAGGTCAGGATAGCTTAAAGTGTCGCCCAGCACCACGGCATGGACGGGAAACACAAAACGGTCTGTGAGCAGCGAAGGCTCAAAACCTCGGTTGTAAACGCCGTCGCTGAACAGCAGCACGGCACCGACATTCCTTTTATAATAACGGCGGTCGATGTTCTGGAGCACCGATGATAGGTCGGTAAGTTGGTCACTATAGTCGAGTTGGTCAAAGTCACGGACCTCTTGACCGAACAGGTATTCATCCACTTGGAAGTCCTTATTCAGCGCCTCGCGGAAGGCCTCCAGTTGCGTAGGATAGTCCTCTTTGAAAAACGTGGAATCCTTAGAGAGCACAAGGGAAGCCGAGTTGTCGTGAGCCAGAATCACCGTGGGCTGTTCCAGCACACTGACATGCTGACGCATATAGGGGTTGAAGAGCAGTATCACCACGCCAAAACCGATGAGGGAGCGGAGCACGAAAAGCACTATGTTGAGGGCTTTGCCGTAATGTTGCTTCTTGTTACGGAAATACAGCACCGTGGCCAGGGCAAGACCTGCCACAACGGCGACCAGCAACATCCAGACGGGGATTCCTATTCTCAAAATTCTATTAATATTTAAGGGTGCAAAAATACAAAAAAAGAGTAACTTTGCGTTTCAAAAAAAAGTGGTATCCATGAACAAGGTCTCCGTCATCCTCATCACCATGAACGAAGAGCGCAACATTGAGCGTTGCCTCCAGTCGGTCATGCCCATTGCCGATGAGGTGGTGGTAGTGGATTCGTTTTCGAAGGATGCCACGGAGGAAATCTGTTCCCGATATCCAGTGAGATTTGTCAGTCACACCTGGGAAGGTTATGCTGGATCGAAGAACTTCGCCAACAGTCTGGCCACCCATGAGCTGATCCTCTCCATCGACGGCGATGAAGCGCTTTCGGACACACTGGTGGAGTCCATCAAAGCGTTGAAGGAACGAGAAATTGGCAGCAACGAGGTCTTCGCTATGAAGCGGCTCAATAACTACTGCGGACGCTGGATCAAGGGCTGTGGGTTTTATCCCGACACCAAGGTACGCCTCTGGAGGAAAGGCTTTGCGCACTGGGAAGGCCGCATCCACGAGTGGCTCGTTTATGAGCAAACGCCGAAGACCACCTTGTTGGAGGGCAACTTGCTGCATTATTCCTGGAACACGCCGGAAGACTTCCGCAATCAGCAGTTCCACTTTGCCGAGTTGGGCGCACAGTCGTACTACGAGCGCGGCAAGAAGACTGGCATGCTGCCTTGGCTGTTCAGTCCGAGCATCAACTTTATACGCACCTACGTCATTAAAGGCGGATTTCTTTATGGGAGGACGGGGTTGAGCATCTGTCGCACGATGATGAAGGCGAATAGACATAAGTACAATTTATTAAGAGAGAAGTTAAGAGTTAAAAGTTAATAGTTAAAAGATGAACCAATCATTTGAAGAAGAAGTCGAACGCACGGTAGCTTTCTTGAAGGCTGGAAAGACCATCCTCTACCCCACCGACACCATCTGGGGGGTGGGCTGCGATGCCACTAGCAGCAAGGCTTGCGACCGCGTGTATGCCGTCAAGCACCGTCCCGCAAGCAAGAGCCTCATTGTCCTCGTCGACTCGATAGAGCGCTTACAAGATTATGTCGTGGACGTGCCTGCCATTGCTCCCGATTTGATCAAGGCGGCCAAGAAGCCCTTGAGCATCATCTATGCCGAGGGAAAGGGCTTGGCAAGGAATGTTTCCGCCGACAAATCCGTTTGCATCCGGGTCGTCAACCACGAGTTCTGCAAGGAGGTCATCCGCCGACTCGGCCACCCCATCACCTCCACTTCGGCCAACCTCTCGGGGCAGCCTACGCCATTGACCTACAACGACATCACGGAAGAGATGAAGCAATCCGTCGACTACACCGTACAACTTTATCATGATATCTTGGAACGCCCCAAGAGCTCAACCATCATTAGATTATTTGAAGACAACACATTTGAAATAGTGAGGAATTGATTATGAAAATAAAGAAAATATTAATATTATTAAATATTACATATTTATGTTTATTTATAAATAATATTAATGCACAAAGCAATGCACAGTTCAATGCACAAAAGATGGGCACCACCCTTTACTTGATCGAGAACTTCTACACCGATACGGTGAACCTCGATAAGGTGACGGAGCAAGCCATCATCGCGGCCTTGAAGGAGCTCGACCCACACTCGGCCTACATATCGAAGAAAGACATCGATAAAGCCAACGAGCCATTAGTGGGCAGCTTTGAGGGTATTGGCGTGACCTTCCAGCTCATCCGCGACACCATCACCGTCATCGGCCCCACGCCCGGCGGTCCTTCCGAGAAGGTGGGCATCATGGCGGGCGACCAATTCATCAAGATTGACGGGGAGGATGCCTTTGGGAAGAAGGTCGACAACGAGTATGTGCAGAAACACCTGCGCGGCAAGAAAGGCACCAAGGTGACCGTCAGCGTGAAACGCGGCAACGACAAGGAGCTGATGGACTTTGAGATTGTCCGCGACAAGATTCCGCTGAACAGCATCAACGCCTCCTTCATGATGGAGAAGAACGTGGGCTACATCAAACTCGACCGCTTTGCGCAGGAGTCCACCAAAGAGTTCAAACAGGCCATGGAAAAGCTACAGGCCCAGGGCATGAAATCACTCATCCTCGATTTACGGAGCAACACCGGAGGCTACCTGAACACCGCCATCGAAATGGTCGACCAGTTCTTGAAAGAAGGACAGTTGATTGTGTACACCGAAGGGCTGCACTCTCCCCGTCAAGAGTGGAAGAGCAGCGACGCAGGCCTTTACACCGAGGGTAAACTGGTGGTGCTGATTGACGAAGGCTCAGCCTCGGCCAGCGAGATTCTGTCGGGAGCCATCCAAGACCACGATCGTGGCGTAGTCATCGGACGCCGTTCCTTTGGCAAAGGCCTTGTGCAACGTCCCTTTAACCTGCCTGACGGAGCCGTGATACGACTGACGACAGCACGTTATCACACTCCTACCGGCCGCTGCATCCAACGCCCTTACGAAGGAGGCACTGAGGACTATTACAAGGAGATGACCAAACGTCTGGAGCACGGCGAGTATTTCCATGCCGACAGCATTCACTTCCCCGACTCGCTGCGATATAAGACCGACAAAGGACGTACGGTGTACGGGGGTGGCGGCATCATGCCCGACATCTTCATGCCCGTCGACACCAGCTACAACAGCAAGCTCTACACCAACCTCGTTAGGAAAGGCGTGTTCAACAAATATACCGTCGACTACGCCATGCAGCACCGCGACCAACTCAAGGCCATGTATCCCGATTTCAGTCAATACAACAAAGGTTTTGAAGTGGACACCGTCATCATGGATGCTTTCAAGACCCTGGCCGCTCAAGAAAAGGTGGAATGGAACGAAGAGCAATACCAACGTTCCAAGAAGTACATCAAGCTCCAGATCAAGGCTTTGATTGCACGCAACGTATGGGAGATGCAGCAGTACTACGAGGTCACTCTGACCGAAGACCCCACCATCCGCAAAGCCCTCGATGTGATTGGCAATGACAAAGTCTATCGCGCGATGCTTAAATAATATTTTATAAAAAAAATTCGATTTTTTTCTTTCCCTAAAGGGAAATTATGTATTTTTGAAGCCGTTTTCAAATAGGCTGTAATATTCAATTTATTGAAAATCAGATAATTAACAATAATTACAAACAATCAACAAAAAACAAAAGATGAAAAGAGCAAGTTTACTTTTCTCAGCATTCCTTCTGATTGGGATGCTGTTCAGCACCCAGGTGATGGCACAAGGCCGCATCAACTTGGGTCGCGCGAACTCCACCAGCCAATGCGCTGACATCACCATGACCGGCTTCTCTGCCTCCTTCTCCTATGGAAGCATTGAGACAGAAGCGGTTCAAACTGAAAGAGGCACTTTCTCAAGACTTATCATGGGCAAATCAGTCCCTGCCGGTAACATCGGCGAGCCCCAAGTGCCTGTCACCCGTGAACTCATCGCAGTTCCCTTCGGAGCCACCCCGGTGGTCAATGTGAAGAGCTACTCCGTCACCGAGTACAACCTCGCTGACTACGGTATTGAGCGCGTTTATCCTCAGCAGCCCTCTCAGAGCAAGAGCGAGAAAGACGTGAAATTTGCTTACAACGAGGCCGCTTACGCCGCCAAGGGATTCGACGAGCGTCCCCTCGCCGAAGTCACCGTGATGGGTACCATGCGTGGTGTTCAAATCGGCGCCCTGCAGGTCAACGCCTTGAGATACAACGCCGCCACCAACACCATCCGTGTTTACAATGACATCGAGATGGATGTGACCTTCGAAAACGCTGATCTCGACCTCACCGAGCAGACCTTGGTGAACACCTACAGCCCTTATTTCAGAACCGTTTACGCCTCCCTGTTCAACGAGAAGGCCATCCGCGACATTTATGATGAGCACCCGGATCTTTGGGCCGTTCCTGTCAAGGTTCTGGTGGTCGCCAACCGTATGTTTGAAGATGCCATGCAGCCTTGGATCACTTGGAAGACCGAAAAAGGTTTCTACATGGATGTCAACTACACGGATGAAATCGGCACCAGCGCTGCCGCTATCAAGACCTTCATCACCAACAAGTACAACGAGGGTGTGGCCAACGGACAAGCTCCCACTTTCCTGATCATTGTCGGTGACAACGCTCAAGTTCCCGCCTCACAAACAGGTTCCGCTTCACACTGCGTGACCGACCTTTACTACTATGCAGTGGCTGGCGGTGCCAACGACTATTTCGGTGACATGTTCCACAGCCGTTTCACTTGCGAGAACGTTGCCGAATTTGAGACCGTCCGCGACAAAAGCTTGATGTATGAGCAATACACCATGCCCGATCCGAGCTATCTGAGCAATACCCTGCTTATCGCCGGTTGGGATGGCAGCTGGAACCCGAGAATCGGTAAGCCCACTATTCAGTATGCTGTCAACTACTACTACAATGCCGAACACGGATTCAACAACGTTTACACCTTCCTTGAAACTCCTTACAACCAGCCTTACGTCAGCCTGAATACCGGTGTCAACTTTGTGAACTACACCGCTCACGGCAGCAACACCAGCTGGTCCGACCCGAGCTTCACCAACAGCAACGTCAACCAATTGACCAACCAAGACAAGTACTTCCTGGCCATGGGTAACTGCTGCCAAGCTGCCGACTGGGGCATCTCTGGCAAATGCTTGGGTGAAACCTTCATCACCGCTCCAAATAAAGGTGCCTACGCTTACATCGGCTCCTGCCCCAGCTCCTACTGGTATGAAGACTACTACTTCGGTGTCGGTGCCACAAACATCATGAACCAGATGCCTACCTACGAAGGTTCTACCATGGGTGTCTATGACGCCACCTTCCGTGACGACTTCAACAGCGTTTCCGCCATTACCTTTGTCGGTAATGTTGCTGTCGCCTACGCTCATGCCAATGGTTATCAAGGCAGTGTTTCCGACCAGTACTACTGGGAGTCCTACCACGTCCTCGGCGACGGTTCCATCTGCCCCTACCATGTGAATCCTATTGCCAACACGGTGAACCACCTTCCCACTGTGCCGATCGGCATGGACTTTTACACTGTGGAAGCCGACCCGGGCTCCTATGTTGGTATCTCCATGGACGGCGTGCTCTATGGTGCCGGTGAAATCGGTGAAGACGGCACTGCCGACATCCCGATGACTCCCATCACCTCTGGCGGTACCGCCAAGATCGTGGTGACTCATCCTCAGCGTCAGCCCTACATCGCCGAAGTCCCCGCCGCCGCCATGAACGGCGCCTACGTGGCCATCGACAACTATGCCATGAATGTGGAGCAAGCCAACTATGGCGAGACCATCGACATGGACATCACCCTGAAGAACGTTGGTACCCTGGCTTCTGGCAACCTCACCGCCACCCTCAGCACCGAATGCGAATATGTTGACATTCTGGTTGCCGAAGGCACCCTCAGCGCCTTGAACCCTGAAGAAAACGGCGTCATCGAAGGCTTCCAATTCAGCATTGCTGAAGACGTGCCCGACAAGACCAAGGCTCAAATCCATGTTACCGTGACCGACGGAACCGACACTTGGGAAAGCAACATCAACATCGAGCTTCACGCTCCCGTTCTCGCCCTTGAGGGCATCGCCCAAGTCGACGGTCACACTAACAAATACCTTGCTTTCACCTTCAAGAACACCGGTTCTGCTCCGTTCTACGGCGGCACACTGGACATCAACAGCTGCTCACCCGACCTGGTCTTCGATCCTTCTACCATCACCATTGAGGATGCCGTTCAGGGTGGTCAAACCGTTGAAATGACAGCCAATTACACTGTCGCTGAAAGCGTCCCCTCCGCCTCTTCATTCGAGGTGAACTACAACTTCACCACTGGCCTCTTCGAACTTGGTGGCATCTTCGTTCTGACCTACGATGTTCTCATCGAGGACTTCGAGAGTGGCAGCTTTGGTGATGGTTGGACCTTCAGCCCGACCAATGCCTGGACTATCGCCGATGGCGGAAGAGGCGTCAAATGCGCCAAATCGACCAACGAAGGCATCCACAACTCGGATTATTCCATGACGCTGACCGTGGATGTGATGGCTGATGGTGAAATGACCTTCATGTACAGAGTATCCTCAGAATACAACTACGACAAGCTCCATTTCTACATGGACAACGTGGAGAAACTCGTTGAGTCAGGTCCTGGACAATGGACTTTGTTCACACAGCCTGTGACCGTGGGTCAGCACACCTTCAAGTGGAGCTACACCAAAGACAGCTCTGTGAGCAGCAACGACGACTGCGTGTACGTCGACGACATCGTCTTCCCGATCGTCAACAACTTCGCCTTCATCGCTCCTGCCACCGACCTTGTGGCCGAAGTTGAAGGTTCTGAAGTCACCCTCACCTGGACCGCATCAGCCGATGCCGACAACTATGTGGTGAAACGTGACGGCGAGACCATCGCTACCGTTACTGAGACCTCTCACATTGATCAACTGGAGAAGGATGGCACCTACACCTATGCTGTGTATGCCGTGAACAGCAATGGTCAATTGTCAACTCCTATCACAACAACCGTCGAAGCCACATTTGATGCCATTGGCGAGGACCAAGAAGTTCGCTTCAGCGTCTACCCGAATCCTGCCAACAGCATCCTGAACATCGTTGTCGCTGGCGACTTCGAGTATCGTCTCTTCAACAGCACTGGCCAAGAAGTGGCCGTCGGTGCTGCCCAAGGCGTGAAACAAATCAATGTCAGCAATCTCTCCAAGGGTGTTTACTTCCTGCGCCTCACCACTGGTGCCAAGGTCGATACCCAGAGAATTGTCGTTGAATAAATTTCAATAGAAGGAGACGGTTCGCCGTCTCCTTCTTTCTCACAAAAACATCAAACACTATCTAAAAAACAATGAAGAAATCCTTATTTATCCTTTTGGCTCTCCTGATGGTTGGAAGTGCTTTCGCGCAGAAAGCTCCTCAGACCAAGCTGATCTCCAGTTCCGAGGAAAGCATCGTGGTCAACTTCCAACTCAACGGGTTCAGCACCAGTAGAGTAACCACCCCACAGGGCGAACAGTTCATCGTGAACGCCCCCAAGATGGCTGCTATGCTCGAAGCAGGCGCTCCCAGCCTCCCGTACTACCCTGTCCCCGTCATTATCGGCGACCAAGCTGAGATGACCGTCAACGTCATTGATGCCCAGTATACTGATTACACCGACATGAGCATCGCTCCTTCGAAGGGCAACCTCAGCCGTCAGATCAACCCCGACGACGTGCCTTACACCTACGGTGCCATGTATCAAGAGAACGCCTTCTGGCCCGCTACTCAGGCCTATCTCGAGAAACCTTACATTTTGAGAGACTTCCGCGGCCAGAACATCATGGTGCAACCCTTCGCCTACAACCCCGCGACCCATACCCTGCGTGTGTACGAAAGCCTCACGCTGGAAATGACCAAGGTGAGCGACAACGGTGTCAACCCGAAAGCCACCCGCAAGAGCGGCGCCATCAAAGTCGATCCGGAACAGAAAGCCCAGTATAGCCGTCGTTTCATCAATTTCGAGAATGTCCAGGCCAAGTATCCTTTTGACGAAGACTATGGTGAGTTGTTGATCATCTGCACTGACGCCTATATGGAAAACCTGCAGCCTCTCGCTGACTGGAAGAACCAATCGGGCCGTCCGACCACCCTCGTGAGCCTTTCCACTGCCGGTGGCAACAACGCACAGAATATCAAGAACTATATCCAAGGTATCTACGATGATCCCAACCACAACCTTGAGTTCATCCTCTTGGTTGGTGAATACAATGACCTCACCCCCTATTCGATCTCATACGACAAGAAATCAGACAACTGGTTCGGCAAACTTGAAGGTAGCGACAACTACCTTGAAGCTTTGGTAGGCCGTCTCTCGGTCTCCAATGCCGCTGATGCCGATGTTCAGGTGAACAAGATCATCTATTACGAGCGTGATGTCACCGCTGATGCCACTTGGGGCAACAAAGGCATGGGTATCGGCTACTACGGTGCCGGCAGCGGCCACTATGGCGAGGACGACTACTATCATATCGACAGGATTCGCGACACCCTCATGCACTACACCTACGCTCAAGTGACCGAGCACCATGGCGGCAGCGGCGGCGACGCCAGCGTTAGCACCATTAGCGGCACCACCAACGAAGGTATCAGCATCATCAACTATTGCAACCACGGTTCAACGACCAGCTGGGGTGTGGCCAACTACAGTGTCAGCGACGTCAACATGTTGACCAACGACGGCAAGTTGCCCATCGTATGGTCGGTGGCCTGCTTGAATGGCCAGTTCGACGTCGGCACCTGCTTCGGCGAGTCATGGCTACGTGCCACCAACAACGCCACTGGTGCCCCCACCGGTGCCGTCGGCGGCATGTTCTCCTGGATCTCCCAGCCTTGGATTCCGCCTATGTACGGACAAGACGAGATGGTCAACATCCTGACCGAATGGCGTCATCCTGAGATGTTCAACCACACCCTAGGTGGTGCCTCATTGAACGGCAGTATGGATATCCTTGACAAGGAACCCAACGACTCCTATCAGACCTTCAACACCTGGCTGCTCTTCGGCGACCCGAGCTTGTTGGTCCGCACCGACATCCCCACTGAGATGGGTGCTACCATCAATCCCACCATGCTGATGCTGGGCATGAGCACCCTTGAGGTCAACGCCGATGCCACCAGCGGTATCGCCACCCTGTATGACGGTGAAGAAATCATTGCCTCCGCCAGAATCATCGACGGCACTGCCAACCTTGAATTCCCCGCTTTGAGCAGCGTGGGTGAGCTCACCCTTACCGTGATCGGCTACAACAGAGTCACCGAAATGATGACGTTGGAAGTCCTTCCCGCCGAAGGCGCCTATGTCTCTGTGGATGCCTTCACTCCCGGCAACGTCCCGGTCAACGAGGAACAGCTGATGAGCATGAGCTTCAAGAACGTTGGTGTTGATCCTACTTCTGACCTCACCCATGTCACGCTCAGCTGTGACGACGAGAACCTGACCCTCACCGACAACGAGGCCTGGTTTGATGTCCTCGGTCCCGATGAAATCGTCACCCTGACCGACGAGTTCGCCTTCATCGTGGCTCCCGGCGTGGCCGATGGCACAAGAATCCAGATTGACGTCAACATGGTTTGCGGCGGCAGCATCTGGACTGGTAAGGCCAAGATTACCGTGGGTGCTCCTATCGTTGAGTTCGGCGAGTTCCAATGCATCGGTGGTTTCACCCCAGGTGAATCACAAAACATCGTCGTCACCTTCAACAACGTTGGCCACTATATGGCCACCAACGCCGTGGTGACAGCCTCTTCACAGAATCAGTACGTCACCTTCGCTAGCGAGACCATCGAAATCGGCACCATCAATGCCGAAGGCAATGGCACCGCCATTTTCAACTTGACAGTTGACGAAGCTTGCCCGACCACCGACGTGATCAACCTCACCTTCGACCTGGTCGCCGACAACGAGATCACCGCCACCGGTACCGGCATCCTGAAAAACAGCTGCAACGTCGTGTTTGACCTCACTGACTCCTACGGCGATGGTTGGAATGGTAACCAGCTGACTGTTTCGTTCAGCGACGGCACACCGACGCAGAACCTTACCATCAGCTCCGGTACCTCAGCCACCTACACCCTCGAAATCGGCATGGGTGTCCATGTGACCCTGGGTTGGATTGCTGGCAATTATACTTCCGAATGCTCCTTCACGGTCAGCTACGAAGACGGTGATCAAATCACCTCAGCTAACAATTTGAGCGCAGGTTACAGCTTCGAATTCGACGTGAACTGCGGTGGCGATCCTAACATTGGTGCCACCGAGCCTGTCACCGAACTGGAATCCGAAGTGGACTACGAGAACATGATCGTGGTGCTGACCTGGGAAGCCCCCAGCAGAGACGTGATCAACTACCTCGTCACCCGCAATGGTGAAGAACTGGCTCAAGTCACCGAAACCCGTTATGTTGACAACAATCCCACGGACTATGCCGAGTATTGCGTTTACGCCCAGTATCTGAACGGCAGTTCCGAGCCCTTGTGCCTCGACCCGATTGAGAACATCCTGGGCGTGGAAGAGACCGAAGGCAACATCAGCATCTATCCCAACCCGGTAAAGAATACCCTTTACATCAAGGGCGGTAATGCTGAATACAGCTTCGTGCTTTACAACGGCATGGGTCAGGTGGTAGCCATCGGCACTGCCAGCGGCACCCAGCAGATCGACTGCAGCGAGATGAGCAAGGGAATCTACTTCCTGCACCTCAACACCGGCGCAAAGACCATGGTCGAAAAGGTCGTGGTGAAATAACCCGATTCCTTACCGATTATCAAATTTGTAGAGACGCAAAGTTTTTGCGTCTCTACATTTTTTTATTATCTTTGCGGTTTGGAATATTAAAAAAGCATCACCATGAAAACAAGATTATTGGCACTGCTACTACTGCTCCCCTTCCTTTCGATTGGTCAACAGTACAAACTGATTACCGCCACCGAATCGAACCTCACCATTGACATACAGGTCCCTGACTTCCAGACCCAGTCTGTGACCACACCACAAGGCGAAGCCTTTGTTGTGAAAGCCCACAAAGCCATGAACTACGCTGAGGCCGGCGAACCCGACCTCCCGATGTTCGTCATCCCAACCATCGTGGGCGACCAAGCCCTGATGCAGGTCAACGTCATCACGGCGGAATACGTGGACTATCAGGACATGGAAATTGCCCCATCAAAAGGCGACTTCCCTCGTTCCATCAACCCCGAAGACGTACCCTACACTTACGGTGAGGCCTATCAACGCGATGCCTTCTTCCCCTTACAGCTGGCCAAACTCGATGAGCCTTACATCCATCGCGACGTGAGAGGCCAGAACATTATGGTTACACCTTATCAATACAATCCCGTAACCAAGACCCTTAGGATCTACACCCATTTGGTCCTAAGCATGGACAACATCGGCAAGGACGACCGCAACATCATTGAGAACCGTTCAAGGTCGTTCACTTTGGATCCCGAATTCAAGACCATGTACGAGCACCGCTATATTAATTATAAGGAGTCGATGGCCAAATACACCCCCATTGAAGAGAACGGGGAGCTGCTCATCATCTGCCACGATGCCTTCATGACCGCCATGGAGCCTTTTGTCGCCTGGAAGAAACAAATCGGACGCCCCACCACCATAGTTGGGACCAGCATCACCGGTAACACCGACCCTGCTATCAAGTCCTATATTCAAACTTTCTACGCTGCACATCCCGATTTGACCGACATCTTACTCGTCGGCGACGTGGCACAAATCCCAGGTGTGTATATCTCAGCAGGATCAGGTTATTCTGGTTATTCAGGCTACGGCGATGTCCAATATGGCCAGCTGGCTGGCAACGATTATTACAACGAGGTGATTGTAGGCCGTTTCTGCTGCGAGACTGAAGCACAAGTTACCAACCACGTCAACAAAGTGCTGAATTACGAGCGCGACCTTGATGCAACGGCAACGTGGCTTTCGGTGGGCCAAGGCGTCTCCAAACGTGAGAATGCCGCCGGCCACAATGGCGAAGATGATTATCAGCATATCGACAACATCCGAAACGATCTCTTGAACTATGGTTACACCGAGGTACACCGTGATTACCAGAGCGTCACAGGCGTTACCGCAAGCGCTGCAGCCATCAGTCAGCACATCAATGCCGGTGTGAGCATCATCAACTACTGCAACCACGGCAACATCACCTTATGGGGCGTTTTTAGCTACAGCAACTCACATGTCAATGCGCTGACCAATGATTACAAACTTCCTTATATCATCTCTGTAGCTTGCCTCAACGGTAAGTATGACAATAACGGAGATTGTTTTGCTGAAGCCTGGATGCGCGCCACCAACAATAGCAATGGCAATCCCACTGGAGCCATCGGCGGTATGTTCTCCTACATCGAACAACCATGGCAACCACCCATGTACGGGCAAGACGAGATGGTTGACATCCTTACCGAGCAACAAGCTAATAACATCAAACACACCATGGGCGGCGTTTCCATCAATGGCAACATGAAGGTATTGGATTTGGGTGCCAACAGCAATGCCAACAAAGGCACCTATAACACATGGATCCTCTTTGGTGACCCGACCTTGACTCTTCGTAATGCGTCACCTGCCGACATGAATGTGAGTCACAACGCCATCATGGATGCTGGTGCCACCTCCTTCACCGTCAACGCCCCTGACGGAGAAGGCGCATTGGCCACTTTGACCAAAGACGGTGAGATCATGGGCTCGTCCCCTGTCACCAACGGTACAGCCACCATCACCTTCACCGCACCAGGCACTGCAGGTGAAGCCACCCTCACCGTATTCGGCTATAACAAACTCACCTACATCGGCACGGTCAATATCACCACAGGAGGCATTACCTACCCATCGGCCCCCACTAACGTGACGGCTGCGGTCAACAACCAAAGCGTGACGCTCAACTGGGACGCCGTTACTCCTGCTGATTCTTATAAAGTATACCGTAACAACAGGTTGCTCGCACAGGGCATCACTGCCACCACTTACACCGACAGCGACCTGCAACCCGGCACCTACAGCTACGAAGTCACCACCATGTATAACGGTCTGGAGTCACCGAAATCGACAGCTGCATCGGCCACCATTGTCGCCATCCTGAGTGTCACTGTGACCGCCTCCAACCCCATTTACGTGCCCAATCCCGTCCCAGGCGGATGGACTGGCATCACCCTGACGGCCAACGCCTCAGGCGGTTCTGGCAACTACACCTATAGTTGGACTCCTGCCAATGCCGTCAACAACCCCACTGCACAATCCACAACGGCTTCGCCTTTAGAGACCACCACCTACACTTGCACCGTTACTAGCAACGGACAGAGCGTCTCTGGCAGCGTCACTGTAATCGTGGTGAATCCACCCACCGAGGTAAACACTGACTTCGTCGGAGACAACGAAGTACGCATCAGTTGGAACGCCGCCGACTATGCCGATGGATACAATGTTTACAGGGAAGACGAACTCATCGCCGAAAGCATTCCCACACTGTATTACACCGATCTCTTCCAAGGTGCCGGCTCTGTCCACTATCAAGTCAGAAGCGTCTATCAAGGACACGTCAGTCAGCCTGAAATCACCAGCATCTATTTCTGTGTTGCGCCCGAGAACGTCCAAGCCGAGTATATTTGGAACGACGGCGACTTCTTCAACCGAATCTCTTGGACCAAGAACCAAGCCGTTGACTACGAAGTCACCCATTTCAACATTTATCAAAACGATAGCGATGGAATGGAACTGATTGGCACTGTCGAAAGCGAGGATTATGTATATGAGTATAGTTTCGATGACCTTGAGGCAACAGCAATCGGCGTATATTTCTATACCGTCAGTGCCGTCTACACTTTGGACTGCGAAATCAAGTCAGATCCCGTGAATTGCACGGTCACTTCCGTTGGAGAATCTGCTGCCAAGCCCGAACTCTTCCCCAACCCCACTGCTGGTAAAGTGACCGTTAAGGCAGAAGGCATGGAGCGTATCGTGGTCGTTAACAGCCTCGGCCAGACTTTATATCAAGCCAATACTGAAGCACCTGAGATGGCCCTTGATCTCGCTCCATTCGGCAAGGGCATGTACTTCATTATGCTTCAAACCAGCCAGGGTGTTACCACCCAGAGAATTGTCGTTGAATAATTGAATAAAACATGAAAATAAAGTTTATCGGCGCTGCCAAGGAAGTCACCGGCAGCAAACACTTGATCACTACTGAAAAGGGAAAGAACATCCTTCTGGACTGTGGCATGTTCCAAGGCAAAGGTCTGGAGACCGATGCCGACAACCGCAACACCATGATCGATCCCAAGGAGGTTGACTTTATCGTTCTCACCCATGCCCATATCGACCACTGCGGCTTAATCCCCTATTTCTACAAGAAGGGTTTCAGAGGCCAGGTGGTTTGCACCGATGCCACACGGGATTTGTGCAATATCATGCTGCCCGACTGCGGCTTCATCCAAGAGAACGATATGGAGTGGTTCAACAAGAAACGCCGCAGGCAGGGCCTTCCCGCTCTGGAACCCATCTATACTGAGAAAGACGCTCGCGAATGCATGGATCTTTTCCTCAGCGTCGGTTATAACCACTATGTGTATCTCGACGGTAACATCCGAGTGAAGTTCAACAATACCGGTCACCTGCTGGGTAGCGGCTGCGCCACCCTTGAGATCGATGAAGGCGGTAAGATGACCCGCATCGCCTATACTGGTGACGTGGGACGCGAATACAACTACCTGCTGCGCTCACCCGAAGCCTTTCCGCACTGCGACTATCTGATCACCGAAGCCACCTATGGCAATCGTCTGCATAGCGACAGGACTAACGCCGAGCAAGAGTTATTAGATATTATTTACAACACTTGTGTAGAAAAACGTGGTAAACTTATCATTCCTTCGTTTGCGGTGAGCCGTACCCAGGAGATTGTTTATCTGCTGAACAACTTCTACAACGAGGGCAAACTCCCGGAGAAGATTCCGGTATTCGTCGACAGTCCTTTGGCAGTCAACGCCACTGAGATTTTCCGTTTGCACGTCAACCTGTTCAACGATGAAGTGCACAATGTCATCGAATACGATCCCGACCCCTTCGGATTCAACAGTCTGTCGTTCATCCGCGACGTGAACCAGTCGAAGGCTTTGAACGCCCGCACCGAGCCTTGCATCATCATCTCGGCATCGGGCATGATGGAGGCTGGCCGTGTAAAGCACCATCTCGCCAACAGCATCACCAACCCGAGAAACAGCGTTTTGGCCATCGGCTACTGCTCGCCTGAGACCTTGGGCGCCAAGTTGCTTGCCGACCCCAAGCCCAAGACCGTTTCCATTTTCGGTAACGAATACACCGTGGCTGCCGACATCTACTCCATCGACGCTTTCAGCGGACACGGCGACTACAGCGAATTGCTGGACTATCTGAAGTGTCAGGATCCTTCGAAGGTCAAAAAGACCTTCCTCGTCCACGGCGACCCCGATGCCCTGCTCAACTACAAACGTCTACTACGCAAAGAAGGCTGGGACAATGTCATCATCCCCGAACCTGGCGAAACCTTTGAACTGAAATAATATTTTACATGGCACAGAAACCCTCTATTCCAAAAGGCACACGCGACTTCCTGCCGGAGGTCATGGTGCGCCGCAACTATATCTTTGACACCATCAAAGCCGTCTTCAAACGCTATGGCTTCTTGCCCATTGAGACCCCTTCGATGGAAAATTTGAGCACCCTGCTGGGCAAATACGGCGAGGAAGGCGACAAACTCCTGTTCCGCATCCTGAACTCAGGCGACTTCATGTCGGGTGTAGATCAGTCTGGCGAACCCCTGGAATCGCTGAAACTCGCTGGCAAGATCACCGAGAAAGGCCTTCGCTACGATCTCACCGTGCCTTTTGCACGGTTCGTTACGATGTACCGCGACCAGATCGCCTTCCCCTTCAAGCGTTACCAGATTCAGCCTGTATGGCGCGCCGACCGTCCCCAGAAAGGACGCTACCGCGAGTTCTGCCAGTGCGATGTCGATATCATCGGGAGCAACTCCATTTTGAATGAAGCCGAGTTGGTTAACATTGTCAACGACATATTCAACGATTTGAAAATCAGCGTCGTACTGAAGATCAACAACCGCAAGGTACTGGCTGGCATCGCCGAGTACATAGGCAAGTCGGATGCCTTGGTCGACATCACCGTAGCCATCGACAAACTCGACAAGATCGGCATCGAAGCCGTGAACGCCGAGCTGGCCGAAAAGGGTCTGGAACCCGAGGCCATCGAGAAGTTGCAGCCCATCCTCTTCATGAAGGGCGACACCCGCGAGAAACTTGCTCAACTGAAGCCCCTGCTCAACAATGAGGTGGGACAAAAAGGCATCGAGGAACTGGAAACCCTATTCGATTATATCGATAATATGGAATTGGATATTGAAACCGAGCTCGACCTCACCTTGGCCCGCGGTTTGAACTACTACACCGGCGCCATCTTCGAGGTCAAGGCCAAGGACTTCCCCATGGGCAGCATCTCCGGTGGTGGCCGCTATGACAACCTCACGGGTATTTTTGGCCTGCCCAACGTCTCCGGTGTGGGCATCAGCTTCGGTGCCGACCGCATCTACGACGTGCTGGAAGGTCTCAAACTCTTCCCTGAGACCATGTCGGAAAGCACCCAGGTCATCTTCCTCAACTTCGGAAAGAACGAAGAAAAATACTGCCTGAAATACTTGAATCAAGTACGCAAGCACGGCATCAACGCTGAGATCTACCCCGATGCGACCAAGATCCAAAAACAAATGAAATACGCCGACCAGCGCGGCATTCCCGTGGTCGTCATCGCTGGTGAAACCGAGATGGCCGAGCAGAAGTTCACCGTGAAATTCATGAAAGAAGGCCGTCAAGAGACCGTCAACGCCAACCAGTTAGTAGAAACGATTCTTAAAAAATAACATATGAAAACCCATTACATTTCTTCTAAAGAACTGACTTTCAAACAAGTAAACGAAATACTCACTCAGGGTTACAAGCTCGCTTTGAGTGATGACGCCATCAAGCGCATCCAGCATTGCCGCGACTATCTCGACAAGAAGATGGAGAACCCTGAGAAGCCCATCTACGGCGTGACCACCGGCTTCGGCTCACTGTGCGACCACAGCATCTCGAAGAAAGACCTGAGCACCCTGCAGAAGAACCTCGTGATGTCGCATGCTTGCGGCACGGGTGAGATGGTTCCCGAGGAGATCATCCGCCTCATGCTCCTTTTGAAGGTGCAGAGCCTCAGCTACGGCAACAGCGGCGTGCAGGTCGTCACCGTACAGCGCCTCATCGACTTCTTCAACAACGACGTGCTGCCCGTGGTCTACAACCAAGGCTCTCTCGGCGCCTCCGGCGACTTGGCTCCTTTGGCCAACCTGATGCTTCCCTTGCTTGGACTGGGCGAAGTCCACTATGAAGGCAAGATCGTCCCTGCCAAGCAGGTGCTCAAGAAGTTCGGATGGAAGCCCATCACCCTCCAGTCGAAAGAAGGTCTTGCGTTGCTCAACGGCACCCAGTTCATGAGCAGCTATGGCACTTACGTGTTGTTGAAAGCCTTCCGTCTCAGCTACCTTGCCGACCTCATCGGCACCGTGTCGTTGGAGGCTTTCGACGGCCGCATCGAGCCCTTCTTTGACCAGATTCACCAGATCCGCCATCACAACGGACAGATCGTCACCGCCAAGCGCGTGCGCAACTTCGTGAAGGGCAGCCAGCTCATCAAGCGAGAGAAGAAACATGTACAAGATCCCTACTCGTTCCGTTGCATGCCACAGGTGCATGGGGCCTCCAAAGATGCCATCGACTACGTGGCTTCCGTGTTCAGTGAGGAGATCAACGCCGTCACCGACAACCCGACCATCTTCCCCGATGAGGACCTGGTCATCAGCGCTGGCAACTTCCACGGTCAGCCTCTAGCCATCACCTTGGACTTCCTAGCCATCGCCATGGCTGAGTTGGGCAACATCAGCGAACGCCGCATCTACCAGTTGATCAGCGGCAAGCGCGAGTTGCCTTCGTTCCTCGTCGCCGAGCCCGGCCTCAATAGCGGCTTCATGATTCCCCAGTATGCCGCTGCCAGCATCGTCAGCCAGAGCAAGCAACTCTGCACCCCCGCTTCCGTCGACAGCATCGAGTCGTCGCAGGGTCAGGAAGACCATGTGAGCATGGGCGCCAACGCCGCCACCAAAGCCCTCAGAGTAGCTGAGAACCTTGAAAGAGTGTTGGCCATAGAACTGCTGAATGCCGCCCAAGCCCTTGAGTTCCGCCGTCCGCTGAAGTCCTCCAAGACCATCGAGAGTTTTGTGGCTGAATACCGCAAGGTGGTCGAGTTTGTACGAAACGACAAAGTGATGTACACCGAGATTGCCAAGTCGGTGGATTTCATCAAGAACTATCCTTTGAATTTTGACGATCTGAAGAACAAGTAATCACGATGGATACATCAGTCAAACGGCCCGTAGGCATGACCATCTTGCTGGTCTTGTCGCTTGTCAACGCCATCCTTCAAATCTTCAGCTCATTGGGTATGTGGATCACCACACCTGTGATGAGTGAGATGCTGGCCAATGGCGAGTTGGAAGAGTCCATGGCGCCTTTTTTGACCCTCATGCGAATGGATGACGAGGCCACCAAGGCATTTTGGGAAGTCCTTGAGAACCGTTTGACCATCAACCCCATCTACTATCTCTTCACCGCCCTGCTTTACGTCGGCTCGCTGATTGGCGTCATCAAGATGTTCAAGTTGCAGTGCACAGGGTTCCATGTTTACAGCATCTCACAGATGCTGCTCCTGATTGTTTCGGTCATCTACGTCTATTCCACCCAAGGAAGCGCAGGGTTCTTCAACGAGTTCCTTATGACCGTCATGTTCATATTGATCTATCACCTCTACCTCAAGCGCATCGAAAATGACCCGGCGAACCAAAGAGAGCAAGATATTTGACCTGAAGCCTGAGCTCACCTTGGCGATGAAGTTGGCGGCCACCTTCGCCATCACCTATTATGGGTTGTTGTTCCTATACGAGGTCTTCACCTTAGTGATGTATCATTATTCACTCGACTCGTATTACATGGGAAACGGCGAAGTCCTTGAGAACCAGTCCAGGGACTTCGTCTTTCTCATCATTGAGTTCTTGCTTTCGGGTTTACTGGTTTTCAGCCTGATTCAGATCTTCAGGAAGAAGGTCAACGGCAAGGCTTTCTTTGTAGGTTTTTCGATTTTGCTCATCGCTTTCCAGCTCTACACCTCGGGCATCCATCCATGGGTGAAATACGCCATGGAGGTGCTGATGGTGTTGATCATCGCGCCTGTAAGGATGAAGAAGAGGGTCAAGATCAAGAAAGGTAAGCTTACGCTGGAGGATTCAGAAGTTTCGCAAGAGAATCCCGAAGAATCGCAAGAGAATCCGACACCGAAGTCGGAGGCTCCGGCTCCCGATACGGTTCAGGAACTCCAGGATTCCGCATCGACTGCATCCAATAGCGAGCCACACGAGTAAACTGTTCCATGTCCTCTTTTTTAATGGGATCCGCCGGTGGTGACTCCATCTTAAGCGGGTCGATGGGTGTGCCGTCCTTGAACACGCGGAAGTCGAGGTGCGGCCCGGTGGAGACCCCCGTGCTTCCCACGTAGCCGATGACCTGACCTTGCTTCACGCGAACGCCTTCGGCGATGCCTTTGGCATAGCCTTGCAGGTGCATATAGCTGGTGGTATAGGTAGCGTTGTGCTTGATTTTCAGGTAATAGCCCGCACCACCTGCCTGATAGGCCTTTTTGATGACCACACCATCGCCGATGCTGCTCACTGGAGTGCCGGCAGGGGCGGCGTAGTCCACACCATGGTGGGGACGATAGATCTTTAACACAGGATGATAGCGGCTGTTAGAGAAGGTGGAGCTGATGCGACGGTAATTGAGTGGCGCCTTGAGGAAAGCCTTGCGGAGGTTCTCCCCTTTCTCGTTGTAGAAGCCCGTGAGGCCGTCTTGTTCGTAGGCAACGGCACGAAGGGTATCGCCGCAATGCACGAATTCAGAATAGATCACCTCTCCCATTCCTACAGGCTCGCCATCGATAAACTGGCGGTCGTAGACCACGTCGAAGCAGTCACCTTCTTGGATGCCGAAGAAGTCGATGGACCAAGCGTACACGTCGGAGAGATGCACCGCGAGGTTGGCGTCACCACCGTTGTGAATGACGGCGTTCCAAAGTGAGGACGTAATTACACCTGAGGTACGTGCCAGCTGCACTTCAAGGTCTTTCTGGAAACGCCACGCGGTCAGTGAGTCGGTGAGGCTGAAGATGGCATAGTTGCGACGGTCGATCTCATAGATCCAGAAAAGAGGTGTTTCCAGGGTGTCGTTAGTCATCAGGAAATAATACCGGTTACCGGCGCGGATCTTGCCCACGTCGAACACGTCCTTTTGGTTACGGGCAATATGGTCGGTGACTTTGGGGCTGATGCCCTTGGAGGAAAACAAGGTAGACAGGAACTGGCCTTGGGCAATCTGTCCTTCTTCGACATACATTGAGTCGATGCAGATGCCGTAGAAGTAGGTTGGCTCAGGAGGAGGTGACACCGTATCGATCATTTCAGGGGTAAAGCCTGGCTCGCCACGGTGTTCGCAGGAGCGGCTGCAGAAAGTAATCAGCAGGGCTAAAACCAAAAGGGGTACTGCTACCAGGAGCAGTACCCTAATCCGTCTCTTTGTCCTGTACCTCATTTGGTAGCTTGTTCGTAACCGGCGTGGAGTGCCTGCATGTTCACTTCAACCACTTCGGCGCCTTTGCTGCCGAAGATGTGCATGATGGCTTCCTCGACTTTCTTCAGGTCGATGCCCAGATAGGGCACGGTGGCGCCCAGCAGCACCATGTTGGAGCGGGCTTTGATGGCCTTGGCAATCTCCGAGGCATTGAAGCTCACCAGGTTCTTGATCTTACCTAGTTCAGCGTTCACCTTCTCCATGTCGGGATAGTTCTTGATGTTGACGAAGGGCTCGTTGTTGGTGATGATCCATCCGTCCTTGGCCAGCCAAGGCAGGTAACGCAGGGCTTCCATCGGCTCGCTAGAGAGGATGATGTCGGCGTGTCCTTCCGGAATGACGTCGGCATAGATCTCGTCGCTGGAGAGACGCAGGTGTGAGAACACTGAGCCGCCGCGCTGCGACATGCCGTGGATTTCAGACTGTTTGAGGTTGAGGCCCATATTGAGGGCAGCGTCGGAGATGATCTTGGCTACGGAAACGATGCCGTCGCCGCCCACGCCGCAAAGTACGATATCTTTTTTCATTTTATTACTTTTTTAAATGTTTCTTTAATTCCACGAGGCAGGTACGGTGAGGAATAATCACTGAAACACCGTTGTAGTTGACCTCTTCTTCGATGATACGGACGTTCTCGTCGTGGTTTTTGGGCAGTGGGATGATGTCGCGGATATGTTCGGGAGCCACGCCAAGGCCTTCGCAGATCTGGCGGATCTTGTTGTTGGCCGAGGAAGGCTGGCCGCCTGTCATGGCGGTGATGTCGTTGTCGAGAATCATGACCACCACGTTGGCTTTCTCGTTGACGCAGTCGAGCAGGCCCGTCATGCCGCTATGACCGAAGGTACCGTCGCCGATGACAGCCACGCTCGGGAAGATGCCCACTTCGCTGGCACCCTTGGCCATGGTGATGGAGGCGCCCATGCATACGGTGGTTTGGATAGCGCCCATGTTGAAGCCGAGGGTATAGCAGCCGATGTCGCCGAACACCTTGCCACCCTTATGGTTGGCCATCACGGCATTGAGGGCGGTGTAGCTGTCGACGTGTGGGCAGCCTTGGCAGAGCGCAGGCGGGCGGTTGGTAACCACCTCGGGAACAGCGAGGCCACTATCAGCCTTCATGCCCAGGGCTTTGGCCACTTTCTCGGCGTTCAGCTCGCCATCGCGGCGGATGGTCTCGTCCAAACGGCCCATGACCTTCTTGCCTTTGCCGAGGAAGCCTTTGATCTGCTCTTCCACGAAGGGCTGGCCGTCTTCGAGCACCAGGATTTCATCCACTTCCTCATAGAGTTTGTTGATCATGTTGTAAGGCAGCGGATATTGGGTAATCTTGACCACCGGATAAGGGCATTTGCCGCCGGGGAAGTTCTCCATCAAGTAGTTGTAGGCGATACCCGTGGTGATGATACCGAGTTTCTTGTTTTCACCATCGATGAACTTGTTATAGCCTGACTCTTCCGAGGCCTTGGTGAAGGCCGGCTGTTTGTCGATCAGGTCTCTATAGAGTCGCTTGGCGTTGGCTGGGAGGAGCACAAACGACTTGGCGTCAGCGGGCTCGGTGAGCTCATTCTGTTTGCGGACGGGCTTACGCACCACGCCTGCGCGGCTGTGGGCCAGACGGGTGGGAATACGGTAGAGCACCGGGGTGCCGAGCTTCTCACTTAGGTCGAAACCGAAATGCACCATATCGTAGGCTTCCTGTTGGTTGGAGGGCTCCAGCATCGGGATCATAGCCCAATGGCCGTAGAAGCGGCTGTCCTGTTCATCCTGTGAAGAGAACATGCTAGGATCGTCAGCAACCACCACGAGGACGCCCTTGGTGCCGATGATGGCAGCGTTCATGAAGGGGTCGCCGCAGACATTCAGGCCGACGTGCTTCATGCAGGTCATGGCACGCTTGCCCGCGTAGGCCACGCCGATGGAAGCCTCAAGGGCGGTCTTCTCGTTGGCGCACCAGTTGGCGCGGACACCGAGTTCCTTGGCTTGTTTCGATTTCATCACATATTCCGTAATCTGGGTTGAGGGCGTGCCGGGATAACTGTTGATGGCACTACCTCCCGCATCGATGAAGCCCTGTGCAATGGCCTCATCTCCGAGTAATAAGAGTTTCTCCATGCTTTTTCTTTTGCTTTATGTTGTAAACGCACAAAGATAAGAAAAAAAGGCGCACAAACAAACTTTTTACCGAATTATTCTTTTGACAAAGGCTTTTCCGTCACTCGCTCTGGTATAGCGGACGATATAGACTCCGTGCGACAATGATTCGTTGTCCGTCACCTTCCGGCCCATCATGTCAAACACGGTAACCTCATAGTCGTCCGACTCCAGTTCAAAGGCCTCATCCGCCACTCCGTCATGGCTTACCCTCCAATGGGCTCTCCACCCACTTGACGTGGTAAGGCAGTCGGAGCGGAACTCCACGCAGAGAGCGTTGCTCGAGGAGGTCACTATTCCTGGGCTCATAGTGTTCCAGCGACCCAGCTGTGGGGCGAACACGTTGTCGCCGTCGTAAATCCAGAGGAAGTCGTAGTCTGTTTCCAAATCAAAAGCGGTAAACTCAAGGTTTATTATAGAGTTATCATCACTTCTAATAACCCATATACAACGCTCATCATTCCCATACTGTTCGTGGTTCAGTTCGCCTTCGGTAACATCGGGCCCACCAAGAGTCACCGCTGGAGTCCCGTCGTTGATGAGTTTGTAGTAATAATTCCAGTTCCAGAACGGTCCCGGGTCGGTGTGTGACTGGTCGGGATAGTGCTGGTGGCCGCGGATTTGGATGCAGGCGCCTTCGCCTCCCAAGTTATGCAGGCCTGAGTCGAGAGCAGTACCGTTGTCGAGGGTATCGGTGCAGAAGGTGCGGTAACCGTTGATGGCCTCGTAACGCGAACAAATGTTGCGCATCAAGTCGGCCGATGAAGCGTACATCTCTGGGGTAAAGAAACTGATGATATCGCCGTAGGCCTCATGTTCTACACCGATGGTATAGCCGTTGGCGCTACGGGCATGCCAGGCCTTGTCCTTCTCGAGCACCATCTGCGTCACCTGTCCGTCGTAGGAACGAATCACATAATGTGCCGACACCTGAGCGTCGCAGTTTTGGAACCAGCTGATGCATCCCGCATAGGAGCCTTCCGTATAGTGGATCACCACGGCGCTCACCTCCTTGGTGCGTGCCTCGTAGTTGCATTCAGCCGCCGGATTCCAGATGGCATTGGGATAGTCCGTCTCCTTAGCGAGCGATACTTCCGTTCCAGAGAGCACAGCATAGTCCTCACCGAAAAGCGCCTTGAGGTTGCAGCCTAGATGATCGTACACCGAATAGAGCATCATCTTCATCGGCAACTCATCCTTCTTCTCACCCATGGGAAGCTCCGACAGCGCCATGATGACAGGCATCCAGGCCTCTGGGGCTTTCGAGTTGATGCCCATCTGCGAGGCCGTCTTTTCGCAAGCTTTGGCATAGGCCAACACGTTGACAGCAGGATCATCGAGGATTTCCTGTTCGCTAAAGCCTGAGAGTTCCGCCACGGTATGGAGGTTTTCCCTAAAGTAGCCTTTGCCGTCACGCACCAGCCCCATCATCCCGTAGGTACGCGGCATAGCGGTAGGATCATCAGCTGGAATGGTATAATCGGCATCTGTAAGATGATGGCATTGCGTATTGGTAAAAGAGACTGCCTCAAGCATGCCTTTCGGCAAGGATGGACATTGTTTCTCCGCTAGTTGAAAAATCGACAGGAAAAGCAAAAGGACCAATTTCATAATTTCAGGCTTTATTTTCAGGCAAAAATAGCGGTTTTGGAATAAAATTTGAGTCAATTCGTGTAACTTTTTTGATGTTTGTACGTTATATTAAGGTTAAACCAAAATTAAAATGAGCAACAACAAACGACTTCAGCGAGACCTTCAGAACAAGGTCCTTGGTGGTGTATGTTCCGGATTGGGCAACTATTTCGACATGGATGCCACTTTCTGGCGCATACTCTTCTTTGTATTATTCCTGTTCAGCTGTTCTGGACTGCTGATTTACGCCATCCTTTGGATTGCGATGCCAGCGGCGACCTATGTACCAGGTGCCCAGCCGGCTCCCGAAGAAGCCACGGCTGATGGTACACGGAAGAAAAAGAACAGCAACATGGCCGCCGGTCTGACCTTAATCGGCATCGGAGCCATCTGCCTGATGGCCCGTTATGTCCCTCAGATCAACTGGCATACGGCATGGCCCATCCTGCTGATCGTCTTAGGCATTATCCTCATCATTCCCTTTAAAAGCAAAGAGTCATGAAAAGCAGAAACCTTTTCGCAGGCATACTGATCCTGTTCACTGGCGTGATTGCCTTGCTCGCCGTTCTGGGTACCTTTGAATTCCATTGGACCACCCTGTGGCGCTTATGGCCTATGTTTTTAATCATCCTGGGCATCGTCTTGTTACCGCTCAATGATTACATCAAAGCCGCCATCCTACTCATTGCCCTTGCCATTGGGTGCTGGCTTTACCATGTGGAGGACAAGCATTACAGAGGCAATCCCGTCACCCGATTCATCAACTCACGTGTCACCACGTGGGACTGGGGTGACTGGGACGATTGGTTCGACAAATAATTTTTTTGCGAACATAACGCTCTTTTTTTTATCTTTGCAGGTTTAAAAACATGCCTTACCATGCAAAGATTGTCTTTCAGCCGTATACTGCTATTTTTATCCGCTTTATTCATCACCTCTGTGTCGTTCGCCCAGGACAACGACATCAAGGGATTTGTCTACGAGGAATCCACCGGTGAGCCCGTCATGTTCTGCAACGTCTTCCTGAAGGGAACAACTTTGGGATGTTCCACCACGGAAAACGGGTATTTCAACATCACGCGCATTCCCGACGGGAAATACACGCTGTACATCACCTGCGTAGGCTATGACACGCTGACGGACCCCGTCAGTTTGTCGGGTGGACAGACCTTGAACAAGAAGTACACGCTGAAAGAGACCAGCTTGACCCTGGAGACGGTGAGCATCACTGCCGACAAGGTGGAGGCGCGTACCGAGACCAAAACCTCTGTGATCACTGTGACACCCAAGACCATCACCAAGATTCCGAGTGTTGGCGGACAAGCCGACTTGGCGCAGTACCTCCAGGTGGTTCCTGGTGTCATCTTCACTGGCGACCAAGGCGGTCAGCTTTATATCCGTGGCGGTTCTCCCATCCAGAACAAGGTGTTTCTCGACGGCATGGTCATCTACAACCCCTTCCACTCTATCGGCTTGTTCTCGGTGTTCGACACCGACATCATCCGCAATGCCGAGGTCTACACGGGCGGTTTCGGCGCTGAATATGGAGGCCGTCTCTCCTCGGTGATGGACATCAGCACCCGCGACGGCAACAAGCGCCACTGGGCTGGAAAACTAGGCACCAGTTGCTTCGGCGCCAAACTGATGCTTGAAGGTCCCATCGTCAAGCCCAAGACCAACGACGATGCCGCTGTCACCATGGTGCTCTCCGCAAAGAACTCCTATCTGGAACAGTCCAGCAAGGCGTTATACAAATACGCCTCTGAAGACGGACTGCCCTTCAACTACGCCGACCTCTATGGAAAATTCTCCATCAACGCCCCCAATGGATCCAAGGTGAACCTCTTTGGATTCTCGTTCAACGATGAAGTCAACAACTACAAGGCGCTGTCCGACTTCGGTTGGAACTCCTGGGGTGCCGGAACCAACTTCCTGGTCATCCCCGGGAAAGCCCCAGTGATGATCGAAGGTAACATCGCCTATTCGAGCTACCTCTCCACCATGAAGGAGACCAACAACCCCGACCGCACAAGCAGAATTGAAGGATTTAACATGGGGTTTGATTTCAGTTACTTCCTTGGAAAGAACACGCTGAAATACGGTATCGAACTTCTTGGCTTCTCTACCAAATACGAAACCTACAGCAACTACGGCAGTTATAAGATCGAAGCTAAGAACTACGCCACCGAGATAGGGGCCTACGTCAAATACAAGGCCTCGCTGGGCAAACTGCTGCTCGAACCAAGCCTTCGCTTGCAGTATTATGCATCCTTCACGGAACTCTCTCCTGAGCCTCGTATCGCACTCAAATACAACGTCAGCGACAACTTCCGCATCAAAGGCGCGGCAGGACGCTATTCACAGGACCTCGTAGCCGCCACCAGCGACCGCGACGTGGTCAACCTCTTCTACGGCTTCCTGTCGGGCGTAGCCAACCTCCCAAGTTATTATAACGGAAACAAGATCACCTCCAAGCTCCAGAAAGCCAACCATTACGTGCTCGGCACCGAGATTGATCTCACCAACGACCTGACTATGAACATCGAGGGCTATTGGAAACAGTTCACCCAATTGACCAACCTCAACCGAAACAAGATCTATGAGGACACCCAGGAAAACTCCTCTATAAGCGATCTCCTCAAAAAAGACTTCATGGTGGAGACCGGCGATGCATACGGTTTCGACCTTTCGCTGAAATACGAGAACAAACGTTGGTATTTCTGGGGTGTCTACGCCTTGGGATTCGTCAACCGCAACTATGAAAAATACGAAAACGGCAACGTCAACCTGATCAGCTACCAGCCTCACTTCGACCGCCGACACAACGTCAACCTCATCCTAAGCTACACGGCGGGCGACCAGCGGGAATGGGAGTTTAGCGGACGTTGGAACTTCGGCACTGGTTTCCCCTTCACCCAGGTCCAGGGCTTCTACGAGTTCCTTTCTTTCCAAGACGGTATCTATTTTGACTATACCACCACCAACGGTGAGATGGGCATCATCTTCGCCGACCTCAACCAAGGCCGTCTGCCCACCTATCACCGTTTCGACCTCGATGCCAAACGTAAGTTCTTCTTTAACGAACACACCAACCTCGAAGTCGACCTGGGCGTCACCAACGTCTACAACCGCGCCAATGTGTTCTACGTGGACTTGCTTACGTCAGAGACCGTGCATCAGTTGCCTATTATGCCTTCTCTAGGCCTGACCCTCTCCTTCTAACTGAAAAAAAACAGCACTCATGAAACGAATACTTCTGCTTCTCACCATCTGCCTGCTGACCCTCGGCGGCATGGCTCAGAAATACTCCGAAGATGATGTAAAGCAATTCTATAGAACTATACAAGGAGATTATACTGGTCAACTCAACGACTCCACCACCCTATCGCTGCACTTCACGCCCATTTGGGAGCAAGACCCTTTCCGTTGGCTCTACATGGAAGCCATCAACAAAAGCGATAAGAGCATCGTGGAGCAGAAGATCATCGAGATACAGCCCGTTTCCGACATTGCTTTCAAGGTGGTGGTGCACGGCATCGCCCATGCCGAGCAATTCGTTGGTAAATGGAGCAACCGCAATTTCTTTGACGGCTTCAACACGAGCATCCTCAAGGGAAAAAGAAAGTTCAGCTTCATGAAGACCAAAGACTTTGAATACCAAACGGGTTGGAACGGTCGTAAAAACCTGAAGTGCTTCCCTGAGGGCGACCGGGTGCATTTCAAGTTTTCGCAGGAAGACGAGCGGTTGTATGTGAAGCGCCTCCTGGCGCGTTCGTCGAACTTTGGCTATATCGTGTTTTTCAAAGACCCGACTGACTGAGTCTGAACACCCAAGCCGAATTGCTTTGGAGATCACCGTAACGAAGGCTGCCCGTCTCGATGACAAGGCGGCCTTCTTCGTAATGCCAAGGCAGGGTCTTCCCGCTACCCAGCAAGGTGACTTTCATGGTCTCGGCTGGTTGATCAAGATTCAAAACCAACTCGTCTTCGGGGTAATCCAAGGCGATGGCATACAAGGTCCCGTTCTTTTGAGTATAGCACACACAGGGCTGTTCACAGATATAGCTCGCCTTCAAGCCTTGGGTAGGCAGCATGGCTCCCATCTGAAAACCTGTCATCACCTGTTTGGGTATCTTCTCTGACGACCAATAGAGGTGGATGCTAGCCTCAAGTTCGTCTTCCACATAAAAAACACTGATCTTATGCTGGCCGGCAGAAAGATGAATCGAGCTCCAAGGCTGTTTACGAGCGTCCCAGATAACCTCTTGGTCATCGATCAGCAACCTTGCTTGAAAATCAGTTTCAATCTCAAAGGTGTAGTTATCCTCTGGGCAGAAGAAGACGCCTTGCCAATGCGCTTGGAAATGATCGCAGCTGATGGCCGGATCGGGAGAATTACGTTTCCAATCGAAGTCGATTTTTTCAACCGTGCGCGTGACGGTGACCATTTTCATCTCGTAAAATTTCTTGTAAGGCCGTGTGCCATAGATGGCTTCGCCATTGATTTTAAGCCAATTGCCGAGATCCATGAGACGCTCCTGTTGGAGGAGTGGAATCTTGCCATCGGCGGCAGGTCCCACGTTGAGCGTCATGCCGCCACCGGCTGCCACCAACACGCAGAAGTGGCGGATGAGTTCTTCGGAGGTCATGTAGTTCTCCAACGGCTCGTTGCGGTTGAGGCCGAAGGAGCGGCCCAGTCCACGACACTCGGCCCAAGGACGGTCGGTAAGGGTGATGCCTGCGCTGTATTCAGGGGTACGGAAACCGTGCTGCTGTCCGTTGCCCCAGCGGTCGTTGACGATGGCTTCGTCGCCCACCGTGTTGTAATACCACGAGATCAGTTCCGTGGCATGCCACTGCTCCGCACTGTTGCGCCACTCACCGTCGGTGAAGAGAACGGTGGGCTTGTAGGCGGTGACCAATTCCTTGAGTTGTGGGATCATGTGGGTATCGACATACTCAGCAATGTCATCATCAGGATCTACATACCAGCGATGGATGTCGCTTTTCCATTCAGGAAGGGAATAATAAAAGCCCATCTTAAGCCCATGGTTACGCACCGCCTCGGTCAACTCGCCGCAAATGTCGCGGTGCGGTCCCGTTTCCACGCTATTCCAACCAGGCGCATATTGGCTTGGCCAGAGGCAGTAGCCGTCGTGATGCTTTGAAACCAGAAGCACGTATTTTGCTCCTGATTTTTTGAACAACTCTGCCCATTCGTTGGGATTCCAAAGCTCGGCTTTCCACATCGGGACAAAGTCCTCATATTGGAAATCCTTTCCGTAGATGCCGTCTTGGAAGGCCTTACGGTCGTCGCTAGTCATCAAGCCGCGATAATACCACTCGGCATAGCCTTCCTTACTGGCATAGGCCGGCACCGAGTACACGCCCCAGTGGACGAAGATGCCCAGTTTGGCGTCGGAGAACCACTGCGGGTAACCCCGTTGGTTGATGGATTCCCAAGTGGGTTGGACTTGGGCGGAAAGGTTGAGGGCGACGAAGGCCATGGTGAGGATGAGGAGATGGCGTTTCATGGAGGATTGGATTTGGTACAAAAATAAAAAAAATGTAGAGACGTCATAAAAAATGTAGAGACGCCATAATATGACGTCTCTACACATTTTATTGGTTCAAATCAAATTACAGATCGTAATAGATTCCGATGCGGGGGCAAGCCAGGGCGCCTTGCAGCAGGAAGCCGTCGGTGCCATAGATGTTGTGGTCATAACCGATCTTGCAGAAACGGAAGGCGGCAGTGAATTTGCCATTTTCGCAAGGTTTCCAAGCAATACCGGGCTGAATGGTCACAGCGTAAGCACCATTGGCATCGAGCAGAGCGATGTCACCGCAGAGGTCGGCAAACAAGAAGAACTTGTGGCCGATGGTGCCGCCCGTGTAGCGGACGTAAGGCTGCAAGAACAGGGTGTTGGTCGTCTGATTGCCAAGAATGTCATTCTTAAATTGGTTAAACTCATAATTGACACCCAAAGCGACGGTCCACTGGTTGTTGATGCCGTAGCCAATTTCAGGGGCAAACGAGAAGGCAGTGTGATTCTTTTCGATTTGAGCACCAATGTTGTTAAGACCAACCCAAACCTGGGCGTTTGAAGTCATAACACCTGCAAAAACGATTGCGAGAACTAAAACTAATTTTTTCATGATTTAAATAATTTAGTTAAACAATAGTATGGTTATTTTTCAATAAATGCGATGGTTTCGCCTTTGGCGACGCGTTTGCCTTGTTCGGCGGTCGCCTCGACGATCTTGCCCGACCAGAGGGCGTAGACCGGCTCCATGCCGTGTTCGCTGTTGATGGCGCAGAGCAGATCGCCTTCCTTGTAGACCTTACCGGGGGCGGGGGCAATCGATTTGTCGTCGAAGTCCACTTCCCACATGACGACGCCGCTGACGGGAGCCACAACGGGTTCGGCATTGGGGTGACGCAGGGCACGGAGATCCGGAATCTTGGCTTCACCGCCAGCCTTTTCGAACTTCTCCTTCATCTTGGCTTCCAACTCTTGGTTGAAGCGGCGTTTGGCCTCGCCCGATTTGTACTCACGATACTGTTTCTCGTGCATGGCGAACTCGAAGAGTTCTTCGTCGTCCTGGCCGCGGTCCCAGCCTTCCTGTTGCATCATCTCGATAAAGTGCGGCAAGGCGTCGGGATAGTTATCCTGCGGGTTGCCCGTGAAGAACTCGAAGCCTTTCTTCTTGGCCAACTCGACGATTTCTGGAGCAAGAGTGCCCGGCAGTTTGCCAGCTTTGCCGAGGATCATGTCCCAAGCTGCCTTGTCGATGGAGGTCTCGTAACGCGGCTGGTCCATGCTCAGCGCATAGAGGTTCATCAGGGCGATGTTCTTGGTATATTGGCTGAAGGGGGTCACCAAAGGCGGGTTGCCCAGTTTCGGCCAGATGTTCTGCACCTCGTCGAAGAGTTCCACCAGGAGTTCGTCTTCGCTAAGTGCAGGCAGACCTTTCTTTTCACGGTTCATGTTGATGGCAGCGTGGACACCTTTAAGGTCGGCCATGAGCGAGCCGAACATGCCGCCTGGCAGGCCGCAGTTCACCAGCAGCGAGTTGAGGTAGCGGTTACGCGGGTCGATCCAGTAGCCCAGGAAGTCATCCATGAAGCTCTGCGTCATGGCACGGGTGGCCATATAGGCTTTCATGTTGATGTCTTTAACGAGGAACCCGGCATCCTTCAGCATGGCCTGCACGCTGATGACATCGGAATGGACGGTACCCCACGACAGCGGTTCCATGGCCACGTCGACATAGTCGCAGCCTGCCTTGCACACCTCCAGTATCGAGGCCATGGCAAAGCCCGGAGCGGTGTGACCGTGGTACTGTACCTTGATTTCAGGATGGGTTTCCTTGATATGAGCGACGATTCGGCCCAACGAGACGGGACGGCCTACGCCTGCCATGTCCTTCAGGCAGATTTCCTTGGCGCCAGCCTCGATGAGTTTGTCGGCGATATCCATGTAATACTCGGCGGTATGCACCTGCGAATAGGTGATGCTCATGGCACCCTGCGAGATCATGCCTGCCTCGTTGGCCCACTGGATGGACGGGATGATATTGCGCACATCGTTGAGGCCGCAGAAGATACGGGTGATGTCGACACCCTGGGCTTTCTTCACCTTGTACATCAGCTGACGCACGTCGGCGGGGACAGGGTTCATGCGGAGGGCATTCAAGGCTCTATCCAGCATGTGGCACTCGATGCCGCCTTTATGCAGTGCTGCCGTGAAGGCGCGGACTGACGGGTTTGGGTTCTCACCATAGAGCAAATTCACTTGCTCAGCGGCACCACCGTTGGTCTCCACACGGTCGAAGCAGCCCATATCGATAATCAAAGGAGCCACTTGCTCCAGTTGGTCTTTGCGTGGCACATATTTTCCTGACGACTGCCACATGTCGCGGTACACCAGACTGAATTTGACTTCCCTTTTCATGGCATTTCTTTTATCAATCTACAAAAATAAAAAACTATCTCCTATTATTATAAAAAAACTTTTCAACAATTATCGCTTTTCAGCGTGTTTTCTGGTTCTTCGGCGGTCTTTTGCCCACAAGCCATACACCTCACTCACGTTGCCTGCGGTGGTAAAAGCCTTGATGTCGTTCTTGCCGAGGAACTCCATCAATTTCGAAAACTCGTCATTGGTAAGCAGGGCTTCCAGCTCTATCGACTTCTCATTGGTGTAGCCACCGATGACCTCATAGAGGGTGCAACCACGGTCAAGATCATCAATGATGTAATGGCGGATGCGGTCGTAGTCTTTCGAGACGATGCACACGCGCTTGCGTTGGTTGAGGTTGGCGGTGAACATATTCACCACCATGCCATTAATCCAAGTGGCAATCAAACCGATGATAACCATCTGGAAGGGGTTGATGGCAAAAGCGGTGAGGCAGATGATGGCGCCTGCCACGCTCACCGACTTGCCCATATCGAAGTGCAGGTACTTGTTGACAATCTTGGCCAGGATGTCGAGTCCGCCCGTGGAGGCGTTGATGGAGAACATCATGGTCTGCGCCGCACTAAGGATGACCACGCAACAGAGCAGGTCGAACCAAGGGTTGCCCATCACGGAAAAAGCCTGATCGGGAGTGACGCCCATGTTCACCAGGTAACTGTTAGGGGTAGCGAGGTTTTCCCAAGGATAGAGCCATTCGCAGAACTTGGTCATGGGACCGAGGATGAGAGCACAATAGACCGTCTTCAGGCCGAACTCCTTGCCGATGAGGATGTAGGCCAAAACCAGCAGGATGGCATTGATGATGGTAATCATCATCGGAAGGCCGATGTTGATGCCCATGCTGTTGAAAATGTTGGTGAGCACGATGGAGAGACCCGAGATGGAACCTACGATCAACTTGCTGGGAACCAAGAAATAATAGACACATACGCCTGTCATGAACATGCCGAGGGTCATGATGACCAGCTCGACCCAAAACTTCTTACTGACCAAAGCTTGGCCAATTTCTTTGAAAATATCATTTACCTTGCTCATAAATGATTGATTTATAGATTTTTAATAAACAAAATTAACGCTCGTTTTGAGGCGGCAAAGGTCGTAATCTTTTTTGAGATAAAAAAGGGAAGTGACGAAATAATTTTAAACAAAAGTTGCTTACCTTTGCGGAACAAAGAAAATAAGCATGGATACGTATATTTTCAGAAAGCAGATACACCGTTTACCCGGCAAGGTGATTCACGCCATCCCGCTTCCCGAGCCTGAGGTGGTGGAAGGTCATCAGTCACGCCAACAGATTGGAGAGATATGCAAACAATGCGGTTATAAGCAAGTGCTTTTGGTGACCGACAAAACCCTAAGCGGTTTAGGCTACGAGCAAGCCATCACGAAGTCTTTGAGTGAAGCCGGAGTGAACTATACCGTTTTCAACGAGATTAATTCCGAGCCCACCATCGCCCTTATTGAGGCTGGGCGCCAGATAGCCTTGGAAAGCCAGGCCGAGTGTATCATCGCTTTGGGTGGTGGTTCCGTTTTGGACACCAGCAAGATGATTTCCGCCAGCGTGAAGATGCCCCATCTTAGCGTCAAGACCTTGCTCTTGAAGTTTTTGCCTGTTCGGGGCGGGACGCTCCCCATTATCGCTGTTCCCTCCACTGCTGGCACTGGTGCCGAGATGACGGTGGGTGCCGTGGTTCTCAACGAGCACGGCGTGAAGAGCTCCACCGTGTTGATTGGCCTGGATGTGACTCATGTGGTGCTTGACAGTGAACTAACCATCCATGCCCCCCAGAAGGTAACGGCAGCTTGTGGTATGGATGCCCTCAGCCATTGCATTGAAGGCGCCGTGAGCGATGTGGAAGTGGACGAAGAGGACATGAAACTCTCCATGGAAGGTGTGAAGCTGATCTTGGAGAATCTGCCCACAGTGATAAAGGACCCCGAGAATATCGAAGCAAGGTTGGCGATGTGCCGCGCGGCCATGTACGGCGGCAACGCCATCAACACCCAGCTGGCGGGCTATGTGCATGCCTTTGCCCACAGCATCGGCGCCAAATACCACCTCCCCCACGGAGTAGCCATCTCGCTGATGCTCATGCCTGTACTGGAATTCCAAAAAGAGGCTTGTCAGGAGAAATACGACGAATTGGCCAAGTACTGTGGTGTCCCTGATTTCCTACAAGCTGTCAGAGACCTGATGGCACAATGCGGCATGGATCAGATTACGTCGCCCGTACGGGCTTGTGACCATGAGGAACTCATCCCCATGATTGCCGCCGATTCCATCAACTACTCTTCCCCAGTTACACTGAGCAACAATGATATCAAGCAGGTGTTGGACACGGTTACCCCGATGGGAACGGAAAACGGAGAACGGAAAACGGAAAACGAAATACATGAGGTCGTGGAGACCCAGCGGAAGTTCTTCCGCACGGGCACTACCCTTCCCGTAAAATGGAGGATCAAACAACTCAAGAAACTGAAGACCTCTGTCCTTGCACACGAAAAGGAGTTTGAGGATGCGTTGGCTGAAGACTTGGGTCGCAGTAAGGTGGAGGCCTACCTCTGCGACATCGGGCCCATCGTCACTGAGGTCAACGAGATGATTCACGGACTGCGCCGCTGGGCAAGACCAGAACGGCATTTCAGCGGATTCATGTGTTTCCCCAGCATGGTCACCAAAGTGTATAAGATGCCATATGGTGTTTCGTTGGTCATAAGTCCCTTCAACTTCCCCATCCTGCTCACCATCGGTGTAGTGGCCGCAGCCATGGCCGGAGGCAACACCGTGGTGGTCAAGTCCAGTTCCAAATCCGCTGCCAGCACCAAGGCTTTGAAAAAGTTCTTTGCCGAGGTGTTCCCACCCGAATACGTCACCTTGATTGATGGCGGACACGACATCGCCGATTTGTGCCTAGCCCAGCGTTTCGATAAGATCTTCTACACTGGCTCTCCTTCGGTAGGCAAGCATGTGCTAGCGGAAGCTGCCAAGAACCTCACCCCTGTGGCTTTGGAACTCGGCGGTGAGACCGGCAACTGGTGTGTGGTGCGCAAGGACGCCGACCTGAAAGACGCCGCCCGCAAGATTGCCTTCTTCAAGCTCTGCAATGCCGGACAGATCTGCATCAACATCAACCAGATTGCCGTGGCTGAAGAGGTGGCAGAGCCTTTCATGGAGGAACTCAAGAAAGCCTTTATCGCCCAAATTGGAGAACACGCTGAGAGCAATCCCGAGTATCCCAAACTCATCACCGACGGTGCCTACGACAAATGCGCCAACCTGGCTGATGAGTATCGCTCAAGAATCTTTTTCGGCGGTTTCGGTGACAAAGAAACTCGCCGTTACGCTCCCACGATGATTTACCCCGTGGATATCAACGAACACATTGTGCAACATGAGTTGTTCTGTCCCCTGCTACCCATTGTACCCTATAAAGATGCCGAAGTCGACCAACTGATGGAGACCATCGCCGACCGTGAGCATCCCTTGGCGATGTACCTCTTCACCAAGGATTTGAAATGGGCCAACCGTGTGATGCGCACCCAGCAATATGGTGGAGGGTGCATCAACGAAGTCTGCATCCACATGATGGTGAAGGGTGTGCCATTTAATGGCACAGGCCATTCCGGCATGGGGGCTTACCACGGTGAGTGGGGCTTCAGGGAATTCACCCATCCCCAGACCGTATTGAAAGGCCGGACCCGTTGGAACTTGACTTTAAGGGAGCATCCTTACAGCGGAGAGGCAGGAGAAAAGAAGATGAAAATTTTGAGAGTGTTTGAGCGATGACCCTCCTTGACTGGCTACCGATTACCAAGAAAGAGACCGACCTACGTGGGTGGGACGAGGTGGACATTGTGTTCGTCACAGGCGATGCCTACGTGGACCACCCGGCGTTCGGGGCGGCGGTGATTGGAAGGATGCTGGAACATGCCGGTTTTCGAGTGGCGTTGATTCCCCAGCCCAACTGGAGGGATGACTTGAGGGATTTCAAGAAGTTCGGGAAACCCAAGATTTACTTTGGGGTCTCTGCTGGCTGCATGGACTCAATGGTAAACCATTACACCGCGAACAAAAGGTTGAGAAGCAACGATGCATACACCCCAGGCGGAGAAGCAGGATTCCGTCCCGATCGAGCCAACGTAGTTTATAGCAACATCCTAAAAAAGCTTTATCCCGATGTACCCGTGGTGATTGGCGGCATCGAGGCATCCCTTAGGCGTGTGACTCATTACGACTATTGGGACGACTGCCTGAAACCTTCGATCTTGGTGGACTCCCACGCGGACATCGGCGTGTACGGCATGGGCGAATACACCATGGTGGAGATTGCCAAAGCCATCCAGCAAGGTCGGAAGGTTAGTGATCTGACCGACATCCAACAGACCTTCTTCCTTCAGGACAAAAGCCAGGTACTGCCCGATTTTGATGGAGAGACCATCGAACTCGTTCCTCACGAGATTTGTCTGAAGGATAAGAAGCGCTACGCCTCCAACTTCAAGCATATTGAAGAGGAATCAAATAAGAAACACGCTGCCCGATTGATTCAAGAGGTCGGCCGGCAACGGGTCATTATCAATCCGCCTTTACCCACCTTTACCACCGAGCAAATCGACGCTTCGTTTGATTTGCCCTATACCCGCCTGCCCCATCCAAAATATGCCAAGCGCGGGGCCATCCCAGCCTACGAGATGATCAAGCACAGCATCAACCTGCACCGGGGATGCTTTGGCGGTTGCGCCTTTTGTACCATCTCGGCCCACCAAGGAAAGTTTGTAGCCTCCCGAAGCAAGGAATCCATCATGCGCGAGGTGGATAAGGTGACCCAGATGGAGGACTTCAAGGGCTACATCAGCGACCTGGGCGGCCCCTCGGCCAACATGTACCGGATGCGCGGCAAGGACGAGAAGCTATGCGAGAAATGCGTCCGCCCCACCTGCCTCCAACCCTCGGTCTGCAAGAACCTCAATACCGACCATCATCCTTTGATTGAGATTTATCAGGAGGTAGACCGTCATCCGAAAGTGAAAAAAGCCACCGTGGGGTCGGGAATCAGGTATGATTTGTTCCTTCACGACTGCACTCCCGAGGAGAATCAGGCCATGGGCTACGATGAATATTTCCGGCAACTGGTAACCCGACATGTCAGCGGCCGCTTGAAGGTGGCCCCGGAGCATACCAGCGACGCCGTGCTGAAATTGATGCGAAAGCCCAAGTTCGACATGTTTGTCAAACTGAAGAAAAAGTTCGATTATTTGAACGAGAAAGAGCATCTCAACCAGCAGCTTATCCCCTATTTCATCTCCTCGCACCCCGACTGCTATCTAGAAGACATGGCCGAATTGGCGGTGAAAACCAAAGCATTGGGCTACCACCTGGAACAGGTGCAGGACTTCACCCCAACCCCCATGACCTTAGCAACGGAAATTTACTATTCAGGGTACAATCCCTATACCCTGGAGCCCGTTTTTGTGGCCAAAACCAAGGAGGAGAAACTAGCCCAGCAACGGTTTTTCTTTTGGTACAAGCCCGAAAACCGCGAGTGGGCAAAATCGATGTTGAAAAAGTTGGGACATCCCGAGTGGATTAAAAAATTGTTTTAACTTTGCAGCAAAATTCTAAAAAGAACATTGATATCATGAAAAAACAACTTATCGGAGCCATGATGCTCGTCGCAGCCTTAATCGTTAGTGGTTGCGGAAACAACAACTCAGCCCAAAAGAACGTTAAAAACCAAAAAGAAAAGGAAGAAGTGAAAGAAAACCGCATGCTCATCATCGTCGACCCGCAGATCGACTTCACCACCGGCAGCCTGGCCACCGCCAAGGGTCCCGAAGCCATGGACTGTCTCGCCCAAGCCATCGACAATGGCGTTTTGGCTAAATACACCTGGGTCATCGTCACCCAAGACGCCCACCCCACCAACCACTGCTCATTTGTGGAAAACGGCGGCGTGTTCCCGGCCCACTGCGTGCAGGGCACCAAGGGAATGGACGTGTATCCTCCTTTGATGAAAGCGCTGGAGGACAGCAATTTCGGCAACTATCACCTCATGACCAAGGGTGACCTGGCCGACAAAGAGGAGTTCAGCATCTTCCAAAATGCCCTAAGCGGCGAGAAGTTGACCAAGACTATCACCGATGAGAAGTTCGTAGGCATCGACATCTGCGGAATCGCCACCGACTACTGCGTGTATGAGACCACCAAGGACCTAATGGCCATCTATCCTGCTAGCCAGATCCGCATCGTCACCAACTGCATCGCCGCTGTCGACGACAACGACACCAAACTGGCTGACTTGATGAAAGAAAACGGAATTGAGGGAATCACTTTCTAAACGGAAAACTATGGGCTTTGTATGAGCCGGTTTAAAGATTTTTGTGAACGGAAAAAGGTGGATCTCACCTGGCGTGCCTACTTTGTAGATGCGCTAGGTGCCATGGCTTTGGGCTTGTTTGCCTCGCTGCTCATCGGCACCATCTTCCAGACCCTGGGCGACAAGACTGGGTGGGACGCTTTCGTCACCATTGCAAAATACGCCAAAGCCGCCACAGGAGCCGCTATCGCGGTGGCCATCGCCTACAAGCTTCGCTGCGAGGGCTTGGTGCTGTTCAGTGCCATCGCCGTGGGTATCGCCGGCAATGAGCTCGGCGGTCCCATGGGCGCCTACGTAGCCGTTTTGGTTGCCATCGAGCTCGGCAAAATGGTCTACAAGGAGACCCAGGTCGACATCCTCGTGACCCCTGCCGTCGTAATCATCAGTGGCGTGCTGGTGGCCTTCGCCATCGGACCTGCCATCGGCAGGTTGATGACCGCCTTGGGCGTGTTCATCGAGCACGCCACTGAAATGCAGCCCCTGCTGATGGGCATCGTCGTGTCGGTAGTCATCGGCATGGTGCTCACCCTGCCCATCAGTTCCGCTGCCATCTGCCTCGCCATTGGATTGGGCGGCATCGCCGGAGGCGCAGCCACCGCTGGCTGCTGCGCCCAGATGATCGGCTTCGCCGTGCTGAGCTTCAGGGAGAATCGTTGGGGCGGACTGCTGGCACAAGGCCTAGGCACCTCGATGCTCCAGATGGGTAACATCGTGAAGAACCCACGCATCTGGATTCCCCCGACCTTGGCTGCCGCCATCACAGGACCTATAGCCACCTGCGTATTCCATCTGGAAAACATCCCCATCGGCTCTGGTATGGGTACCTGCGGACTGGTCGGTCCCATCGGCATCTACACTGCCATGCCCGACGGTGGATTGAACATGTGGATCGGCATGCTGCTGGTCTGCTTCGTGCTTCCCGCCATCCTTTCCTGGCTCTTCGGAATGATTCTGCGCAAGATCGGCTGGATCAAAGACGGCGACCTTAAAATCGAATGCTGATGACCAAGCCCTTGTCACCCGACCAAGTCTTGGACAAAATGGCCAAGTACTGCGCCTATCAAGAGCGCAGCGTGAAGGACGTGGCTGAGAAGCTCAAGACCTTCGACATCAGCCCCAAGGACAAGGAAGAGATTCTCCATTATTTGATTGACAACCGTTTCGTCAACGACGAGCGTTTCGCCAAGAGTTTTGTCCGTGGCAAGATCAACCAGAGCGGCTGGGGACTGAACAAAATCCGTTACCACCTGATGCAGAAAGGCATCGCCAAGGAAATCATCGAGAAAGCCCTGCAGGGCGCCGACGAGGCGGCCTACAGGCGCCGCCTCGTTGAGGTCTTGGCCGCTAAGGCCAAGACCGTGAAAGCGGCCAACGACTTTGAAAAAAAGCGGAAGTTGGCCGCTTTCGCCCTGCAACGGGGCTTTGAAGCCTCCTTGGTTTGGGAAGTCTTAAAAGAAGATTTTGGAGATTAAAACGCTTTTCGTATTTTTGCAGTTGAAAATTGAGCCATGAAAACGCGCAAACGACTGATCACACAAACACCAGAATGCTTGACGGAGGCATCCAGCCAGCTCCTCAACGTTATCATTTCGACGTTGTTTGCAATGGTTTTTTTAACTGCTTATGTCCCCTTCTCGGAGACAGCATGGTTCCAAGTTGGTCGAAGCAACTATTTCTTCATTACCGTAGCATTTGTGGGTAGCGGTACCATCTTTCTTGGCCTCAGCCGTATCTTGATGAACTGGGTCGTCCGTAAGACAAGACATTTCCCCTTCTGGGTCTACCTCCTATGGCTCTTCCTAGAGATTATGATCATCGCGGTGTGCCACACCTTGATTTCCTATTTCGAAATCCAGGCCACCGACCACAGTTTTGGCTACCTCTATGCGAAGAGTGTCCTTATCACTTTTATTGCATTGGGCGTGCCTTACACCATTACCATCCTAGGCATCCTGTTGAAGGATGCGCAACGGCGCATGAAACTCACCCGGAGTGACTTGGTGGCATCGGACGATGAGGCCATGCCCGAGCACACCGAAATCATCAATCTGATGGACAACAACGGCACTTTGAAATTGTCGGTAAAACTCGACAACCTCTATTACATCAAGGCCGAGGACAACTACATCAACGTGTTTTACCAGCGCAGCGGCACCATCGCCAGCTACATGCTACGCTGCAAGATGAAGACCATCGAGGACAACTGCGCCGAGTCGAGCTCATTGATGCGTTGCCATCGTTCCTACATCGTCAACATTAAGAAAGTCAGCGTATTGCACAACGAAGCCGACGGCTTCGTTCTCGACTTCGAACGCGAAGGACTGGAGTCCATCCCAGTATCCAAGACCTATGCTCAGAAGGTGCTGGAGGCGTTCAATAAGAAATAAGCCCTCCCCTCCTAGCATTTATACCCGAATTGATATAATTCAAATCAATTGTTGATTTTTATATCATATCAGGTATAAGATAACGATTTTTCTAAAAATTATACCCGAAACGGTACAAAAATAAAATAAAAGTTGTATTTTTGCATCAAAAACCTATTTCTTTATGGTAAAAAGAAGCAGACTATCACAGCAAGTAAAGGCGCTGAGGAAACAATATGGCCTGACGCAAGAGGACCTTTCCCTCAAATCAGGTGTGGGACTTCGTTTCGTCAGAGACTTGGAGCAAGGGAAGAAGACCTTGAGAATGGATAAGGTCAACACCGTTTTGGCGCTTTTCGGGAAAGAATTGGGGGTCGTTGAACAAGAGAGAGGAGGCGATGAGCCATGAGAAAAGCTGAGGTGTATTATCGGGACACGAAGGCAGGACTTCTCACGGAAGACCAAGACGGGTATCTGTTCTGTTATGACGCGGCAGATCTTTGGGAAAACTGATGCACCCATACTCCCCTACTCCAGAGACAATATCAACGATTTGGCTCGGGAGTCTGTGCTCAGCAGGATTGCCGTAACCGGTGTTCAATCCAAGCTCTCGATGGATGTGAACAAAGGCGGGAAAGACGAGCCCGACCACATGACAATTGTTGGGCTCTGGGGTAGGTATATCCTAAAACCCAAGTCGGATGAGTTCCCGTGGTTGCCCGAGGTGGAGGACTTGACTATGCACCTCGCCGAAATCGCAAAGATCGATGTGGTGCCACATACGCTGATTCGTTTCAATGATGGCGAGATGGCCTATCTGACACGAAGGATCGACCGTGACAATCACGGCAAGAAATACCTGATGGAGGATCTGTGCCAAATCAGCGAACGCATCACTGACGACAAGTACAAGTCATCCTACGAGAAAATAGCGAAATTGATCAAGCTTCATTCTTCCGTTCCAATGTTGGATCTGGTCAACTTTTGGGAGGTGGTCGTATTCTCATGGATCACCGGTAACTCCGATATGCACTTGAAGAACTTCTCCCTCATCAGCCGAACGCCAGGACAATATGTGCTATCACAGGCCTACGATTTATTGAACGTTCATCTGGTATTTCCCGAAGACGATGAGGAGTTAGCCTTGACCTTGGATGGAAGAAAGAAGCATCTCAACAAGCAAAACTTCATACGGGCGATGGCATTATCAGGACTTGCAGAGAAAGTCATAGAGAACATCTTCAAAAAGCTTGCGGATGTGGCTCAAAAGTGGTATGACTTCATTGATGTCAGTTTTCTGCCCGATGAGTTGAAAGAGAGGTATAAGGAAGAAATAAAGGAGCACCTTGATATACTTCAAGAATAAATATCCCCCGACCGTCGCCAGCCGAGGGATATACTATAAGAATACTTGTTGTTATTCCACGACGACCTTTCGCGCAACACCTACATCAGACTTCAGAAAATAGACACCAAAAGCAAGCGAGAATGTATGCTTGCCATTCTCGGACTGGCTGGTGGCAATCACCTGGCCAAGCGTGTTAAAAACGGTCAGGTGTGAAACGCCTTCGACGGTGAAAGTGCCGTTGGACGGATTCGGGAACACTTTGAAGGCGTTCTCCGAAAGCTCACCGACACCGACGGTTTCCCAGCTGCGGTTGGAAAGCAGGCGGGTCTCAGGCTTCGTGGCCTCAACGCCTTGAACAACGATGTTACCATGATCGAATTGGCTCGCCTGACAAGTGTAACTGGTGACGCCAGCGCCGACAAAGTCGATGACCCTGAGGTCGCCGCCAGAGTTCCATTCGCAGATGTTGTAACCCATAAGGTCGTATCCTGTTGGAGCATTCCAATTCAACTCGATGGTGTTGTTAATACCGGTGAGGTAGGCCATGTGAATGGTCTCTTTTGGATAGCTTTCGATGGGACATGGGACTCCGTCTGTACCAATAGCTGTAATAGTGTAGGTACGAGAGGCGGCGTCACTTCCGATTTCGTCGATAAAGGTACCAGCAGAGTAGTCAACTGTGTTGATAACCATGCCGTCACGTTTGATTTCTACTTGACCGACGTATTCTGCTTGTGCTGGCGTAGTAGGCCAGGTGACCATGTTGTGATTAGATTCTAGGTCACATGTAGCAAGCTCGATTTCGACGTTGTCACGAACTTGGATTGTGTCGTATAGTTCGCCGCAATCATTGTAGATACGAACCCAGTAAGAGCCTGGTTCTGTGACTGTAATGTCGTTGTTTGTTGAACCTGTTGACCATTGGTAGTTGTAGCCACCATAAGCAGTGAGTGTAATTTGGTCTCCTGTGCGTTTCCAAACATAATCTTGTGCAAAAGGTTCGTTTGCGCTAAAATCATGAAAAACGACGTAGAAGTCTCTGTAGTAAATTTCACAGCCTTGTACATAATGAATTTCAAGTTGCATAGCAGTAGTTGGTATTAATACCAGTTGGTCATAAGATTGTTGTATAGGCTGTTGTGTGTACCAGTCTAAGACACCCCATATTACTTGATTGTTGCAACCAGCTTCTTTTGTAAAGATAATGCTGTCGTAATCATTTAAACAAAAGTCGAAAACCTGTTGGTTTTGAATCTCAGTGATGTTGAGAGTGAGATAGTTTTGCGCATTTACTGCATTTCCTAAAAGGAACAGTATCACAAAGGTCACAATCTGTTTCATTTTTCTTTCTCCTTTTTTTTTGTTAATGTTAGTTCAGTGATCAACATAAAAAGGCGTGGAAGTAATCCTTGCTTGAACTCCGGGTTACCACGCCCACGCTTTCTAACAAGTTCATCCACGCCGTAACATTACGACGTTTCGAGAACTTATTCTTGAAAGCGTGTCCTAAAAAGGAGCATTGTGGTAATTTGGAGTTCAAGAATAGCTTCGATCCGCTATTTAATTATGTCAGTTGTTCGTTGTTTGCTACATACAATTCAAATTGGTTAACGATGCAAAGATAGTGTTTTCTGTTTTTAAAGGCAAAGGAAATAATGGAAATAACAATTATCAAAAACAATATCCAAATATTTTTTTTGAGTAAATTTTCCATATTTGAATATTGTTTTGTATTTTTGCAGGGTTAAAATCAAAGCGTTATGGACATTAATCCGGAAATACTCTATCGCAACTCACACCGTGTGGTATCGCAGGTGAGCCTCGATTTCAAGAGAGACCTGCACAGCAAGATCAACTGGAACGCCCGTATCATCGGCATCAAGGGACCCAAAGGCGTAGGGAAATCCACCCTGCTGAAACAGCATATCAAAGAGACTTTCCCCGACGACAGCAAGGTGCTGTACGTGTCGCTCGACAACATGTGGTTCGCCAACAACAGCCTCGCCGACCTGGTAGAATACCACTACACCCACGGCGGTACTTACCTCTTTTTGGATGAAGTCCACAAATACGAGCATTGGCAAACCTACATCAAAAACATCTACGATGATTACCCCACCATGCACGTGGTGTTCACCGGCAGTTCCATGCTCAAACTCGACAAAGGCGAGGGCGACCTGTCGCGCCGCGTGGCCATATACACCATGAACGGACTGTCGTTCCGCGAATACCTTATGTTCGAGAACATCCTGCAATTCGAGAAACTATCACTAGACGACATTCTCAAACGCCATACGCAGATTGCCACAGCCATCGCTGATAAAATCCACATCCTCCCCCATTGGGAAAACTATTATCGCCATGGCTATTATCCTTTTTATAAGGAAGACCTCCCCGGCTTCCATGCCAAACTCCTCGAAGTGGCACAACAAACCATCGAGATCGACATCCCCTTCGTGGAAAAAGTAGAATACGTCACCATCCAAAAGCTGAAGAAACTCCTTGGCATCATCGCCTTACAGGTTCCCTTCACTCCCAAAATGGAAGAACTGTATCAACAACTGGAAACCAGCCGGGAACAAGGACTCAAATTGCTGGATCTGCTTGAAAAAGGCGCCTTGCTTGGACAGCTCAAAACCCGCACGAAAGCAGTAAAACAAATGTCCGCGCCCGAAAAGCTGTTCCTCGACAATCCCAACCTGATGTATGCCTACAACCCGTCTCCTGAGATCGGAACGATTAGGGAGACTTTCTTCTACAATCAAGTCAGTCGGACGCATGAACTTAACGCGCCTGCCAAAGGCGATTTCCTCATTGACGGGAGATACCTCATCGAGGTAGGTGGCGCCGACAAGACCTTCAAGCAGATCAAAGACATTCACAATAGCTACCTTGCCATCGATGATGTGGAATTCGGACGAGGAAACAAGATTCCTTTGTGGATGTTTGGGTTTTTATATTGAAAACAATATCCAAATATTGTTTTTTAGATAATTTTCCATATTTGGATATTGTTTTCTGGTTAGATTTTCAATATTCAAATATTGTTTTCATGCGAAAGACTGGGCTTCGATTACCTCAAAATCATGAAAGCCAAGAAAATAAGAAAACCTATTAGGCAACTCCAACCGTAAAGACGGGCGTCGTTTTCTTTTTTTCTCATTAAACTAATCAGCGCCATGATTCCTCCTAACGGAAAGATAAACAGTGTCACAAAACAAATCCAAAACTGGGGGTCGGATTCAAAATCAGATTCTTTTTTTTCTGGTTGGGGTTTATTCGCGTCCATTATTTCTTTGTTTTTAACGATTATCTAGTCGGCAACGCATATTCTGAAGGACATTCCCACCGAAAAGCCATGAATCGGCGAAATGAAGGTTGCCTTTAGGGAACATCGCTTCGTAAGCTGGGATGAAGACCATCTCGGGATCTAGGTCGAGACAAACCGTTGTGTGCTCATGCAAGTAGGTTCGGGTCGGGCAGGGAACAATTAAAACACTGTCGCGAGTGTCATTGTATTTGGCCATACCTAATTTATATGAGGCGGGAATGGTATCGGTGGACATCGTCCAGGTTGTAGGGTTGACCCCGACCACATCTCCCAACGAGACCATGCTCATGGCAGAGGGATCGGTCACGGAGTTGAAGATGACCAAACCTTGCATCAGGCTGTCGGTGGCAGGTTTCAGGGCTTCGGGATATTCAGCTAACTCCTCAGCTGTAACATGATAACCAATGCAATAGGCGGCCACCATTTGCTGACGTTGCTCAGCGGTCATGCCATGCTTCAGCAACTCAATAAGCATCTGGGAACCCTGACTGTGGCCCATTAAAAAGAAGGGACGGCCGTGGTTGTAGTTTGCCATATAATATTGGAAGGCATCGTTGACATCGGCTGAGGCAAAAGCGGCTATTATTTCTAGAGAATCTAGAGGTTGCTGGTAAGCTTCAAAGATCATCTGACGGTAATACGGCGCATAGAAGTTATACTCGCCATACAGCATTTGGTTAAACCGCTGGTTGCCATTGGCTTCTTCACGAACCTCAGGCAAAGTGATGTCGGCATACCATGAGGAACCGTTGTCATTAAAAGAGATCCCAGAAACCGTCGGATAGACGTAAAACACATCCGCTTCATGGCTTTCATCACCCCAGGAATACCAGTAAGTCGTATCGGAATAATCGATCCGTAAAGGCTCAACGGGTTTGTTCTCATGACACGAGACAAACATTAAACAACTCAGTATCAACGCAATATAAGCATTTCTCATAGTTTTCATAAAATCATTTTTTTTATCGTACAAAAGTACTAATTTTGCATTCGGAAAAGAATCTTTAAATCTTAAATATCAAATATGAAAAGAGACGAAAAAATCTTTGATCTGATTCGCCAAGAAAAAGAGCGTCAGATGCACGGAATCGAGCTCATCGCTTCGGAGAACTTTGTCAGTGAGCAAGTACTGGAGGCCATGGGTTCAGTCATGACCAACAAGTACGCCGAGGGTTATCCCGGCAAGCGTTACTATGGCGGCTGCCAGATTGTCGACCAGAGCGAGCAAATCGCCATCGACCGCGCCTGCGCCTTGTTCAACGCCACTTTCGCCAACGTGCAGCCCCACTCGGGCGCCCAGGCCAACATGGCTGTGATGCAGGCTTTGCTGGAACCCGGTGACACCTTCATGGGTCTCGACCTCTCGCACGGTGGTCACCTCTCACACGGCAGCCCGGTGAATGCCTCCGGTATGCTCTACAAGCCCGTCGCCTACCACGTGGCCAAGGAAACTGGCCGCGTCGACTACGACGAGATGGAGAAGATCGCCCTCGAGTGCAAGCCCCGCCTCATCGTCGCCGGTGCTTCGGCTTACAGCCGTGACTGGGACTACAAGCGCATGCGTGAAATCGCCGACAAGGTAGGTGCCGTCCTCATGGCCGACATCAGCCACCCCGCCGGTCTCATCGCCAAGGGCCTCTTGAACGACCCGCTGGAGTACTGCCACATCATCACCACCACCACCCACAAGACCCTCCGCGGTCCCCGTGGCGGCATGATTTTGATCCGTCATGACTTCGAAGATCCTCGTGGCCGCAAGACCCCGAAGGGCGAGACGAAGATGATGTCAGCCCTCATCAACAGCGCCGTGTTCCCGGGCATCCAAGGTGGTCCGCTCGAGCACGTCATCGCCTCCAAGGCAGTGGCCTTCGGCGAAGCCCTGACCGACGAGTATAAGGAGTACATCATGCAGGTTCGCAAGAACGCCAGCGTCATGGCCCAGGCCTTTGTCGACAAAGGTTACCAGGTCATCAGTGGCGGCACCGACAACCACTCCATGCTGATCGACCTCCGCGGCAAGTTCCCGGAGATTACCGGTAAGATGGTGGAGAACACCCTCGTTCTGGCCGACATCACCGTCAACAAGAACATGGTGCCCTTCGACAGCCGCTCGCCTTTCCTGACCTCTGGTCTGCGTGTTGGCACTCCCGCCATCACCACCCGTGGCCTGAAGGAAGACAAGATGCCCATCATCGTCGACCTGATCGACGACGTCATCGGCGACATCAATCCTGAGACCAAGACCGCTTCGGAGGCCAAGATTGCCGCCGTCCGCGCCGAAGTCAACAAGATGATGAAGGACTATCCGCTCTTCGCTTGGTAAGTCTAAACCAGCCCATTTACAAAGAGGGTGGCCATATTTGATGTGGCCACCCTCTCTTTTTAAGCCCGAAAAACTAGTAGGGCTTACCTGATTCCAGATTCTTGACTTTCACCCATTTTGTACCATCACGAGGAGCGACACCTGGGACTCCCGTGGTAATCATCCAAACGGTATTGTCATCGGCTCCATATTGATAACTTCCAAACAAATTGAAGTTCTGCGAAATATTTGCAGATTCCACATCAACCCATTCGTTGGTAGCCGCACAGCGCACACGGACATTTCGAACCTCCATGGTTCGAACCTCGCCAGAGGTCTCCACTTGAAAGTTTTCAAGAAAAACTGCCATATTTCCCTTGAAAGAAAGGTTAGGGGCTCCCAAATCATAAACACAAAGTTTTGTCCATGTTTTCGTCCCAAGGTCACAAAACCATTGTTCTATCGTAGTATTCCCCGTTAGTTCCGACCGTCCACACTGAAGAAGCATCCTATACCAGCGACCTGCTTTCCACGGATAATCTTGAAGGTGATGCGCTCCCTCTCCTTCATGGCCAAAACTATCATCGGCAACCTTACCCTCGGGCCAAATCCTCTTGGCTCTCATTGTCGTTTTCATTCCATTTTTATCCCAACAGTACACATCCCAAAATGACAAGATACCATTATAGCGGTTAGGGTTAACAGCATTTCGTTGAAATCCGGCATAACCAGCAATATTATCCAATTCAATCCTTTCGTACTGAGTGAGTTGATCTTCATAATCAAGATAGAAATTCGCCAAGCTGCAATAGGTGCCAGAAGGCACATAATCCGCCTTAAAATCAACTGATATCTCATTAAATTTACCAACCACACCGGTATTATACCAAGCACACAGATAAGGTGAGCGCGACTTGCTCGTCTTATTGTAATTCGCTATTTCTTGTTTGTTGGGAAAACGCATCAGAGCGTTCCAATCCCTTTGCTGGGCATAGGTCTGCATGGCAGACAACATGAATAGAAAGACGAGGCATTTTCTCATGGTATTCCGTTTTTTTATAACTTTGCGAACAGCAAAAATACAAAAAACATGAAAATCGTCAATTTTGCTGACAGCAATAGTGTCATCAACCAGTATGTGTCCGAACTGAGGGATGTCCGCATCCAGGGCGACCGTAACACCTTTCGCCATAATCTCGAGCGCATCGGACAGTTGATGGCCTACGAGGTGAGCAAAACCCTCACCTACTCTGAAAAGGAAATCCAGACGCCCTTAGCCAAGGCCAAAGCCAACACCCACGACGATGAGATCGTGCTGGCCACCGTGTTCCGTGCGGGACTCCCCTTCCATCAAGGTTTTCTCGATGTGTTCGACCATGCCGGCAACGCCTTCGTGTCGGCCTATCGCTACTATAAGGACGAGAAACACGAAGAAGTCGGCATCAAGGTGGAGTACCTCGCTGCGCCTGATCTGACCAATAAGACTTTGATTATCGCCGACCCGATGCTGGCCACGGGAGGCAGTCTGCAGTTGGCTTACGAAGCCTTATGCACCAAGGGCATCCCAAAACAATTGCATCTCTGCTGCGTCATCGCCGCGCAGACGGGCGTGGACAATATCTTAAAGATGTTCAAGCCTTTGGACAACGTCACCTTATGGTGTGCCGCCATCGACCCAGTCCTGAACGAGCACAAATACATCGTCCCCGGGTTGGGTGACGCCGGGGACCTCGCTTACGGCGATAAGATTTAATGCTTATAGAAGCGGAAGTTATAACCTACGGTGATCAGACCTCCGGCACCAATCACATGACTACCGGGTCCGAACATGAGTTGAACGCCTCCGCCAAAATCCAAGTCTTTATAGCTCGCTCCACCGACAAGAGCATGTCTCCATATCGGGTCTCTATTATACCTGAAAGCACCCACGTGATAGTCAACGAAGCCAGTCCACGGTTTCTTTCCCGTATAAACACGGACACCACCATGAACCGTTCCGGCAAAGTCAAGAGTATAGTTGTTACCTGTGTTACCAATGAGCAACAAAAGACCAGGTCCAGCTGAAACTTGGACATACGGATTGAATTGATAACCCACATTGGCAAAGAAACCGCCATACATGTCAGGACGGACGAAGAATCCTTTTCCACGGGTATAGGAATCAAATTGAGCAAAGGAAGGAATAGCCATCAGGGCAATTGCCAGAAATAAAAACAACTTTTTCATAAGAACTAAATTTAATACTTATATTTAATATTATTTCCCATCAAGACAATCCACTACCGCCTCCACCATATTGAAGGCACCGTCGTAAACGTCTTTCAGCGTAGCGTCGAGCATGAAAGCCGGCGTGGTGAACACCAGGTTCTCGTTATCAGCGCACACATCACCGTGATCGGTTTGAACGTGGTTGGCACCCCAGCTCCTCACCTCGTCGGTAACGGGAGTTCCTTCTGCTCCTAAGGTAACGCAGACACCTGGAATCAGTCTCGCCAGCATCACCGGGGCGATGCACATAGCACCGATGGGTTTCTTGGCAGCATGCATCTCGAGGATGGCACGGGCCACGTCAGGTTTCACCTCCATGGCAGCGCCTTTGAAGGCATAGTCGCAGAGGTTCTTAGCTGCGCCGAAGCCGCCTGGGAAGAAGAGGGCGTCGTAGTCCTCTGCCTTAAACTGTTCGATGGGAAGGATGTTGCCACGAGCGATGCGGGCTGCCTCGGTCATGATGTTGCGTTCGGCATTCTTTTCAGGGACGCCGGCGACATGGTCGATGACCTCCGCCTGAGGACGGTTAGGCGCAAAACATTGGTATTCACACTGGTGTTGATCGATAGCGAGCAACAAACTGACGGCCTCATTGATCTCGGCACCGTCTTTATGGCCGCAACCGGCCAAGATAACTGCAAATTTCTTCATCATTCAAAGGGTTTATTGCTGCAAAGTTAAAAAAATTTAAAAAAAAATTTGCATGTCCGAAAAAAGTTCTATCTTTGCAGCGCAAAACAAAGCAAGGGGCATTAGCTCAGTTGGCTAGAGCGCTTGCATGGCATGCAAGAGGTCATCGGTTCGACTCCGTTATGCTCCACGAAGCCCCGCCCAAACAGCGGGGCTTTTTGTTTAAAAACAACAGGCCATGATCTATACCATAATTCTAATAGCCTATCTCGTATTTATCAACATCCTCGCCTTTATCCTCTTTGGCGTTGATAAAAAGCATGCTGTGAGACATAAACGCAGGATTCCTGAAAGCGCTTTGTTGTGGATGGCCCGGTTAGGAGGAGGCATAGGCAGCTGGATTGCCATGTTTGTCTTCCATCACAAGAAAAAACACACCAAGTTCATGGTTCTCGTGCCTTTGTGGATCACCCTTTGGACCATTGGTATTGTTTTGTTCATCGCACTAGGCAATGGCAATCTCCAGGAAGAACTAGAGATTGTCCGCTCCAGGTTCAATCGATTCTAATTCTTCATTCCCGACTTACGGTTTTTGGTTGGATAGCCATACTCGCTCCAATCCACGCCATAGTGTTTGGCAAAATACCGTTTGGCATGACGGTTGGCACGTATTTCCGTCCAAAACACATTATGGTCACCCTTGCCCATGGCACTGATTAAGCTGGGCAAACCGATGATAAAGAGATAAAAAGGCCCAAAGCGCTGGCTATCGGCCGTATGTCCGAACTCGTGCATGCAGAGTTGGTTGCTGAGCACCAGGCCTTTGTCGCTATCGTTAAGCCAGTGTCCGTCCCATAGTTCCACGAAAGAACCCAATGATACGCCCATGCATCCCAACTCTTTTCTCTCCTTGGTCGCAAAGGTAATGCCGCCCAGGGTATCCACCCTATCCACCTGTCCGAAAAGGGCTCTCCCCGTTGTGTAAAACCACCCCACAAGCGTCTGGGGCAGTTCCCATGTAAACCGAGAAAACAGTTGCCACACGCGACCCCAGAACGAGCGTTTGGAGTCGGTCAGAAAGAGTCCCCTACAAGTTTTTACTGTGTTGCAGATACTATTTGACAAGGAATAGCTCATCGCTTTGTCAATTCATCCAGTAATCCCTGGCACCCTTCCAGCACATCACGCCAGGTAGCCTCGAAATCCCTCGTATACCAAGGATCCGCCACGTCGCCAGGACGACTGGTGTGGTCCATCAGCATGCTGACTTTACGGTCTTTATCCTTACCAAACAGCCACCTCAGGCCCTGAAGATTCTCGTGATCCATGACGACAATATAGTCATAATGGCTGAAGTCGTCCCTAGTCATCACCCTTGCCCTCTTGCCTTCGCAGCCGATGCCATGCTCCGCTAGTTTCTGTTTCGCTGGAGGATACACGGGGTTGCCAATCTCCTCAGTGGAAGTCGCCGCCGAGGCAATCTCAAATCGGTCGGAAAGACCTGCCTCCTCGACCAAGTGCTTCATCACGAACTCCGCCATGGGACTCCGGCAGATGTTGCCGTGGCAAACAAAAAGGATTTTAGTTTTCATCATCAGGCGCCCAGCATCTCCTTCACAATCTGGGAGACTTTGGCGTTGTCGGCCTTGCCGGCGACTTGCTTGGTGGCGATGCCCATCACCTTGCCCATATCTTTGATGGAAGTGGCCCCGACTTGGGCGATGACGTCTTTGATGACGGCACGAAGTTCCTCTTCGCTCAAAGGCTTGGGCAGGTAGGCTTCGATGACGGAGGCTTGGAACAGCTCCTCATCGGCAAGTTCCTGACGACCGTTCTGCTCATAGATAGTCGCCGACTCCTTGCGTTGTTTCACCAATTTCTGGAGGATGCTCATCTCGACAGCTTCGGTGAGTTCGGTATTGCCTCCTTTGGTTTTTTCCAATAAGATTTGTGCTTTGATAGCTCTTAGGGCTTCGAGTTTCTTCTGGTCGCGAGCCAGCATGGCGGCCTTGATGTCGGCCATTAAGGTAGTTTCTAATGACATATTGTTAAGAATTTAGAATTCAGAAGACAGAAGTCAGAATGCAAAGATAATAAAAATGTAAATTTGCAGCATGGACAAAAGATTCATCCTAATATTATTGGTGTTTTGTGCTTGTCAAAGGCCGACCTCCGAGTCGTGGATCCTCCTTGAGGAAAGCCCTGCTGCCATTTGGGAGGAGTGCTTCCCTTTGGGCAACGGTCATCTCGGCATGATGCCCGACGGAGGGGTTGACGAAGAGACTATCGTGCTGAACGACATCACTTTATGGTCGGGGGCTCCGAGCGATGACAGCAATCCCGAGGCGTTGAAGTCGCTGCCCGAAATCCAGCGCCTGCTGCTGGAAGGAAAAAACGACGAGGCTCAGAACCTGATGTACGAGACTTTCGTTTGCGGCGGAGAAGGCTCAGGCCACGGCCAAGGAGCACATGTACCTTATGGCTGCTATCAGACTTTGGGCAATTTGACCATAAAGTATCAATACCCCAGCCAAGAACCTGTCGCTAACTACAAACGAAGGTTATGTCTGAATGATGCCATCGCCTCGGTTAGTTTTGACAGAGGCAAGGCACATTACCAACGTGAGGTTTTCCTCTCCCGTGCCGACGACGTGGCAGTGATCCATCTGATAGGTCCAGCCGAGTTTACGCTGGACCTCTCCCGAAAAGAAAACGCCACCATATTCCACGAGGAAAACGGTCTGGTGATGTGCGGACAACTCGACAGCAACGTAGAAGGCGTGGAAGGAATGCGGTATTACGCTAAGGCCCAAGTTATTAGATGCTCTAATAACGAATCGATTATTTTGTTTTGCGCCGCTACCGATTATTTGTGCGAAAACCCTGAGCAGTACGTCAACAAGCATCTTGAAACTGCCATCAGCAAGGGCCTGAAGCAATTGCGCAAAGACCATTTAAAAACCTACGGCGAGCTATTCAACAGGGTGGAGTTGCAAATTGGAGAACCAAAGCACGAAGAGCTCACTTTGGATGAGCACTGGCGTGAGTTTCTTGAAAATGACGATCCATGGCTTCCTGTTTGTTATTTTCATTTCGGGCGTTACCTCCTGATCAGTTCCACGCGCGAAGACCTGTTGCCGCCCAACCTGCAAGGGCTATGGGCCAATACCATCCAGACTCCTTGGAACGGCGACTATCACCTGAACATCAACGTGGAGATGAACCACTGGCCTTGCGAGGTCTGTAACCTCTCCGAACTGCATCTGCCGTTGATTCGCTTTACGGAAGGACTGGTGGAATCGGGAAAAGGTACGGCACAGTCGTTTTACGGAGCCCGTGGCTGGGTAGCCCACATGATGAGCAATCCCTGGCATTTTACCGCTCCTGGCGAGCATCCTTCGTGGGGTGCCACCAACACCGGAGGTGCCTGGCTAGCATTACATTCTTGGCAGCACTTTGAGTTCACCAATGATACTGCTTTTTTGAAGGAACATTACCCTATGATGCGCGAGGCGGCTCGGTTTTTCCTCGATGTGATGATTGAGGAGCCTGAACATGGCTGGCTCGTGACCGCACCCACCTCCTCGCCGGAGAATGCTTTCTACCTCGACGACAGCACAGTGGTCAGCGTGTGTATGGGTAGCACGATGGACGTGCAGATTGTCAGTGAATTGTATGATGCCGTCTGTCAGTCCGCTGCGATTCTCGACTGTGACGAGGCTTTCTGCGACAGTCTTCGAGAGGCCAAATCACATTTTCCACCGATGCAGATCAGCGAAGAAGGTTACCTGATGGAGTGGCTGAAAGACTATAAGGAGGTAGAGCCACATCACCGCCACGTGTCGCATCTCTTTGGACTTTATCCTGGAACAACGCTATCCTGCTCAAAGGATTCATTGTTGCTGGAGGCCTGTCGTCAGACCCTGTTGCGTCGCGGTGACGAGGGCACCGGGTGGTCGCGAGCTTGGAAGATCTGTTTCTGGGCCCGTCTCGGCGATGGCGACCATGCTTATTATCTTTTGAAGCAATTGTTGCAGCCCGCTATTCAAGACGACAGTAGTCATCGTGCCGGCACCTATCCTAACCTGTTCTGTGCCCATCCTCCATTCCAGATCGACGGCAACTTCGGAGGCACTGCCGGCATCGCCGAGATGCTGTTGCAGAGCCATAACGATCAAATTGAGCTCCTTCCTGCTTTGCCCTCGGTATGGAAGGAAGGCCATTTCAAAGGGCTTTGTGCGCGCGACGGTAAGGTAGTGGAATGCTGGTGGAA
>JAILBC010000059.1 GCA_024681295.1 Bacteroidales bacterium
CTTTTGTTAAAATGGCGATTCTCAGAATGAGATTTTGGTGATGTTTCGCAATTGGAATTCGCTGACATTTTGGCACTATAGTTTGATTTTAATAACTAAAAAAACTTTTCGCTTTCCTCCGTTCCTTCACCAATTGCTCCGCACCTACACCCGTTTTTTTAATACACCTTATTAATAATTACCCACCTTTCGGTCCAACCTGAACTGCTAATCGAAAACCGAGAATGGAAGAAAATATTTTTCTTTTTCATTTTCGGAAAGAGGTCGATGTTCATTTTCAAATTTTTTATTCTCAGATTTTGTTCCTGAGATTTTTGTCCCTTCTTTTTTTCAATTTCGTCGTTTGAAAGCGAGGTCTGGAATTTTTGGAACTAAACAATCTTTTCGTTTTCCTCCTTTCCCTCACAAATTGCTCCGCACCTACACCCGTTTTTTTTAATACACCTTATTAATAATTACCCACCTTTCGGTCCAATCTGAACGGCTTTGGAAGAGGTTTACGTGGAGGCACAACCTCTGACGAAGTTGTATGTGGTATATTGAGACACTGACATTTTAGCACTATCCATTGATTGTGGTTACTTGACTTCCAAAGCTCTTTCATTACCTCATCAAGTGCGACCAATTATTCCTCGTCCCTAACTTAAAACGCAAAGTTAGTTACCCAGAGTGGCCCCTTCTTGAAGTTCGATATATTGTCTAAACGTGTCAGATATTTTGTCTTTTTACGTATCTTTTTGTCCAAATTAGAACGATAAACAGTCTATTTTATGTTTTTTTAAGTATAAATTATGCGATTATTTGTCTAAATTCCTCGGATTTACTCGATCGTGCCAGACAATAACATCTTTCGTTCCACACGCCTTCGATGTTGTTTTTCCCTGCTTCTGATGAGCTAACTAAGATTAAATCAAAACCATTAATCCTAGAAAGGAATAACAAAATTCGTTGGGCTGAAATCTGAAGAATGAAGACTGTATGAGCGTTTTTAGACCATGTTTTCTGACAACATGGCAGTCTTATAGTGGTTGAAAATGGTCGCTTATCGCCTTATATATGTGGTACAATATCTATTGTGCTGCTGGAAGATTGAAGGTTCTGGTTGACTTGGATTTGTACTGGGATACGTGCTTTTACCTCTTCGCGATGGCTTATTGCGCATACCTGGCGGTTGTTACTTGCGTGCAACGATTCAAGGGTGTTGATGGCGTTGAGCAAGGGCTCGCCACTCAAAGTACCGAAGCCTTCGTCGATGAACAGGGTCTCCACTTTCAGGCTTTGTCCTATCTCGCTGAGTGCCAAGGCCAAAGCCAACGATACAAGAAAACTCTCTCCACCCGAGATGGTGCTTGCTGGACGTTTCACCCCACCTTGGTAGGCATCTTCAACAAGGATGATCAGGTCTTGTCCGGGCACTGAATGGAGGGTGTATCGGTCGGTGAGGGTGGCCATGTGGACATTGGCGGCCTGTACCAAGTTGGCGAGGATGTAGCTCTGTGCGATAAGTCGGAACTTTTCGCCTTTTGCGTCGCCAATCAGCTTGTCCAACTTGTTCCATCGCTCAAATATGGCCTTCTTTTCTTCATACTCTTTTTTGAAATCGGCCTGTTTCGCTATTTTTTTGTCATCGTCGGACAGCTGTTGTTTCAGGGAACCATACTGTTCGTTCAAACCCTTGTTCTGATCCTCCAGACCCTTAATTGCCTCTCGTAGAGATTCTTGGGTTTCTCCTTCTGTGATCTCTGGCTTGTTCTTGCGATGCTCCTCGATTTGCCTGTTGATGGATTTCAGCGCGCCTAGAGTTTTGTCGTAATCTTCTTTTATTTTCTGAATATATTGGCGTCGTTCTCCAATCTTATCTTTGATTGCCAGAAGCTGCACCAATCGCTGTTTTGTCATCTCTGGGTGTTCTCGCAGGAAACCATCGAGAAGTTCGCAGTTCTGGCGTTGGCTTTCCATTGCCGTTTCCCTGTTGGTCAAGGCCGAGTTCACCTGATTGGACAGTGCCTGCATCTTGGTGAGTATGCCGGGCAGTTCTTCCGCTTTTTGGGAAGTGAACTGTCTCCATTCGGGCAACTTCTCGAGCAACTGTTTCAATGCATCGGCAAGCACTTCGGCCTTGTTCTTCGTCAAGTCGTCAAAAGCCCGTTGCAGCGTTTCGCGATTCTTTGCTCGCTCGATTTTCTTTTCAAGAACTTCTTTTTGTTTTTCCGTTTTTTCCTTGGTTGATTTCAAGATGTTAAATGTCTGGTCATCAAGCTGTTGGATATGGCATTTTTCCAATGAGGCCAGTGCGTCCTTTTGCGCTTTTTGGAGCGATTGGTCCTTATTGAATGATTCTAAATTATTATTATATGATTGAATATTTTGATTCAACCAAATAACACATTTATTGAGTTGATCATTAAGGTTGTCAAAGACACGTTTTGCCTCATCGCGTTTCTTTTTCGCCTCTTCCACAATGGCTTTCAGTTCCTGTTCGTGGGGAACGGCATCGAGCGATGATATGGGTTGACCGCAGATGGGGCATTTTTTCCCTATTCGTAGATTGGCGCGTAGTTTCTCGGCCAAGGTATCCACCGCCAAGTTTAACCGTTCATATTGTTTGTCAAGGTTTTCGTATTGTGTTTTGGCTTCTTCCGCCTTGGGTTTCAGTTCGGCATGAAGCTGCTTTCTATCCTCAATCTCCTTTTCTAGTTCATGGAGTTTTTTCTGAGTTTCCTCACGTGCTACTATTTTGTCAAAATAAGCCTTGACTTCAGATTGGGCCACGCGGATGTTTCCGATTAAAGTCAGCACTTCGTCTCGCTGTCCGTTGAGTTCCTCCAATGAAAGGGGTTGTCCTTCTTCGGCTATAATTTCATCATCGATTTTCTTGATGGCCACAGCGGTCTTGTCGATTTCCTGAAGCAGATAGGCCTGACCGTTGAGTAAGGTGATGTATTGCGGTTGCAATTGTTGGATGGTTTGTTTTGCCTTTTCTATAATACGCTCTGCATCTTGGATGGTTTCGAGGTATTTGCGGGCGTCTTCCGTGTGGTCCCAATCCGTCACATCCTGTTGCATCAATTTATAGTTCTGGTCCTCCAAAGCTTTTTTGGCCTGGTCAAGCAAGTGTTGTGCTTCGGCCAAATTTTTGAGAAGACTTTGCTCTGTTGACAGCCAAATCTCTTTTTGTTGTGCTGCTTTGAGGGAGGCGTTTAACGCAACCAGTTGTTCGCCAGTCTGTTGGATGGTCTCTTCCAAGGCTATTCTCATTTCTTGGGGCAGGGGCTGTTCTTGTTTTGCCGGATCAACGGCGTTCATCTCCTCCTCGTATTTATGGTGCGTCAAATCATAAACTTTGGCACCGATCTGGGCGTATTGTTCGGTGTTGGTGATCTTTTCGAGGATGGAGGCTTTTTCTTTCTTGCCACTCTTGAGGAAGCGTGTGAACTCGCCTTGGGCCAGCATGGTGGTGCGGCAGAACTGGTCGAAAGTCAGTCCCACAGCAGCTTGAATGGCGGCAACGATTTCTTTGTCTTTGCCTCCTCCTTTGCCATTGCCCACCATGGGAGAGGCTTCGGGATGGGAGAGGTTCTTGAGCGACCAGGTGCGGCTGAGGTTCTTTTTCTTGCGTTCGGCGTGCCATTCGGCTTCGTAGGCGTTCCCGTCGCTGCCCAGAAAAGACAAGCGGGCGTAGGCCTCCGTGGTGCCTTTACGCATCAGCTGCAGGGTGTCGGTGATATCCAGTTTGTCGGTGTCGTTCTCCTGCCAGGTGCCGTCCATCTCGGAGTCGCTCATGCGTGGGGTAGTGGCATAGAGGGTCAGGCAGATGGCGTCCAAGATGGTGGACTTGCCTGCGCCCGTCTCACCGGTGATCAGGATGACGTTGCTGTCGACAAGCGGTTTGGCTTCAAAATCGATGACGGCATCTTCGATGGAGGCGATATTGTGGATTTCCAGTTTCTTCAGTTTCATGGTCAGTCCTCCTCTTTAGTTTTAAGTGCTTCCAACACTTCGTTGAACAAAGGTTTCAGGTCTTTTTCGTCAAACGAAGCATCGTTGGTGTCGGTGGCGAACATCTTCACCACGTCCCAGGGGTCGGTGGCTTGGAACTCCTCCACGGTCATCTGCTGTGGGCCGTTGCTGCGTTCTGCGGTTTTGCGCTTGGCGTTGATGAAGCAGAAGATATAGTCTTTGTCCTTGGCTTGAGCCACCGCCTGGTCGAAAGCGTTGGAGGGCATGGATTCTGGGTCGATGATGTTGAGGCGGATGTACGCTTTGGTGTCGTCTGGGAGAGCCTCATACTGTGCCAGCACCTCTTCCCATTGGCCGAACTCTTTAGTATCGTTGGGGTTGGGAAGCGTCAGCAGTGGGCGTGGGTTGCCGATCTCCACGACGGTATAGTTGTCGTTGGTGAGCGTCGCATTGTGAGCAGGAATGTCCACCAGAGTCACCGAGTGGGGGTAGGCTTCATCAAAGCTGACAGCCAGGGGAGCGCCGCAATAGCGTGCATTGTGCTTGCCTGTGTGTACAAACTGGGGCTTGTGGATGTGGCCCAAGGCCAGATAGTCGTATCCGTTGCCGATGTTGCTGACATCGATTAAATCTACGCCACCCACGCGTTGATCCTTCACGTCTTCGTGACCCGTGAAATCGCCGCCCGAGATGGCCGTGTGCGCGCTGAACACGATGGGCAAGTTTTCGGTGTTCTTTTGGTTGGTGAGGTCGATCAGTTGCTGGTAGATGTCTTCTGGCAGGAAGCGGTCGTTGGTGAAAGGCAGGGCGATGACAAAACCTTTGTGGGGAATCTCGATGATATGGGATTCCAGATGGTCTTTGTCGAACTTGCCGATCATGTGGACGTTGAGTGCTTCCCAAGGAGTCTTGAAAATCTCGTGTTTCGGGCCGCTGTCGTGGTTGCCCGCGGTGACGACGATGGTCATGTTGGGGCAGGCCTTGCATAAGGCAGCGATGGTCGCGTTGAACATCTTCTGCACGGCGGTTTTCGGGTCGGTGGTGTGGTACACGTCGCCTGAGATGAGAAACAGGTCGGGCTGGGTCTCTTTGGCAATCTCGACCATTTGGTCGAGCATGGATTGTTGCTCTTCGGTGCGGTCATGGCCATAGAGCACGGCTCCTAGGTGCCAGTCGCTGGTATGAAGGATCTTCATTTCATTTTTGTGCTTCTTTGTTTTGAGGGTTAGGGTTAAACATAAAAGTGATTCATCGGGTAAAATCGTTGGAGCAAAGATAATAAAAAAACCGCTGCGAATCAGTCTCGTAGCGGTCTTAAAGTTGCCCAACCAGGATTCGAACCTAGACTAACTGATCCAGAGTCAGTTGTGCTGCCATTACACCATTGGGCATCCGAACAGGCTGCAAAAATACACTTTTTTTATTTTATGCAAGAAAAAAAAGTGATTTTTTTTTCTAAGCGCCTCTAGAGGCGCAATCTCAGTAACTCCAGGTAAGCGAGCGGTGCGAGCGTAACCTAGGGATAAAAAAATAATCAAATAATTAAAAAATTAGTTGCAAGATTAAAATATTATGTATATTTGCAGCGTTATACCGGTGAAATGAGAACAAAAAACGTCATAGGATTCCTGCTTTTAGCCCTGTTGGTGTCGTCGTGCGCATCGCTCAGGCACTGTGACTACACGGTGGAGAAAGTCGACCTCGCCAATCAAAACCTGAAACGAATCCCTTCTTATATAAAAAGGTATAAGAACCTTAAGGAACTCAATCTCCAAAACAACCACATCAAGCATATTCCTGCTTGGGTGTCTTCGCTGGACAGTCTTGAAGAAATCAACTTGAACAACAACCAACTCCGACTGACGAGGGCAGATATCCGTCATCTTGCCAAGGTGGAACGCCTTCTGATGGTCAACAATGGCATCGAAAAAATCCCCGGTAATGTGGGGATGATGCAATGTAAGACTTGGGTGCTGATGCGTAACAAGTTGAGTTCATTGCCCGAATCTTTTGGCGACTTGTCACAAATCGGTAACATCATTTTTTACGAAAACAACTTTGACCATATTCCTGACTGCATGGCACGGCTTACCACATTGCGTCAGATTGATTTCTACAAGAACCATATCAAGGAAATCCCCGATTTCATAGGTGGTTTGGAAAAACTTGAACAAATCTATCTTTCGTTCAACGAGATTGAGCGAATCCCCGATACCTTGCGGAACCTCAAGAATTTGAAATATCTCTATATCCATCACAACAAATTGAAGTTTTTGCCTGAATGGATGGTTGAAATGGACCGTCTGGAGCGTTTGGGTGTGGGTTACAACCAATTGCTGGAGTTGCCCGACCTGGCCAAGATAAAGTCGCTGTACGATTTTGACTGCGAGCATAATCTGCTAGATGAGTGCCCGTGGGGCTTGGTGGACAAACCTGGGATGGAAATTTTGATTATTCGTGATAACTTTTTCAAGTTGACCCTTGAAGAGGAATTGCATCTAGATACTTTGGGAGTTATTTATTAATTGAATCATATTTTTGAAAATGAAAGAGTTAACAAAAGCAGAGGAACAAGTGATGCAGGTCATCTGGAGCATCGGGCAGGGCTTCGCCAGCGATATCATGGCGGCCTTCCCCGAGCCGAAGCCGGCCTACAACACCGTGCTGACCATCATCCGCATCCTCGAGAAGAAGGGCTTCGTGAAACACGAAACCTTCTGTAAAGCCAATCGCTACCAGCCCGCCATCAGCAAGGAGGAATATTCGGAGAATTTTCTCGGCAGCGTGGTGGAACGCTACTTCAACAACTCCTACCTCGACCTCGTGTCAGCCTTCGCCAAAAAGGAGAACTTCAGTTTGGAGGAGCTGGAAGAATTAAAGAAAATCATCGATAACGCCATTGACAACAACGAATAAGCCATGAACACATACGAATTCATCACTAGTTATGCGCTTCCCGTAGCCGCATCCATCGCAGTGCTGTGGCTGGCCTATCGTCTGTTGTTTGTCAACAGCAACCGTTTCAAGTTCAACCGCGATTTCCTGTTGGTGGCCTTGTTGTTCTCCTTGGCCTTGCCTCTGGTCGGCATGCTGATGGGCTTAAGCGCTCCGCAAATCGTGAACTTCAAACACTCGATGTTCCCGGGCTATACCCTCAACGAGATTGTCATCACCCCCGAAGGCCAAGAGGTAACCCCGATCACCCTGGAAACCATTACCATCGACCCCTCCCGTCACATCAGCCTGTGGCAAGTGTTGGGCATCATATATTTATTAGGTGTCGCGGTGATGGCGACGCTCTTCCTGGTCAAACTGGTGCGACTGGTGGCGTTGATCATCCGTTCGCCGAAACGTAAAATGGACGGCTATACTGCCGTATATACACATAAGGAGCAGGGCTCGTTCTCTTTCTTCCGTTATGCCTTCTTCCCCGACGAATCAGTATCGCCCGACATCGTTCGCCATGAGATGAGTCATATCGCCCATGGGCATTCTTGGGACATCCTCTTTGTGGAAATCATCATGATCCTGCAATGGTTCAACCCCTTTATCTATTTCTATAGGAGGGAGTTGCAGAGCCTTCATGAATATAGCGCCGACCACGATGTGGTGACT
>JAILBC010000077.1 GCA_024681295.1 Bacteroidales bacterium
TAGCATTGGTATGATGCGTTTGTGGCATCGTTGTAACGGGTCCAGCATCGTGGGAATGCGGCAGATGCACCGGCAGCGTCGGTGTCGAAGTTGTAAGAATAAGGGATGCTGACCGAGCCGCATGAGGTGGTGAAGCTTTCAGTAACCCAAGAACTTACCGAGCTTCCGCAATTGGATTGTACGCGCACCTGGTATTCTGTTGTCGCCGACAGTCCATTGATGGTGCAGGTCGGGGTGTCTTCCACGGCAATCACTTCGCTCCAATCTGAAGCCGAAGCAGCTTTATATTGCACGTTCCAAGCGGTCTCCTCGTCGCCGGCAGTCCAAGTGAGGGTTGCCGCATTGGAAGTCGCATTGACGCTGAGGTTAGTTGGGAGTGAACACGAAAGGATGCTATACGAAATGGTTATTTTAGGCAGGAATTTCTCACGGCTGTCGTAACCTGCATTGTAATATGATGCATAATTATCTGTTTCCATGCCAAGCCATTCCACAAAAGAGCCCGAGCTGCTCAAAGTGGTTTCTTCAAATCCTACGAGAAGGTTGCCGCCTGAGTATAAATAAGGAGTCTCAAGTACGATTTCCATTTTGTTATTACTTACAGTGAGATTCCCGCTATAAACTTCCGTAAGGGTGTTCCAATCCACAGGTGAATAAGATGAAAAGTCTGTTAATTCAGTTGGTGAAAGATAGACCTTGAAAACTCCGCCAGGGAATGAAGCTGACGAATAATAAGAATCTGTGTGGAATGTCAGTTTCGTAATTTGTTTGTCGACAACACTTGTCAATTCAGATGCAGGAATGATAGACTGACTCTTTAATTTTTGAGAATTGGTACTATAACCATAAAATGGGACATAGTAACTAGTCTGTGTGCCGTCATTGACAACAATCGTTTGTATAGCAGAAGGCGTGAAACTGCATGCGTTGCTCCAGGTGCTATAATCGCTGCTGCCGCAATCGGCTTTGACACGGGCATAATATGTGGTTTCAGGTGTCAAGCCTGACAAGGTGTATGGATTCGTTGTCACATTTACCGAAACAACATTTTGGGTAAAACTCGCATCAGTGGCGTATTGAAGCACCCAAGCCGTTTCAGCGTCTCCATTGGTCCAGGATAAGGAGGCTGATGTTACACCGACATTGGAAGCTGCGAGATTTTTAGGCTTCAAACATGTCGGAGCAGTGCCTGGAGTATAGCTGAAAGTGGTTTTTGGCATAAACTTATATCGGCTGTAGGAAGTATAACTGTAGGCAGTCATCTCATAGCCGCCATAGGCGCTATAGTCTGTAGTTTCAGCACCATACCAGCCAAAGCTGTTGCCAGAGCCAGAAGCCGTTTCCGTAAACCCAATCAATAAGTCGCCACCCATATATTGATAAGGCGCATTGAAAATTATCTTCATCTTGTTTCCGCTGACGGAGAGGCTCCCGGAATACACGGATGTCATTTCCGACCAATCAAAGAACTCGGAGTTAGCAAAAGCCGTCACATCGTTCAATTCACCGATGAGGACATCAAAAGTGGCTGTACCCATACTTCCCGTCTCTGAATTCGCATAGAAAGACATTTTTGAGATGTTGGCGTATAGCAAATTGGTCAAATCTGAAGCAGGAACGATAAACTGGCTTTTTGTTGTATAGTCGATAGCTGAGGTACAAATTGGTATGAATGAGTTGTAATTTGCCCCGTTACCCACCGTGAGCTCGTATTTTGGCATAAAAGCACAGATATTGCTCCAGTCGCTGTAGATATTCTCGCCACAAACGGCACGGACGTAAGCGTAATACTGGGTGTTCAGCGTGAGTTCACTAAGAGTGTAGGGCTTCGTGTTGACGGTAACTAATGTTCCATTTTCAGGAGTAAAATTCTCATTTGTTGAATAGGAAATCTGCCATTGCGATTCATTGCTTCCCTTCGTCCAATCCAATGTTACCGTATTTGGAGTTACATTGCTTTCATGAAGATTTGTCGGATCCAAACATTCTGTTGTCATGCTCACCTCATCGCTCCATTCGCTATAGTCGCCAGCACCGCAGACGGCACGTACACGGGCATAATATGTGACGCCGGTTGTCAGGTTCTCCTTGACAAAATACTGCGTTGTAACTGTTTCCAGGGTAACCGCATCAGGGTCAAAGCCTTGCTGGTCTGAAAAAGCCACCTGCCATGATGTTTCAGTACCGACAGGGGTCCATGCAAAATAAGCCTGGTTGCACGTTGCCATACTTTCAGCGATAGTCGGAGTGTAACATCCAACTTCAAAGTTGCATGCATTGCTCCATTCGCTGTAATGCTCGCCGTTGTTATAATTCCCGCGAACGTAAGCGTGATACGTGACGCCAGAAGTCAGTCCCGTGATGGTAAAAGGCTTGGTCGCCGTGTTGGAAACCGAGGGTGTTGTGCCGCCATCTGGAGCAGTTGAACTTGTGGTATAATAAATATCCCAATGATCTTGACCTATGCGTGGAGTCCAGTCAAGAGTTGCAGTGCTTGAAGTGTAGGTTGTCACCACAAGATTCTTCGGAGTTGGATAATCCGAATATTGCTCAAATACAAAATCATCAAGATAGAGATTAGTGTAAGATGATGTCGTTGTATATTTAATGGCAATGTATTTTGTCTCTGGGGAAAAAGTCTGGCTAAACACATTCCAATTATTATCGCTCGTCGTAATAGGGTCGCCATAGGTAAAATCACTGATAACATTTGAACTTGTGGTAGAGTAACCGACTTGAAAAGTTTGGGCAGTTGACGGAGCCTTGTAATAAAACTCCACCATCGTGCCGACTTCAGTTGTTGTCAGTTCAGGCGACACCAGGTATTGTTCCGAATAAAGTGACGTACAATAAAAACGGAAGCCATAAGAACCTGTCCTTTTCGCGTATTCATAAGGTTTTGAATTGGTAGAACCATTCTTCGCCCATCCTTCACCAGTCAAATCATCGTTCTCAAACCCGTACTCATAAGGCAGTGTTTTCTGCGCCCTCATGGCCATGGGCAAGCCAAGAGCTAGCATTAATAACAATGGTAAAAATTTTCTTTTCATGATTTTATAGTTTTGTTTTCTAATTCAAATTCGAGTTTTACAGAAAAGCAAAACTATCTTTTATTAAAGAGGTGGCTATGGGTAATTTTACCTATATCCATCAAAAGTTATCAACATCATACGATTTATTGGAAAGATTTTCAACAAAAGCTTGACAAATGAATTTTTCGTACTATTTTTGCAAATGAAAACTAGATGCAACTGAAACATAATTAATTATTAATGTAAGCAATTTATTAATTATAAACAATACTATTACCATGAAATACTGCGACCCTCGTTACGACATCACTTTCAAAAAAGTGTTCGCCCAAAACCCTGATCTAATGATCAGTCTACTTAATGCCCTGTTGCCCTTAAAAGGTGACCAAATCATCAATAAGATTGAATATCTCACTCCTGAGATGATTCCCGAAATGCCAAACGCTAAATACTCTGTTGTTGACGTCCAATGCAAAGACAACAAAAACCAAAAATTCCTAGTGGAAATGCAAATGATATGGAGCGAGGAATTCAAATCACGAGTGCTATTCAATGCCTCCAAAGCTTATGTCTCACAACTAGGAAAAGCCGGAAGCTACAAACTCCTTCAGCCAGTCTATTCCATAAACATCGTCAATGACATCTTCGAAACCGATCTGCCCAAAGACGAGTACTTTCATTACTATCAATTAGTTCACGAACGGCACACAGAGAAAATAATCAAAGGCCTTCACATCGCTTTTATCGAACTACCAAAGTTTAAACCACAAAACAAAGCAGAAAAGAAAATGCTCGACTTGTGGTTACGTTTCCTCACCGAGATCAACGGAAACACGAAAGAAGCTCCAGAAGAACTCATGATGAATCCTTTAACAAAGAAAGCCGTCACATTGATGGAAGAAGCTGGAATGACGGATGGCGAGCGCTATGCCTACTGGAAAAACATCGACAATGTTCTCGTTGAGCAAGCCATCATGCGAGAAGCGATTAATAAAGGACGTGAGGAAGGACGTGAGGAAGGGATCAGACAAGGAACTCTTGAAACAGCCAAAAAGTTCAAAGATTTGGGAGTCTCCATTGAGACGATTTGCAATGCCACGGGCCTTTCGGAAGAGGAGTTACTAAGGCTTTGATCAGTTTTTCGAAAAAAAGTTCAAAGAAAAATGAAACATTTCCCTTTGTTATGACACTTTAGGGTGAAAACACACCTTAAAACTCAAACAATATGGGACAATATTTAGTAATTGGCATTGCCACACGTATCGCGGCTGACAAGAAAAAAGCCGCATGGGAATTCAAGAGCGTCGAGGAATTCAAAATCCACTTTGAACGACGGTTTAACGCCAAAGAAATCTATCAACTGAAAGAAAATGAGTCTTACATTTGGTACGAGTTAAGACCAGAGATCGCCGAGAAAGAGTGGGTGGACTTCATTAAAGACTTTTATGAGATACGCTATCCAGAGCCTGTCGAAGGAGACTATATCCTTGAGATCCTATCTCAAGAAAAAGGATTTGAAGAATGGATCCATCTCGCAAAAAGAAGAGAATACCAAAGTTATCAAATGACCTGTCTTAGCGACCATGTAGAAGACCAGAAAAATGATCGTTACCTAACTGTTTATATGGATTTCGTGACTCTTAGTATGGATGGAAAAGCCTGGATGGAATGCTACAATGAATTATTTGATTTCTTCACTCACCTAATCCGAAAGAAGTTGTCAAAATACCAACTATCCGAGAGCCTGTTTGTTGAAATAACAGACTAACTGATTAGCTGACCAACCCTACCCGGAAGGCGTAGAGGATCAACTCGGAGGTGGATTTCACGCCGAGCTTGGTGAAAATCTTATCCTTGTGGTTCTCCACCGTGTGGGCGCTGATGTCCAGCTCCTCGGCAATCTGCTTGGCACTCTTGCCTGCCGCACACAAACTGATGATGTCCATCTCACGACGGGTCAACGTGCTCAACAACTCCATGTCGGACTGAACATCGTCCTGCAAACGCATAGTGTTCGCATGGGAGAAATCGTGTCCCTGCATCACCGAAGCCAACACCGTGGCAATCTCGTCGGGACGGACACTCTTGCTCATGAAACCGTTGATGCCGCTGTCCATCAACTGCTGCACCGTGGCACCTCCGGCCTCACCGGACAACATCACGATCTTCACCTCAAGACCCATGCGCTTGACCGCGTCGATGACGTCCTTGCCCGTACCATCAGGCAAAGCATAGTCCAACAAGATCAAGTCGATGTCACGACCGTGTTGCTCCAGATACTTGACAGCCTGCCGGACATCCTCGGCCTCGGACTCCAACACACAGCCATAACCAGAGTTGGCCAACGCCATGCGCACGCCCAGACGACACAAGGGCTGGTCTTCAACTAACAGGATCCGAATATTTTGTTTTTCATTCATTATCATTCCCCAGGGCGTTGCCCTGGGCTATTTGAATTATGCCCCTGCGGGGCGAACGCTGAATCTTACTGTTGTACCCTCGTCGATGACGCTCTCCACACGAATGGCCTCTCCCATCTTATCGAGCAACTGCTTGCTCACAAACAAGCCAATGCCCGTGCCCGTCTCCCCTCCTGTGCCACTCGACGAATTGGAGACAAAACGGAATATCTTTTCCAACTTCTGCTCGGTAATGCCCTTGCCGTTGTCTTGCACCGTAAGCCAAAGAACATCACCATCCTCCTCTACCCTAACATGGATTTCGCCATTGGGATAGGAGAACTTCACCGCATTGGAAAGCAGGTTCTGCAACACCAAGCTCACCACGCTAGGGTCACTGTGAACCACTAACGTAGAATCAACCTCGTTACTCACTTTCAGCGACTTAACGCCCGCCGAATAGTCAATGCTCTTCAAACTCTCGTCAACCAACTGAGCCAAATTGAAGTCCTCGGGAGTGACCTCGCCGTGCTCCAACACGCTCTTCACCCATTGCAAAATGTTGTACAAGCGATCGCTCAGCGCCATCGAGGTCGACCTCAACACCATCAGACTGGCCTTGCGATCGGTGTCGTTCATGCCGTCATAATACGAGCAAAGCTGTTCCAACACGCTGCAAATGGCCGAAACAGGAGTCTTCACGTCGTGCGAGACAATCGACATCAGCCGGTCCTTCAACTCGTTGAGTTGGGTTAGTTCCTGGTTACGTTTCTTTCGCATCTGCGCCAAACGCCACCAAATCACAAAGAGGGCAAACATCACGACGGCAAGAATTACCAAGCCAAAGACCATTAAACGGGCCTTTTTGTTTTTCTCCTGCTGCATTTCCAACTCATGCTCCTTCTCCTGCATGGCGTAACGCACCTGATAGTCGCGGATGAGCTGTTGCTGATTCTCGTTGAAGATAGAGTCCTTCATCACCACGCTGCGCTCGAGATACTCCAACGCCTTGGCGGGATTGCTGACGCGGAGATCCTGGTAGCCGGCCTCCAGCGCATCACGGAGCAGGCCATCATAATGGTTTTCCTTGGCCATGGCTATGGCCTTGGTGTAATCGCCTTTTTGCAAACTGAGAACCGCTTGGAGGAACAACTCGTTGTTGTCCTCAGCCAGCCGGAGCGCCTCATCAAGGATTTTGGTATCGCCCGTGGCTTTCGAGAGCGTCATCATGCGGTTGATGATCTTGTTGGGCGTGTCTTGGTAGCGCTGCGAGAGCTCAAGAGATTGCTCCGCCAGTCCGATGGCTTCGGCCATGAACCGTTCACGCTCCTCGCCTTCGGAATGGTTGGCTTGGGCGATATGGACTTCCGCCAGATTCTGACAATAAGTAGCCAAATCAAGGTTCGCGGCGGTGTCATTCACCTGTACCTCACCAAGCAGTTCGACGCACTTGTGGTACATCTCCTCGGCACGGTCGTATTCGCCCATCGCCATGTGGATCTCGGCGATGTTGTTCATCACGTAACGCTTGCTAACCTCCGCCATCTCACCGCCTTCTTCGTCCATCAGCTCGCCACAACGGTTGTAGCAGTCAATGGCCTTGTCAAACTGGCCGAGACGTTGATAGGCGTTGGCCAGGGTCATATAGCACCCGGCCTCGTTGAACAGGTCACCTATTTTGTCGTAGTGGGCGATGCCGATCTCCGAGTAGGTGACCACATGCTGGAAGTCGTCGTTGCCGAAGAAATACAGGATCATCGTACGGAGGATCTTCAGCTTGATCTCGTCCTTGTCGGTATCCAACTCGAAGTTCGGCTCACGGCCGATGACTTCGTCGATGGCCACAGCGGCCTTATAGGCGACTTCGCCTTTGTTGTTCTCGAAGACTTGGTAGAGGCTGTCAATATCCTGAGCAGGCAATGACCAACTTAGGACCATCAAGCAGACGATGATCAGCAGCCTCTTCATAAAACTACTCTTTCGGATAGATCTGACCTTTAGCGGCCTTCAGGGTGTTCTGAAGCAGGGAGACAATAGTCATCGGGCCCACGCCACCGGGGACGGGGGTAATCTTACCAGCCACCTTGTAGACCTCGTCGTAATCGACGTCGCCGAGGATCTTGTAGCCCTTGGGGCTATTGGGGTCATCCACACGGTGGATGCCCACGTCGATGACAGTAGCGCCGGGTTTCACCATATCGGCGGTCACGAAGCCCTGTTTACCGATGGCAGCCACGAGGATGTCAGCCCTGCGGCAGATCTCAGCCAGGTTCTGGGTCTTGCTATGGCAAAGCGTCACGGTGGAGTCGATGCCCTTGCGCGACATCAGGATAGCCATGGGTGTGCCCACAATGTTGGAGCGACCCAGCACCACCACATCCTTGCCAACAGTCTCGATGCCAGAGCGTTTGATGAGCTCCATAATGCCATTCGGTGTGGCGGGAACGAAGCAAGGCAGGCCCAACTGGAGGCGTCCAACGTTGATGCTGGTGAAGCCGTCCACGTCCTTCGAAGGCTTGATGGCATTGATCACCTTGTCCTCGTCAATATGCTTCGGCAAGGGCAGTTGGATGATGTAACCGTCAATTTCAGGATCATCGTTAAGGAATTTCACAGTGTCGAGCAGTTCCTGTTCCGTTGTTTTGACTGGAAGGCGGTACACCGAAGAGGTCATCCCCACCGAGTGGCAGGCTTTTTCTTTCGAAGCCACATAGGTCTGGCTGGCACCGTCCTCACCCACGATGACAGCCGCGAGATGCGGAGCGGGTTTGCCATGGTCGATCATGTCAGCGACTTCAGCCGCAATTTCTTTTTTAATCTGGTCAGAGATGGCTTTGCCATCTATAATTTTGGTATCCATGTTATTATTGTTTAACCCCTACGGGGTAATTTGTTTTAATTCGTTTTTTCTACCGATCTTTAACCCCTACGGGGTACACCTCTAACCTCTAACCTCTAACCTCTCAACTCTCATCTCCTCCTCATCGCTCCTGCCATGCGCATCAGTTTCTTGCCACCGCCGGTGGTCATCATGCGCATCATCTTGGCCGTCTCCTCAAACTGCTTGACCAGACGATTCACCTCGACGATGGAAGTTCCGCTACCCAAGGCAATACGTTTGCGGCGACTGCCGTTGAGCAAAGCAGGATTCTCACGCTCTTCGGGAGTCATCGAATAGATGATGGCTTCGATGCTCTTGAAGGCGTCGTCGTCGATCTCCTCGCCCTTCAGGGCCTTGTCCATGCCCGGAATCATGCTGGCCAGATCCTTGATGTTACCCATCTTCTTGATTTGCTGGATCTGCTTCAGGAAGTCGTTGTAGTTAAACTCGTTCTTGGCCAGTTTACGCTGCAAGCGTTTGGCCTCTTCCTCGTCGAACTGCTCCTGAGCACGTTCCACCAAAGAGACGATATCGCCCATGCCGAGGATACGGTCGGCCATACGTTTGGGGTAAAACACGTCGAGGGCGTCCATCTTCTCGCCGATACCAACGAACTTGATGGGCTTCTGCACCACCGTACGGATAGTGAGGGCCGCACCGCCACGGGTGTCACCGTCCAACTTGGTGAGCACCACGCCGTCGAAGTCGAGGCGGTCGTTGAAGGCCTTGGCGGTATTCACAGCGTCCTGACCCGTCATGGCGTCGACCACAAACAGGGTCTCATGCGGATGAACGGTCTCCTTGATCTTGGCGATTTCATTCATCATCTCCTCGTCCACGGCCAGACGGCCAGCGGTATCGATGATGACCACGCTCTTGTTCTGGGCCTTAGCATGCTCGATGGCGTGCTGGGCAATCTCCACGGGGTTTTTGTTGCCTTCCTCGCTGTAGACTTCCACCTCTACCTGCTGTCCGAGAACCTTCAACTGGTCGATAGCGGCGGGACGGTACACGTCACCGGCCACTAGGAGTACCTGCTTACTTCTCTTGCGTTTCAGATAGTTGGCGAGTTTAGCCGAGAAAGTTGTCTTACCAGAACCTTGCAGACCAGCAATCAGGATGATGGCGGGCTGTCCCTTCAAGTTGATGTCGACATGCTCGCCGCCCATCAGTTCGGCCAGTTCGTCGTGGACAATCTTCACCATCATCTCGCCTGGCTTCACGGTGGTCAGAATCTGCTGGCCCAGGGCCTTCTCCTTGATCGAGTTGGTGACATCTTTGGCAATCTTGTAGCTGACATCCGCGTCGAGCAGCGCACGGCGGATTTCCTTCATGGTGTCGGCCACATTGACTTCAGTGATATATCCTTGTCCTTTAAGGATTTTGAACGAACGTTCTAATTTTTCGGTTAAGCCTTCAAACATATTCTTTCAATAATTTGGGTGCAAAGGTATGAAAAAAGTTGAGAGTTGAGAGCTGATAGTTGAAAGTTGTTTTTTATTTTTGCGAGACAAATCGACAACGTTTGTTATGATTAAAGAGAATCTGAATAAAATCAAAGCCACCATCCCGGAAGGTGTTACTTTGGTGGCAGTTTCAAAAACCAAGCCCGTGAGTGATATTCAGGAGGCTTACGATACTGGGCAACGTGTTTTTGGCGAAAACTATCCACAAGAGATGCGTGACAAGCACGAAGTCCTGCCTCACGACATCCAATGGCATTTCATCGGACATTTGCAGACCAACAAGATCAAATACATCATTCCCTTTGTCACCCTCATCCACAGCATCGACACGGCCAACCTCTTGGAGGCGGTCAACAAGGAGGCTCGCAAGCACGACCGGGTGGTGGACTGCCTCTTGCAGTTCCACATTGCCCAAGAGGAAACCAAATTCGGCCTTGATCTGGAAGAAGCCCGAGCATTATTGGATTCAGAGGCTTTTAAACAGATGGAGAACGTACGCATCTGTGGGGTGATGGGAATGGGTACGTTTACCGACGACATGGATGAGGTCCGCAAGGAATTCAAACACCTGAAGTCTATTTTCGACACTTTAAAGCAAGACTATTTCGCAGACCAAAAGCAGTTTAAGGAGATTTCCATGGGCATGTCGGAAGATTATCCAATCGCCATTGAAGAGGGGGCAACCTTGATACGCGTGGGGAGCAAGATCTTTGGAGCCAGGATTTACAACAAGCAATAAGTTATGGTATTGCCTATCATATTATTAATTGTAGGGTTTGTGGTACTCATCTTGGGTGCAGACTGGTTGGTCGACGGTGCCACAAGCATCGGCATCAGAGCAAAGATGTCGCCTCTCATCATCGGTCTTACAATCGTAGCTTTTGGCACTTCCTTGCCCGAGCTGATTATTAATGTGTTTTCGTGCATCCGTGGCAGTTCAGGGCTGGCCATTGGCAACATTGTTGGAAGCAACATCATGAACATTCTGCTCATCCTCGGTGTGGCGGCAATCATCTACCCTATTGATGTGAGCCGCATCTCCATCCGCCGCGACATCCCAGCGGGTTTTGTAGCTACGGCGGCCTTGTTTGTGTTTGCCAACTACACCTGGGGCAGCCTCACTGTCAATTGGATTGAAGGTATCTTGTTGTTGGTGTTATCGGCTGGTTATCTTGCCCTTACCGTAAAGAAAAACGACTCCACCAGCTCCGAGGTGGAGGTCATTCAGATCCCCATGCCCTGGGGCAAGACCATCTTATTCCTTGTTTTGGGCATCGCCGGGTTGTACCTTGGCGGAGAGCTGGTTTCGAACAACGCCCAGATTATTGCCAAGGCCTGGGGCATGAGCGAGGCCATGATTGGTTTGACGGTTGTCGCTGTTGCCACTTCGTTGCCAGAACTCATCACTTCGATTGTGGCTGCTACAAAAAAGAACTCAGGCATCGCCATTGGCAATGTCTTGGGTTCCAACATCCTGAATATCTGTGTCGTGTTGGGCATCAGTGGATTGATTACGCCACTACAGTTCGACACCCAGATGAACAACACCTTGTATTTCCTGTTTGGAGCAAACGCCTTGATGTTGCTGTTTGTCTTTACGGGAAAAGGCAGGAAACTCTCTCGTCTTGAGGGAGCGCTCATGCTTCTTGCTTTTGCGGGGTTCATGACTTACACCGTCATGGCACAATAAAGAAAGGCGCCCGAATCCATCGGGCGCCTTTCGTCATTTTCTTTGTTAGTCCTGATTATTTATCGGTAAGTTGGAAAGCTCTCTTTACGGCTTCATAGTCGCTATAGTCGACATCGGGACGGCTGGCGTACACGCTGGCGGCGATGACCACAATCTTGAAGCGATGCTCTTCTGGACGATAGCCATCGTAGAAATCGTCTTCGGTCCAGAAGATGCTCACACCGTTATCGTACGAGGAGACCTCAAGTGACGAAGAATAGAAGTATTCGTTACCATCATCGTCAAACAGATTGTAATAGAAAGTGAGCGGAATTTGACGCCATGTGTTGCGGTCTTCCATATACACCAGAACTGCACCGTGATCAGTGATATCAGCGTTGATGGCTTCGTACCTGAGGTCGACGCGCCAGGAGGTATTGTCCCAATACCAATCGGATGGATAAACGGTTACGGTTGAAGAGGCGACGTTGGCGTTGCCCGTGGGGCCTTCAGGACCTTCGGGGCCCATCGGGCCACGGCATGACACCGCGAAAATCATCGCTACAAGGGTCATGCAGATTACAGTTAACTTTTTCATTTTGATAGATTATTAGATTTAACTTCAAATTCTTTCATTAATTGGCTGCAAATCTACAAAAATCTTGCCTAAAACCTTCGCTTTGATAAAACAATCTCAAAAAAACGTACTTTTGCGGCATGAAAGACAAAGCGTTTATCGTTCATATTGCGGGTGTCGTCGCCATGATCTTTTGGGGCATGTCGTTTGTTTGGTCCACCCAGGTCTACCAAAACCTCAACCCTACCGCGACCATCTTCCTGCGTTTGGTAGTGGCCACCATTTTCTTGACGACCATCCTCTTTGTCTTCCGGCTGAACGAAAAAGTCCAGAAGAAACATCTTGGGCTTTTCGCCCTGGCCGCCATGTTCGAGCCCTTCCTTTATTTCATTTTCGAGGGTTATGGGTTGAAGAACACCTCCCCCGTCATCGGAGCCGGCATCATCGCCCTGATACCTTTGGTCACCCCCATCGCGGCACGCATCTTCCTTAAAGAGCGGCTCACCCCCATGAACATCGTGGGATTCATCATATCGTTTGTCGGAGTAATCGTTATGCTACTCAACAGGAACCTTGAGTTCACCGCCTCGCCCAAAGGCATCCTCTTCCTTTGCGGTTCGGTGATCGTGGCCGTCGGCTATTCCATCGCTTTGATCCGACTCACCAAACTCTATAAGCCTTTGACCATTACCTGGATGCAGAACATCATCGGAATGATTTATTTCATCCCTTTGGTATTCATCATGGAGCGGTTCGAACCATCCAACTTCGCCAACGTGAGTGGCTATATCGTTCCCTTGGTCTGTTTGGGCGTCTTCTGCAGCGCTGGCGCCTACGCCTTATGGGCTTTTGCCTTCAGCAAACTCGGCGCCTCCAAGGCCAACGTCTACTCCAACCTGATCCCTGTCTTCACGGCTATCTTTAGCTATCTTCTCGCCATTGAAAAAATGACGGCTTTCAAGATTATCGGCATCGCCATCGTTGTTGTCGGCCTCGTACTATCTCAACTGAAAACGAAAAAGCAATGATTACCAGTAAAACAAACCCCAAGATAAAAAACCTCGTCAAGCTTCAGAAGGCATCGGAGCGACGGGAGCAGAACCGCATATTGATTGAAGGCCAACGTGAGATTGAACGGGCGCAGAAATGCGGTTTCGAGATCGAACAGCTGTACGTTTGCGAGGCTCTTTTAAGGGAGCCACTGAAGATTCAAGCCGACTTCGTGGAGACCGTCACCGAAGAGGTTTTCGACAAGATCGCCTACCGTGAAGGCAGTGATGGATTACTTGCCGTAGCCATTCCAAAATACAAGAGCCTCAACGAGTTCAAGCCCAAGAAAAACGCTTTGATCATCGTGTTGGAA
>JAILBC010000099.1 GCA_024681295.1 Bacteroidales bacterium
CACGACGGCATCGTGGTCCCCATCGACATGCCCGACCCGCTCTACACCATTACCCGCGGGTTGCTCGTGAAAGATCCCGTCCACCGTTGGGGGCTAAAAGAGATCACCGACTTCCTCGGCGGCAAGAAAGTCGACGTCTACGACGAGCATAGGCAAGGTGGCCTCAACATCATCTTCAACAGCAGCAAAAACCAAATTGCCCATAGCCCGGAAGAGCTCGCCTCCTTCATGGCAGAAGACATGAGCCTCGCCATCAAGTACCTTTACAGCGGCAAGATCTCCAAGTGGCTGGAACACATCCCCGAGTTGCAGATCGAGATTGAGAACATCGTGGAGAAGGAGTTCCCCAACGACCAGAAGATGGGCCTTTTGGCCGCCATCCACACCCTCAACCCCTTCTACGACCTGAGGCTCTGCAGCGACATCCACGACCCCGACTACGCCATGACTGGCGCCACCCTCGGCAAGGCACTTAACCATGCCTACGACCGCTATTTCACCCAAAACGATGCCGACCCCCTCGTCACCCGCATCGCCGAGAGCTTCCTCAACGGCAGCGACACCGACTACGTCCCTTGGTTCCTCGACCACAAAGGCAACCGCTTCGCACAACAGCGCAAGTGGTTCGACTACTGCGTCAAGGGTGATCGAAAAAACAGCAAGAAGGCCGGTCCGAAAGACACCAACTACCTCCACCAAGTGGCCATGATGAAGACCATCGTCGGCTTCGGGGCAAAGCCCGAGTACCGTCTGTCGCGAACCGGACAGGTGCTCAAGAGCCTCGACGACATCCGAAAGGCCCCAAAAAAAGAGCTGCTCTACGACCTTCGGAACGACAAAGGCCTCCGCGGATGGCTCGCCGTACTCTGCCACGAGGATCCCAACGTCGACCTGACCCCCAGGTACACCTATGAGAAGCTCCTCGAGAAATACCTCCAGGTGATAGGTAGCATTGACGCTGACGACCCCGCCTATGCTCGGTTCCATCAAGCCCAAAAGGAAGTCAAGGGCATCTCGGATGGCGCAAAAAACAAGATCCTTGATGCTAAAGGCTCAAGCGTCATGATGAAACTACTCTGCATCGCTCTTGGCATCATCCCCAACGCCATACTGCTCACCCGTATCATCCTCAACCTCATCGACAACCACACACTCGAAATGTCATCAGGATGGACCGAATACTTGTTCTTTGGGGTAACTATATTGGCTGCCATCATCGCGTTTTTTGCCTCCGACAGCGATGGATGCCTCATTCCCATCATCATCGGAGCCGTCGCCGGTGGCATCATTACTCTGGTCATCAGCCTCGTAGCCGCTTCCATTCTCTATATTTTTGCCATCGTTGTACTTGGCGTGATCGTCTATTTCAGCATTGCAATCCTATTCAAGAAAAACCCGTACCGAACCAAAATAAAAGCCATCGACAATCCCGGTTTCGAGGAAATGACGCTGGAGCCTTTGTATTTCGCCTTCAACAACGAAGCGAAATTCGATTCATCGCTTAACGGAGCGATTGACATTACAACAGCTGAGTTATGGAAAGAAGATACACGTAAACGTCTAATTTTATTACTTATCTTCACCGTTAGTTCATTAATACTCACCCTATTTGGAACCTGGCTCCCCGAGTCGGAGCACATGAACCGTTTCGATCAATTCTTTAAAAAACCCAATAATACCGAGATCATCCAACATGACGAAGTGCAACCATTGTCAGACCCCGAACCGTGACACCGCGCGGTTCTGCAAACGATGCGGCAAGCCCCTGGCCATCCCCAAGGATCAGGAGTTCGAGGGGCTATTTGCCAAAGACAACCTCTTTGAGGAGCTGAAGGAGTTCCGAAAGCGTGTCGACGTGGACCGCCAGATGAAAGAGCGCGGCAACCGTGTCCACATCCAGATGGACTGTGTGATCTTAGGCCAGGCCGGCACTGGCAAGCACTTCATGGCCGAGCTGCTGACCGACTGGCTGGTACGCAACGAGGTGGTCTATCAGAGTGAGGTTAAAGTGCTCGACGCCAGCGACTTCCCCATGTGGGTCGACAAGATTGACGAGAATCTCAGGGCCATCAAGGACGGGTTGCTGGTGCTGCACAACGCCCAGAAGCTCATCTACAACGGGGAGTCGCCCGAGCTCGACATGCTCTTTACCCGCATGCACGACCAGCCTATGACGATGCCCGTAGTCATCATGACCGGCTTGCAACGAGACTTGGAGGAGTTCCTAGGCAACAAGCCCGAGATCGCCTCCCTGTTCGAGTTCCGCTACGACCTGAAACCTTTCAACGAGAAAGCCCTCTGCGACGTCAGCGCCTACATCCTTGAGAAACGATACAAGTTCGACATCACGCCTGAGGCTCTGAAGAAGCTGGAAGGTCATTTCGAGTGGCTGATGCGCAAAGGAGGCGGCATCTCCAACAACGGGTTATTGGCCGAGCGTAAGGCTGAGGAGATGGCCGTCAACGCCCTGCTCCGGGCTGGGAAGACCATCGAGGAGCGAGACGTGCGCGGCGAGGTCTTCGTGCCCCGTACCGAGGCCGAGATCTGGGCCGAGCTCGACGATTTCGTCGGCCTTCAGAGCGTCAAGGACGAGATCCACAAGGTCATCGACAGCATCAGGGAGGCCCAGCGTGAAGGCGGTCCCGACGCCAAGCCACGCATCAATGACCATTATCTCTTCACTGGCAACCCAGGCACCGGCAAGACCACCATCGCCCGTATTTTCGCTGACATCCTCGGCGCCACGGGTGTGCTTCCCAAGGGCCAGTATGTGGAGGTCGCCGCCAAGGACCTCATCTCCGAATGGGTCGGTGGCACTGAACGCAACGTGCAGGACTATGTGGACCGTGCCATGGGCGGCGTGCTCTTCATCGACGAGGCCTACGGCTTCAACGACGGCCACTTCGGCAAGGCCGGCATCGACAAGCTGGTGCCCATCCTTGAGAACAAGAAAGGTGAGTTCGTGTGCATCGCAGCAGGCTATCGCGACGATATGAAGGAGTTCCTCAAGATGAACACCGGTCTCCCCTCCCGCTTCAACAAGCAGATTGAATTCCCAGACTATAACGCCAAGGAACTGGAGCTCATCTTCCTCAGCATGGCCAAAAAGAAAGGCTTCCGCCTCGACCAGGAGGCCGCCGACAAGCTACACATCGAGTTTGAGAACATGTACAACCGCAGGGGCGACACCTTCGGCAACGCCCGCGATGTACGCAACTTGCTGGACGTCGCCATCGAGCGCCGCCGCATCCGCCACCGCAGCATGAGCGAAGACGAGATCATCAAGGAAGGCAAGCTGCTGACCTATGCCGACATTGCCGGAGAGGGCGTCAACAAGCTCGTCGACATCCAGGAGGTGATGAAGGAACTCGACGAGCTGGTGGGGCTTGACAACGTGAAGCAGAGCCTGCGCGACCTGGCCGCCACCATACGTCGCGAGCAGCAGCTCGCCCAAAAGCGCAACCGCACCCCAAACATCAATATCAGTCACTACCTCTTCCTCGGCAACCCCGGCACCGGCAAGACCACCGTGGCGAGGCTCATGGGCAAGATTCTACATTCCCTCGGTGTCATCAGCAGTCCCCATGTGTACGAGGTAACCCGAGAGGATCTGGTAAGCCGTTATCTCGGCGAGACCGCCCACATGACCCGGGAGACGGTGATGAAAGCCATGGGGGCCGTGCTTTTCATCGACGAGGCCTACTCCTTGAGCAACGGCGGGCCCCACGACTATGGATCCGAGGCCATCAACACCCTCACTCCACTGCTTGAGAACCATAAGGGAAAGTTCGTCTGCATCGCCGCAGGCTACACCCGTGACATGATGCAGTTCCTGGCGCAGAATAAAGGTCTGGCGTCGCGATTCGACGAGAAGATCTATTTCGACGACTACACCCCCGACGAGCTATTCCGCATCTTTGTTAGTATGGCCACCAAGAAAGAGTTCCGCATGGACGACGAGGCCTTGGCGGCAGTGAGAAAGCTGCTAGAGAAGGCATACTCTCGTCGTGACGAGAGTTTTGGCAACGCCCGTACGGTGCGCAAGGCCCTCGACCGTGCTGTCAAAAACCTCTCCAGCCGCACCGCCTACGACGACAGCGTCACTGAGGAAGAGCTGATGACCATCAAGGCCGAAGACATTAACACCATTGATTTGGAGGATATCCTATGAAATGCCCGTTTTGCAAAGCGATAATCGACGACGACAGCTGGTTTTGCGACCAGTGCGGCACAGCGTTGAAGTTCTGTCCCGAGTGCCGTCAACCCAAGCGCGGCACCGAATGCGCCGCCTGCGGCGCTGACTTGGTGACCGCCGAAGCGTTTTTCAACCCTCCGAAAGCGCCAAAAACGTCATCGCGAGGAACGGCGACGCGGCAACCCGAAGGCTCTTCGACCGAAGAGAGAAAATCCAACCAGAACCCAACCATGTTAGAAGGCGACAGCCTCAAATTGCCTTTAAAAGAAGGCGTCTTCGGCCGCACCACTGGCATCTACCCCGAGTTGAGCAGCCAGATCTACATCTCGGGGCGGCATGGGGAGCTACGCTGCGTCCACGGACAATGGCAGATCCGCGACTTGGGGAGCAAGAACGGCACCCTGCTCAACGGCATGAAGCTGACCCCCAACGGGTGGTATGACCTCAATATCGGCGACATTTTGAAAATAGCAACCACACTATTGACTGTAAAATGATGAAACTAGAGATACAAGCACTTTCGAAAGTCGGCCTGGTGCGCGACAACAACGAAGATATGGTGTCGTTAGGCGGCATCCTGCTCCGCGACGATGCGATGACGCTACCTCCCATCAACCTCGACGAGGAGAGCCAGTTTTACCTTCTGGTCGCCGACGGCATGGGCGGTCACGAGCATGGCGAGCGGGCCAGCCAGGGCCTGTTAGAGTACCTCGATAAATGTTTCAAGGGCGGTCACATCAAGGCCGAGACCATTGCCGACGACCTCAGCACCCAAGTCAGAACCTACAGTGACGAGCTCAACTGGCAAGCCCGGGCTGAGGGGCAGTATCGGCCCATGGGATGCACTGTGACTGGCATGGTGTGGTCGCACGGCAAGGCCTTGTTGGTCAATGCCGGCGACAGTCGCACCTACCGCTATCGCGACGGCATCCTGCGTCAGATTACGCAGGATGACACCATGCGCGGCATCACTGGAAACCCCAACGAGAGCAAGGGCTTGCTCAACTGTGTGGGAGGTGGTTGTCAGTGCGAACTCATGGTGGTGGACTTCACCGAGCGTCTGTATCCCGGCGACAGGTTGCTCATCTGTTCCGACGGTCTGACCGACATGCTCGATGACGAGGAGATAGAGCAGATCCTTGACGATTCGCCCCAGCCCGTCGACGAGCTCTACGAAGCCGCTTGCCAGCGAGGTGGGGTGGACAATGTGAGTATTATCGTTGCGAAGATTCTTTGATGCTATCGGATGGATTGGATACACACTAAAAGATGAAAAAATTAATAAAATTTTCATTTTTTAGTTGATTATTTAAAAAAATAATCTATATCTTTGCACAATAATACGAAAAAAGAAAATGATAAAGACTAAGCAAGAAGTCGAGCTGTTTCTCAGTCATTTCGGCGTAAAGTTTGATGTTTGGGGCATTTTCTATTTGGACAGGGAGAAAAACGAGGAAGCCCTAAAGTTGCTCGGAATCACTCCTAAAGCCAGAGATGAAATCGTACGTCAATTAAAGTCGGATGATTATGTTGAGACTCTGTCAACTGATTATTTCGATGAGATGTGGGTGTTCGGAAGAGACATGGAAGGGACCGATCTCTACATCAAGATAGCTTTAGGTCAGCCAAACGACCGCACCATCTGCATATCATTCCATATCGCAGAGCATCCTATTAACTATGCATTCAAACAAGAGATATAAATGGAAAAATACGTAGAAATAAAAAGCCCTTTTACAGGAGGGAAGGTTAAGGAAATCAACACCGTTGAAGAGCATGAGTTCCGAAAAGAAAAGTTTTCGGTGCACGTGCGTTATTATGTCTGCGAAGACACTGGTGAACGCTTTACAACCACGGAGCAAGATGAACTTTTGTTTAACGAACTCTATTCGCAATATCGTGTCAGCCATGGTATTCCGTTCCCCGAGGAAATCAAAGACATCAGGCTACATTATGGGCTTAATTATCAGCAAATCACAAAAATCCTAGGGTTCGGCGTCAACCAATATCCACAATACGAGCGGGGTCAAATGCCTTCTGAATCGAACGGCAAACTGCTTTCGGCCATTATGAATCGCCAATTCATGCTTCACCTGTTAGAAGACAGCCGGGCCGAATTTGACGAAGGAGAATACGACAAGGTTCACCAGATGTTATTGGCATCGGAAGCGGACTCAGAAAACGAAGAACAGAAACAACTTATCTATCGCGGCATCCGTCGATCCATCTTCAATGGTTTCGGTCAGTTGAACATCAGGAAAGTATCCGAGATGGTCAGGTTTTTCATATACCATGAGGGAGGACTCTTCCCTACTAAACTCAACAAGGAGATGTTTTATGCCGATTTCCTACACTACAGGCAGCACGGACTTTCCATCAGCGGTCTTCCTTACCAGGCTATCCAATACGGTCCGGTTCCCGTTCATTACGACACGATTTACGACAACATCGATGGCGTCAGGAAGGAAATTGTCATTGTTCATGACATGGAGAGCATCTACCTGAATTGCAATACATACGACGGCAGTGTTTTCACCGAGCAGGAACTGGAAACGTTAAACACCATTTTGGCATTAATCCATCCCATGAGCACCCAAGAAGTGATCGATCGAAGCCACGACGAAGACGCTTGGATCAACTATCACGAAGGCAACCAGCTCATTCCCTATTCTGAGGCCTTCTCGCTGAAACTGGTGTAGAAGACACCCTTTCTTTTTGCATTGCTAGTACTTGGAAGAGTCGAAAACATTGAAACTTCGGGAATACTCAGTGGAAGATGCCTTTTTGCCGTCGAGACGACGCCGGTTAAGCTGTTTCTGGGGATTAAACAATCAAAACAGCCCTCATATAAGTACATGCTTCTAAGGCATGAACCAATAATAAAATGATTCATTTGTATTTCTAGGCTTTAAAAATTAGCCTTCAAAGATACAAATATTCACCCAAATATTCAACAAATCTTTTGAAATATTCAGACCACCCGCCACTCCCCGGGCTGTAAGCCATCAAGTGAGATATCTCCAATTTGGATGCGAATGAGGCGCAAAGTGGGGAAACCCACCGCGGCAGTCATGTGGCGCACCTGGCGGTTCTTGCCTTCGATCAAGGTGAGCTTGACCCAGCTGGTGGGGATGTTGGCACGGTAACGGATGGGCGGTACTCTCTCCCAGAGGTCATCGGGAGGTGTAGCTAATTCTGCTTTACAGGGCTTGGTACGATAGCCTTTGATGACTACACCTTTGGAGAGTTGTTTGATGGCTTCGGGCGTGATTTGGCCATCCACCTGAGCCAGATAGGTACGGGGATGTTCATACTTCGGGTCGAGCAATCGCTTGATGAGTTTTCCATCATCGGTAAGCAGCAAGGCACCCTCGCTGTCGTGGTCGAGACGACCTGCAGCATACACGTTGGGCGGAAAACCGAATTCATTCAATGCCCGATGCCCTGCCTCGGGGGTGAACTGGCTCAACACGCCGTAGGGTTTATTGAAAAGGATCTTCATCGTTCATCCATGATTATAAAGCCCTCAGTGGCAAAAGTTTCCAGCTCGCCTTGGTCGTTGACAAAGATATAATAGGCTTCAACGCCGTCGAGACTGTTGATGAGGGGGAGCGACTTCTCCATGCCCATTACCATGCAGATGGAGGCAAGGGCGTCAGCCCAGACGGAGGTCTCGGCGATGACCGTGGCACTCAGCAGGTTATGCTCCACGGGATAGCCCGTGGTAGGGTCGATGCAATGCGAATAGCGCTTGCCGTCGCGCTCCACATATTTGCGATAACTGCCCGAGGTGACGATGCCTTTGTCTTTGATTTCCACACGTTGCTGAACCACCCGGTCGGAGTCCCAGTTGGCCGCTGGCTTCTCGATACCCACCACCCACGGAGTGCCGTCGGGCTTGCTACCACGGGCGATGATCTCTCCGCCGACATCCACCAGATAGCTGGTGATGCCTTGAGATTCCAGATAATCTCCAATCAAATCGGAGGTGTAACCCTGGGCGATGGCGTTGAAATCGAGACGCATGGCTGGGTTCTCTTTGATAAGCTTGCCGTCTTCGATACGGACTTTATGATAATCAACTAGTTGACAGAGGCTGTCGATGGAGTGAGGAGTGAGGAGTGAGGAGTGAGGAGTATTGGCGCTGAAACCCCAGGCGGAGACTAGCGGTGAGATGGTCGGATCGAAATACCCTCCTGAGAGTTCAGCGGCTTGTTGAGCAATATTAAAATTATCAATAAATATATTATCTAATATTACATTTTCGTTGCGGTTTACCTTACAGATGATGGAGGTATCGACCCAGAGATTGACGGACAGGTCAATGGCGTGGAAGATGGAATCCACTCCTTTCTGGAAGTCGCGACCTTGCTCATCGAAATAGGTGATGGCATAATAAGAGCCTTGGGCGAAGCCTTCCAGATACATTTTCTGGGGTTGTTTTTCACAAGAGACAAGCAACAATAGGAATAGGGAAAGGATATATAGATTTTTCTTCATTTTCTACAGAGCTTGCATCCCTACGGGATGCCAAAAGTTATGCTATATTTGAACGCAAAATTATCAAAAACCTTCGGATAGGCGTAAGCGCCGTAGCGATAAAACACGCCGGCACCCATGTTCACCAGGGGCATGTTAAGCAATCCCTTCACCACGAAGCCACTCTCGAAGTAGCCTTGTGTCATGGTCGGAGCGCCCCACCCCATCGCCGTGGAAAGGGTCAACTGGGGCTTGAACCACTGCGAACGGGGACTCCATATCGTGCCTTGGAAGTCATGGCTTAGGAAGAGTGACACGAAGCGGTCGCAGAAGAACTCGCTTTCGCGCATGGTGGCAAAGCTGCCCGGGGAATACAAGCCAAATGGCTCGTACGAGCCCAAAAGGTTGAAGGTTTCCATTACAGGACAGCCCTGCGAGGCGTATCCCGCCTGCAGCAACACAGACGACTTGCCATGGTATTTGGTCTGGAAGTCCTTCTCCAGTTGGAACTTCAGACGGTCGAAATCATATTCGCCACCCAAGACATCTTTGAACGAATGTTGGTAAGTGAGCCAGACGATGGGATAATCGGTACCTTGCGACTGCAAGCCGTGAGTGGTACTGATGAACTTTTCCTTGTAGGCAAAGCGCAGCTTAACCTCCGCATTGGTAAAATGCAGCGGTTCTGGCAGCAGGTCAAAGGGCTGCAGGTAGTATTGTTTCTGATAGGTACCAAAGGTCAGGAAGGCCTTGAAATACCGAGCCAGACGGGTATTGAAGAAGACTTCTGTGTTGTTGCCGCGGGCCATGACGTTTTCATAGAACGTATAGCGGTATTCGTTCTCGGAAAGGATATTGCTTCCTTCGCCGAAACCGCCGAACTCGCCCATGGCCGAGGACTTATGGGTGTAGCGGGTACCAAGTTCCATCTGCCGTTGCCTATTGATAAGCCATTTGGCTTCCCCACCATAGTCGAAATCGCCCAGTCGCGTCCAGTAGCCGCCGAAGCCTCCCAGTCGGATATGCCTTGAAAAGCGGTCGTTAGTAGAGAGATGCAGCCCCAGATACCATCCTCTGAAGGCGGAGAGTCGCATCATGCTGCCCAGGTTCAGGTCGACAGGTCCAAGGCTCACCGACGACTCTTCCATCAGTTTGGTGGTGAAGTTCAAGGCCCGGTCGAAGATATCGTTACCTTCCGTCAGGGAGTCGATCAATTGATAGGTATTCAGGATGCGTTCTGTGAGTGAATCAATGCGATGCTGGGTCCAGAAGGCATCGTCGCGGTAGCCTGCCTCTTCGTGCACCATCAGCTCCACCTCCGAAAAAGCCCTTTCGGGAAGCACAGGATTCAGCATCACCCCGGAGATATAGCTCTTGCCGATAGCGGCCATGGGGAAGGCATAGCCATCCTTTGCCACTGCCACTTGAGGCATCACCAGATTGGTGTTTAGCTGGTAAGGGAACCAATGACCTTTAATCTTTTGATAGAGTTGTTGGATGCTGATGGTGAACAGTCCCCCTTGCTGGTTGGGTTCCGCCTTGACACTCATCACCGCCCAGCCGTCGGAGTGGATGGTCATGGTGCCACGCAAGCCGCTGAATACCATGCCTTTAAACGGGTGGAACGAGATGACGTAGAGCGAATCGCTACCTTGGGCCGGTGTCACCGACTCGAGGGTAAAGAAATAGTGGTTTTTGCTATTACGGCTGATGGGGTTGACATAGTCGGTTCCGGCGATGTTCACCATCTCATCGTAAAAGCTGGAGCTCTGCATCTTGCTGGCGAGATACACCACTTGGGGGTCTTTCGAGCCCGACATCTTGGTGCCCAGCACGTTCTGCCGCAGCTGGTCCGGCTTACGGAACAGCACCTCCGAGTAGGTCTCCATGATCATCAAATCGCTTTTCTTCAGGAGGCTGTCGAAAAACGACATCGCCGGGGGACGTTCCGACGTGCCATTAGCTTGGACAAAACTGCTACTATCGATGGTAAACACCATCTGGTCGTAGATGTTGTATCGGTACGAATCCAGCGAATTGGGGTTGTTTTCTTTCTTATGGGCCATCACGCTGTCGATGATGCGGTGGGCAGGGTTCTCCCCTGCTTCCACGGTCACCTCACCCAGCTGAAAGGTCTTGGGGGTAAGGGCCGCATTCACACGATTCACCCCTGGCTCCATCGTTTTTTCAAGCGTTTCATAGCCCAAGCAAGAAAACTTCAAAGTATGGATTGGCTCATCGGTGCTAATTTCGTATTTCCCGTTGATATCGCTCATCCCGCCGTATTGGCCTTCGTTGACGACGATGTTGACAAAGGCAATGGGCTGACGGTTATGGGCGTCGGTGACTTTGCCGCCGACCGTATACTGTTGTGAGAAGAGGCTTAGTGAGAGCAGGCAGAGAAGGACGGACAGCAGTGGTTTCATTCTTGGGTTTCGATTTTGTATACCACCTCGTTGTCGCGTTTCATGAAGTATTTCTCACGGGCGATGCGTTCCATGCCTTCGCGATCCTCGGTGACCATCCGCAGCGAGTCCTTGTATTGGGTGATGCCCGTCTGCAGGTATTGGATCTCCTCTTCCTGCTGCTTGAGCTCTTTATGCAGCTTGATCTGGGTCTTCAGGTTGAACTGGTCGATGAAGAGGATGATCAGCACGAAGGCGATGGTGGCGATCACATAGCGGTTGGTGAGTATGCGGAGGATTCGACGGAAAATCATGGCTTTATATGATTTGAATCGCAAAGTTAGGTATTTTGAAGGAGAAAATGTAATTTTGCAGTCAGAAAACATATCAACAAAAAGCATTTACCATGAAAAAAGCTATTGCTACCACCAAGGCACCGGGTGCCATTGGTCCTTATAGTCAGGCCATCGCGGCCAACGGGATGCTGTTCATCTCCGGTCAACTTCCCATCGATCCCGCCACGGGCACCATGCCCGAAGGCATCACGGCCCAAGCCGAGCAATGCATGAAGAACCTCGAGGCCATCTTGAACGAGGCCGGTTGCACGTTCGACAACGTGGTGAAATCGACCTGCCTGTTGGCCGACATGAGTTATTTCGGCGATATGAACGCCGTGTACGGGAAGTATTTCAAGGGGGATTGTCCGGCGCGTGCCGCCTTCGCTGTGAAGGAGCTCCCGAAGAAGGCCCTCGTCGAGATTGAGATGATTGCAGCGCTCTAAGTCACTTTTTCAAAGCTTCTTCAGCCTCTTTGATGGTGGCTCTTTCGCCATCGATGAAGGCGACCACAAAGGCATCGTTGAAGCCCAGTTTACGGACTTGGGCTTGGCGGTTTATGGCCTCGTCCTTGGTACGGAAATCGCCCGAGGTATAGCGGTATGCCCCGTTGTAGAAATACACGCCCACTTCGGGTACCTTGGCGAAGTCCTTATCGGTGACGGGGACTTGAGTGGAGCGGGTGGCGAACTGGACTTTGAAGGAGACGTGGGGATGGGTTGGTTGGGTTAGCTGAGGCTCTGGTTGGGTTGATTGGGTTGATTGGGTTGATTGGGCCGACTGGGCTGGCTGGGTTTCTTGGGTTGGCTGGGTTTCAGGCTGGGTTGGCTGAGGCTCGGGTTGAGGTGGGGCCACGGTGACATTGTTTTCGCCTTCGTAGCTGGCTTTGAAGTCGCGGAAGGCCCTGTAGATGGCCGAGGCCATGTAGGTTTGGCCCTTTTCCGAAGCCAGGAAGCGTTCCTCGGTGGCGTTGCTGATGAAGCCCAACTCTATGAGGATGCTCGGCATGGCCGTCTTCCAGAGCACGAGGAATCCTGCCTGCTGCACACCGCGGTCCTTGCGGCCCACTCGCTTGGAGAACTGCTCCTGCACATTGGCAGCCAGTTGAAGGCTCTGGTTCAGGTATTCCGACTGAAAAAGAGAGAGGGCGATGTAGGCCTCGGGGCTGTTCAAGTCGAAGTTACCGTACTGTTCATCGGCGTCCTCCTCATAGAGGATGGCCGAGTTCTCCTTCTTGGCCACCTCGAGGTTGGCGGCATTCTTATGCTCACCCAACACAAAGGTCTCAGCACCTGTGGCTGAGGCGCCTTTGCTCCCCGCCGAGTTGCAGTGGATGGAGATGAACACGTCGGCATTGTTGCGATTGGCGATGGCTGCACGTTCGTTCAGGGTCACGAACACATCACGCTCGCGGGTGTAAACCACCTTCACGTCGGGGCAATTCTTCTTGATATAGTCACCCGTCAACAAAGCCACGGTAAGGGCTATATCTTTCTCCTTGCTGATAGCCCCAAGGGCTCCGGGGTCTTTTCCACCATGACCGGCGTCAATCACCACAGTGGTAATCTTCTCGCCACGCTGTCCAAAAACCAGCATCGGGACGAGAAAAGCCAGCAAAAGAATACCAAATTTCAATTTGTTACGTTGAGACATAGTCAAAATTCTTAATTTTGGCACAAAAATAATCGTTTTTATTCGTTGAAACGGGAAAACAGACATATTTATTCTCATTGGACGGCACTTTTTTTGTCGTTTTTGTTGGTTTTCCTGATGAACAGCCTCTCTTTCGGGCAGAACACCTTCGAGAGCATCGTCAACCGGACCGCTGTCGACTCGGTGGTGCAGGACATGAAGACGAAGATCCTCTACTACTACGGCAACGCCGTGGTGAAATACGAAGATATCACCCTGGAAGCCAACTACTTGGAGTTCGACTTGAACACCAACACCGTCACCGCCAAAGGTGTCCCCGACAGTCTGGGCAAATTGCAAGGTACGCCGAACTTCACGCAGGGCGAGACCAAGTTCGAGGCCAACGAGATGTCGTATAACTTCCAAACCAAGAAAGGCATCATCCACAAGGTGTGGACCGAGGAGAGCGGCGGCTACATCCACGGCGAGCGAATCAAGCGGATGGAGGACAACACCATCAACATCCAGTCGGGCGGCTTCACCACCTGCAACCGCAAGGACCATCCCCATTTCCAGTTCCGGTTCAACAAGGCCAAAGTCATCCCCGACGACATGATCGTTACCGGCCCGGTGTATGTGACCATCCAGGACGTGCCCCTGCCAATCGGCCTCCCCTTCGCCATGTTCCCCAACACCAAGGGACAGAAGTCGGGTATCATCGTCCCCACTTACGGCGAGTCGGCCAACCGAGGCTTCTACCTTGAAAACGGCGGTTACTACTGGGCCATCAACGAGCATTACGACTTCCAGTTGCTGGGCGACATCTATACCCGGGGCAGCTGGGCCCTCAAGCCCACTTTCCGCTACAACCAGCGTTACAAGCACAACGGCTCCTTGGCTTTGGGCTTCGCCGTCAACAAGATCGGCGACGAAGGTGCCGCCGACTACGACAAGAGCACCGACTTCAAGGTGAAGTGGACCCACAAACAGGACACGAAGGCCCATCCACGGCATAGTTTCTCGGCCGATGTCAACATCATCAGCTCCAACTTCAACAAGTACAACGCCACCACCTCCAACGAATACCTGAGCAACACCTTCAAGAGCAGTATCGCCTATCAAACCAACTTCGCCGGTAAGGTGTATCTCACCCTCAACGCCAGCCACAGCCAGAACACCCTCACTAAGCAAGTCACCGTGTCGCTCCCCGAGATGACCCTCACCGTCAATAGGTTCTACCCTTTACAGAAACTGAAAAACAGCAACGGAAAACTGAAAGGCCTCAACAAGCAGCTCTCGAACCTCAACCTCAGCTACACCATGAATGCCAAAAACTATGTCTCCGGCATCGATACGCTTTTGTTTCCCCATGCTTGGTACGAGAACCTGTCGGGCTGGTTCGACAACCTCCAACGATACACCCAAAGCGGCGTCAAGCACACCGTCCCTATCAACTTGCCCATCAAGCTGTTCAAGCACTTCACCTGGACCAACTCCGCCACCTTTAACGACTATATGTACTTCAAGCACATCGAGAAGTACTGGATGCCCACCGACAGCTTGATGCATACCGACACCATCAACCAGTTCAGCAACTTGATCGACTACAACCTCTCGAGCAACATCACCACGAAGATCTACGGCATGGCCCGTTTCAGCAAGGGTCCCATCCGTGCCGTCCGACATGTATTCACCCCTACCATCGGCTTCACCTACCGCCCCGACTTCAGCGATCCAAAATGGAATGTCTACGACAGTTATGTAGACCAAAACGGCAATGTGCAAACGTACAACATGTTCATGAACGCCCTTTATGGGACACCCTCGCAGAACAGGTCGGGACTGCTTACCTATAATTTCAGCAACACCTTAGACATCAAGATACCCTCCAAATCGGACACCGTCACAGGATTGAAAAACGTGACCCTTCTGGAGGCTTTGAGCTTCTCGGGCAACTACGACCTCACCAAGGACTCGCTCAACTTCTCCTACATGTCGGTAAGCGGCCGCACCACGCTGTTCAAGAAGCTGAAGGTGACCTATTCGAGTGTGTGGGACCCCTACGTGGTGGATTCGATGGGAGCTCGTGTCAACCGCTTTGAAGTCATCGAGAACCACCGTCTCTTCCATAAGAACAGCTCCGCCTGGAACTTCAGCCTCAGTTGGTCGTTCAACCAAAATGACTTGAAGAAGTGGAAAACGGAAAGTGGAAAACGGAAAGATGAAAACGGAGATCTTGAGTTCCAAAACGAGATTACACGACGGGCACAGGGTTCGGAGTTCGTCACCGACGGCGAGCTGGACGACATTTTGGGCAACCCCAAGTCGTACATCGACTGGGACACCCCTTGGTCGCTCAGTTTGAGTTACAACCTGCGGCGGAGCACCAACATCACCTACTCTGCCTTCATGGGCATTCCCAACAACCAGGTGGTGCAGACCCTTTCGGTGACTGGCGACGTGAGCCTCTCGCCGAAGTGGAAGGTCAACTTCTCGACGGGATGGGACTTCACCAATCACGGCCTTTCCTACACTTCGCTGAACATTTACCGTGACCTGCACTGCTGGGAAATGCGTTTCAACTGGATCCCCATCGGCAACTACAAGAGTTGGAACTTCACCATCAACGTGAAAGCGCAAGCGTTGCAAGACCTTAAACTGACGAAAAAGAAAGACTATAGGGATAATTAAAAGTGGAAAACGGAAAGTGGAAAGTGGAAAGTTATTGTTTTTGCTACGAACAAACAAACAAACAAACAAACAAACAAACAAATAAATAAACAAATAAACAAAATAAACATGAAAAAACTTTTACTTCTTTTGATTGCGTTGACCTTGGGATTCGGGGTGAAAGCGCAGTGTCCTCTTACAACAGCTGTTGACTTTACGGCTACTGACGTTCACGGCACCGAGGTGCATCTGTTCGACATTCTTGACGGTGGACAGTACGTACTCATCGACTTCTTCTTCACCACCTGCGGTCCTTGCCAGCAGGCCACGCCTAAAATCAGGGACTCCTACACTGCCATGGGCTGCAACATGTACGATGTATTCTACATGGAAATCGCCACTGGCGACACCCATGATGCTTGCATCAACTGGGTGAACACCTACGGCATTGAATACCCGACCATCAGCGGCGTTGAAGGCGGCTCAGCCATCTGCAACCAATACAGCATTGGCCAGTATCCCACCGTCATCCTCATCGCGCCCAACCACCAGATTGTCATTCAAGACCTCTGGCCCATCAACAATGCCCAGACCATCATCACCGCCCTTGAGGCCCAGGGCTTGCAGCAACACGACTGCAACGCCTCCGCTTATGATCCACAAGTAACCATCAGCGTCGACCAAGTATTGGAGACCGAGGTCACCGCAACCTTTACCCCCAATGAAGACTGCACCATGTTCTACTATACCATCGCCACCGACGAGGAGATTCAGCAGTGGACAGCTGCTGCGGGGATGGAGCTGCCCGAGTACCTTCAGAACTATGGTTTCCCCGCCGATGATGTCATCAGCCACACCTTCACGGACCTGACGCCCAACACCGAATACACTATCTATGCCGTGGCCACCGACCCTGATAATAACTTGGGTGAAGTCGCTCAAGAAACGGTCATCACCAATGGCGGAAGTGTTGTAGAGATTATCCCCGACTTCACTGCCCCCGACATCGACGGCAACGAGATCAACCTTTACAGCATCCTCGATGGCGGACAAGCCGTGCTCCTCTATTTCTTCCTCACTGGCGACGAATACAGCGAGGCACCTATGCGCGATGTGGTGGAGGCCTTCCATCAATACGGCTGCAATGAACACGATGTGTTTTTCATCGAAATCTCGCCCAACGGCCACGACGACGCTTGCCATGCCTGGGCTGAGCAGTTTGAAGTACAGTACCCGACCATCAGCCGTGACGGTGGCGGTAACGACATAGCCCAAGCCATCCCCGTGGGCTTCTACCCCACCATCATGCTTGTCCGTCCCAACCATGAGATCGCCGTGCGCGACATCTATCCGCCCACGTATGAGTATATCGCCCAGGCTTTTGGCGACGAAGGCTATGAAGAACACTATTGCGTGACCAGCATCGAGGAAGACAAAGCCACCTACTCCCTATTCCCCAATCCCGCCAACGAGCGTGTGACCCTCAAAGGCGAAAACCTCGGCACGGTGAGTGTTTATAATGCCCTCGGCCAGAAGATGGATGAGTTCGATGCCGAAGACAGCGAGTTGAGCATCAACACTTCCCAATACCAGAGCGGTGTGTATTTTATCAAGATGAATGGGAAAACGCTTCGTTTTGTAGTGAATCATTGATATCATGAAAATCAACATTTTACGTTCTTCGTTCCAGACCGATGAATTCGTTTGGAATGAATATGCTGACCTGATTGAGAGGCTGAAAAACGAATGCCGCGCCGAGATTACCATTAACGATGATCAAATGGCTGACGCTGTGATGATCGCCACTGGCGGGGTGGAGAACTTGTTTAAGACCCTATTCAACGGCCATGGACCCGTGACCTTGATCGCCGACGGGCGCAACAATTCGCTGGCAGCAGCGCTGGAAATCCTCACATGGCTGGAGGGGCAAGGCGTTGAGGGGAGGATTTTGCATGGGAAGAATGAGGAGATTGTAATGGGTTTAATGGGCCGAATGGGTTTAATGGGTGGCTTGGGAAAGGCTAGGATCGGGTTGTTTGGGGAACCCTCCGACTGGCTGATCGCAAGCGGCGTGGACCATGGTTATCTGCTAGAACACTTTGGGGTGGAGACCATCGACATCGACCTGCAACGGTTGATTGACGGTGTTCGTGCTGTACCAAAGGAGGAAGCCGCCAAGGTGGCCCAAATCATCGTGAAACGCGCCCAAGCGGTGAAGGAGCCCTCGTGTGCCGATATGCTGGAAGCCGCCAAGGCCTATCTTGCCATCAAGAAGATATGTCAGGAGGAACACCTCGACGCCATGACCATCCGCTGTTTCGACATCGTGAAGGCTTGCGGAACCACCAGCTGCCTGGCCTTGGCCCTGCTCAACGACGAAGGCATCGTGGCCGGTTGCGAAGGCGACATGCAGACCCTGATGAGCATGCTGTTGGTGAAACGCCTTTGCAACGCGGAAGCCTTCATGGCCAACCCCTCGCAACTCACCGAAACAACAACCATGCTGGCGCATTGTACCATACCCTTGAACATGTGTGATAACCTTACCCTCCGCTCCCACTTCGAGTCAGGCATCGGCGTGGCCATCCAAGGTGCATTGCCTTTGACCGATTACACCATCTTCAAATGGGGCGGAGTCAATTTGGACCGCTATTTCGTAACTGAGGCCCAAGCTGTGGGAACGCCTTACAGCAACCATTTCTGCCGCACGCAGATCACCCTGAATGTGGATTTGAGACCGTATATGTTACAGCATTCCATCGGGAATCACCATGTGATCATTAAAGGACGGCACGCCGAAGTCATTGGGGAGGCCATGAAGAAGTTAAGAGTGAAGAGTGAAAAGTGAAGAGTGGTAACTAACTTTTAACTTTTAACTCTTAACTTTCCCAAGAACGATTCTAAAAGTAGTCCCTTGACCCACCACCGAGGATTTCACAAAGATCTTTCCTTTGTGGTATTCCTCAATGATGCGTTTCGCTAAGGACAAACCCAGGCCCCAGCCGCGTTTCTTACTGGTGTAACCCGGCTTGAACACCTGTTTGATCTGAGACTTGGAGATGCCTTTGCCCGTGTCGCTGAGGTCGATGAATACTTCATCGGAGTTCTCCGTCAGCTCCAGGGTGATCTTGCCGTGGTCGCCCATGGCATCCACCGCGTTCTTGGTGAGGTTCTCCAGCACCCAGCGGAAGAGCGAAGGCACCAAGGGGAGCACCAAGGATTCCTTAGGAAGCTGAATATCGAACTCAAACTTCTTGGAGAAACGATGCTGGAGATAGTCCATGGTGTCGTTGATGACCGGGATGATGTCGGTAGGTTCCAGCACTGGCACGGAGCCGATCTTTGAGAAGCGGTCCGTCACCACCTGCAGGCGGTCTATGTCCTTCTCCATCTCTTCGGTGCCAGCGAAGGGTTCTTCTTGCATCTTGAGCAACTCCACCCAGCCCATCAGTGAGGAGATGGGCGTACCCAGTTGGTGGGCCGTCTCCTTGGCCATGCCTGCCCACACCTGGTTCTGCTCCGAGCGGCGTGCCCAGCTGAAGAGCAGGTAGGCGATCAGCAGGTAGAGCGCGATGACGACAAACTGGAGGATGGGGAAGTACTTGATTTGCTCGATGAGGTCGGAGGTACGATAGAAGATCTTGGCTTTGCCCGTGTTCATGAAGTCGATCTCGAGGGGGTCGTTCTCCGAGCGCATCACCTCCAGCTGGCGACGCACGTAGCTGGTGTCCTGCATCAATAGCGAGTCCAGGTTACCATAGCTCAAAATGTGTTTTTCCGCCTCGTCGGTGATGATGACCGGAGCGCCCACGGAGTTCAGCGTGATCTCTTCAAGAAAGTGGTTGATCATATCCTCCAGCACTGCCTTCAGTTCTGTGTAGATCATCGACTCGTTGTAATAGAGCCATTGAACCTGACCGTAGCCTGGATCGATCTTGATGGGCTTGAACTTCGAGTAGGCCTGTTTCATCTCGGTATCGAATTCCGTCTTATCTTTTTGATTTTCAGGAAGATTATTCGAAAACAGGATTCTGCCTTTATCATCGGTGATGACCAATGGAATGCTGATGTTGTTTTTGATGATCTCAAGATAGATGCCCGTGTTGGCGTCGCTGCTGAAGTCGAGCACTTCGCGGTAGGCCTGGGCGAGCAGGTCCACCCGCAGTTGTTCCTGTTCGCTGACCTTGCCAAAGAACTCCTCGGTAGTCTTCATCATGCCAGCATGCTGTTCCATGGCCGCAGCCCACATCTTCACCTGGTTCGTCTCCTGGATGGCAATCGACTTCACCAGATAATTGGTATACCACAGCGAGGCGCCCACGATGAGGAGTGCCACGATGGCGAGGATCCATTTCCAGCGTTTTTTATTGGTGTAGAGATTCATTTCTTAAGACTTAAACCAAACGAACAGCTTCAACATCAGCCAAATAAGGGCTATCCAAGGCTTCAAATTCGCCATGATAAATATCATAGGGATCGATATCGAACTGGCTACCCCAGTGAATGTCAAAATCGTTAAAACCGAAGGTCACAAAGAGATCTTTGTCGAGATACTTTTTAATGGAAGGATGCTCGCTTTGCGTCATGAAATCATAAAAATCCGCGAGGCGCTTCTGACCGTCACTAAAAGTGATCAGAACTTTGTAATCTCCTGCGTATTCGGCATTTACTATCCTGCACATTGTTATTTTAGTTCTTTGGTGATTTTTTCTAAAACTATATCCGCTTTAAGCACAAAAAACTGATACCACTTTTCAGAGATTCGGTAAGCATACTCTTCAACGAACTTTCTCGCTTGAACCATCTTTGATTGAGGTAACGGCTTCTTTCCTGGTTTATTGCGTGCTTCAATCCTTTCGAGTTCACCCTCTGAGAAAAACAAGTCGAAGATGGTTTCATATTCCAAAGTAAGCATAGATGGTAGGCATGGCAATTTCTGTTTGCAAAAATAACAATTAATAACGATTAACGATGCAAAAATACACATTTATTATTTAAACAAACATACATTAATTGAATTTTTTTTATTAATTTGAAATCGGTTCGGTCAGAGAAAGCGCATTTTCTCCTGCTCATCGGCTTCGGTGCGGCTTACGCCCTGAAGAAGAGAAAGAAGTAAAGATTGAAATATCTTGATAACCACTGGCGTGGGCCTCTCGTGGGCTCACGCCGTTTATTTTTAAAGCCCACCGTGGCGACGGCATGACGGTGAGGTTGGTAACACTTTATTTTAGGAACCATTTCCAGGCGGGAACGATGTGAATGACACCCAGTTCGTCTTGAACATCTTCTTCCTGTTCGTAGGTGACGATTGTCATTTCATCACAAAGCGTAAGTGATGCGGCTTCGCGAATGCCGTCCAACTCCCTCTCTCGGGTTTCTTTGTCATTCATTTTCCAACACACTTGTATCAGTTCCTCTACTCCAGTTGCTGTTTGGATAACAAAATCACATTCTTTTTCACCCTGGTAATAACAAATCTTTTCGCCATCGGAAAGATTTCGAAGGAGGTGAAGGAAGACGGCATTTTCGAAAAGGATACCATCTTCGTCTCGACCGGGAAGCAAGACCGACTGGCGCAGGCCGTTATCCACACAATAGTACTTTGGGAGAGCACTCGTTTCTTTTTTGAAAGAACGGTCGAACTTGGTCACTTTATAAAGAAGGAATATGGAGCAGGTCTTGTCGGCAATGTTGTACAAATCATCTTTGGTAACTTTTCTACCCTGGGAACGCATGTCGTTATAGATAGCATTGATAGATGCCGGTTTGGAGATGCCCGCCATCAATCGCTTAATCACATATTTGACGCGCTCAGGGTTAGACAAATTGTAACGTTCTATCAAGTCACGGAAAATCATCGCATTGAAATACCCTTGCAACAGTTTGTCTTTCATCACGCGACTGGGTTCCAAAACGACTTCAGGGTAGCCGCCCTCATGGATAAATTCATTAAACTTCACTCTTATTTGAGCCAGGTCAGATTCCAGATAACTCTCTGTAGGAACGCCTTTGAACTGACAGTATTCCTTGAAGGACAAAGGATATTCTTTGTACTCCAAAGGCCAGCCGCGAAGGGCGGTGTTTAGTTCTTCTGAGAGCATATCGGCGTTGCTTCCGGAGATGAATATGTGTTTGCTGTAATGTTTTGACAGGCGGAGCACAAAGAGTTCCCATCCTTCTATCCGCTGTATTTCATCGAAGAAAAAGTACGCATCTTTGACGGGAATGTCTGGAAACATTTCCATATAAGCCTCGAGGATGGCATCAAAGTCCGATGTCCGCATATTCTCGAAACGTTCGTCATCAAAACCGATCCAAGCGATTTGTCGAGGACTCACGCCCACTTTTAACAAACGTTCAATACATAGTTCCATCAGGGTGGATTTTCCACACCTGCGAACACCTACAACGGTTATAATCTTTTTGGAATTGATGGGCAATTCCACTTCACGCGGATAATAAGCCACGGGGATTTCCTGTTGCTTAAGGGTTATTAAAGATTTGATGGTCTCTTTTATCGTCATAACTCTTTTTTTTTGCAAAAATACAAACTTTCCTTAAATAAAGGAAGGATTTTGAAAATATTTCCTAAAATAAAGGAAAGTTTTTGATTTTTGGGCGAAATCTATGCTATAATAGGTAGATTTCGCCCGCAATGCCCTTTATGGGCTCACGCTTTTTTTAACAAAGGTTGACATTGCGCAATTCACGGCCAAGCGAGGATTACGAGATGAAACTAAGGGAACGTTTGAACTGGGTGATGGCACATGTCAGCCGTCGCCACAATGTGCAAATGACACTCGTCACCACATTTGGCCTGAAATACGGCATCCACTGCGGCATCTTCCAGCGTGTGGTGACGCTTGATAGTTTGTTTGAACATTAGAAATTACACCTTTTCCAGTTCACACAACCCACCCTTGTTGCCCACCACGAAGTCGACGGGAGGATTGTTGC
>JAILBC010000103.1 GCA_024681295.1 Bacteroidales bacterium
GCATCAATTGCTTTAATCTGTATCGCTCTCCAAGCCGGCAAGACACCAGCCAAAAGTCCTGAAATGATGATGATAATTGTTGCCGTTACAGCAGCACCAAAACCAAGGTTCGGGTCCTGGAACATGGCGTTGTCGCTGGGCATGTTGGAGGTAATCATGCCTACAATGGCCATGATGCCCACACCAATACACAATCCCACTAATCCAGCCAAAGTAGTGAGCAATAAACTTTCCGATAAAACCTGGCTGATGATGTTCCTTGGCTTGGCACCTAAAGCACGCCGCACGCCAATCTCACGGGTACGTTCCTTCACGGTCACCAGCATGATGTTGCTCACGCCGATGATGCCCGACATCAAAGTGCCCAGACCTACAATCCAAATCAGGATGTGGATGCCCAAAAACAGCCCCTTGAAGGCATTGAAGATCTCCGAGAGATTGAAAGAGTTGATGGCATCATCGTCGGTAGGGGCAATGTCGTGACGTTCTTTGATTAGCAGTTTGAGGTCTTCCTCAATACTCTCGATGGGCGTGTCATCATCGGCTACAATGGCAAAGAAATAGATCTTATCGCCGATGGCATACACCTGCTGCATGGTGGTGAAGGGCAGTATGACCGACTCGTCGATGGTGCCGTTGATGTTGACGTTTTCGGTGTAGGAACGGACCACGCCCACCACTTGAAAGTAGATTCCGTTGACTTTCACCATCTTGCCGATAGGGTCCTCGCCCTTTTCGAACATGGTTTCATAAACTTTTTTGCCTAAAAGACACACCTTTCGGTTGGAAGCGATGTCGGTATCGTTGATATAACGGCCTTTCATGACTTTCGACCGCTGTATGTTGTTGTATTCGGGCATCACGCCTTTCACAGAGAAACTGCCGCTGCGGCTGTTGTAAACGATGTTTTTCTCTTCGCTCGACCATAAGCTAGCCTCAGGCGAGATGGCCTTGATGCAGGGAAAAGCCTCTCGGATGGCTTCCAGATCGGATAACTGCAAGGTCCAAGAGCGGCCTTTCTGGTAACCCTTGTAGGGTTGGCTGGTCTGACTTACGAAATAGAACCCCGTGTTGGGCGTTACGCCTTCCACCTGTTTCATCAGTCCATTCTCGAAGCCGTTGCCGGTGGAGGAGAGGATGACGAGCAGGAAGATGCCCCAAAACACACCAAAGGCCGTCAGCAAGCTGCGGGTCTTGTTGCGCGTGATGGTCTGCCAAATCTCGTTGAATCCGTCGAAGTCGAACATAATCACAGGGTTTTATCGATAATTCATTGCTTCTATAGGTTTGATTTTCACGGCGTTGCGAGCAGGGAAGAAGCCTGCCAACACGCCACACACGATGAGCAAGGCCGTAGCCATCATCACGATGCGGATGTCAATCGAGGGGACGATGTTTAGCGATATAGTGTTGCCTTCCTGTACCTTTTCCAAAATGCTGCCACTGACTTCGGCCACCACCATGCCAAGCCACATCCCGATGTAACCGAAGATGGCGGTGATGAGCATCGACTCAGTCACGATAGAAGCCAAAATCGAGCGTGACTTAGCCCCCAAAGCCTTTCGGATGCCGATTTCATTGGTGCGCTCCTTCACGGTGATGCGCATGATGTTGCTCACGCCCACGATGCCCGAGGCGAGCATGGCGAAACCAATGATCCAGATAAAGAGTTGCAAGGTGTTGAGAATCTTCATCGTCTGGAGGTATTGCTCCATATTGCTCATCACATAAACGGCCGACCGGTCATTGGGGTCAAACTCATGCAGACGCGCCAACTGGGTTCTCAGATACTCGGTGTAAGCCTCGTTGTCTTCCTTGGTCTCCAGGCCCTTGGTGGTGAACTTCAGCATCCAATAACGGTCCTGCCTCGTGATTTTTTTCAAGGTGGAAAAAGGCACATAAGCCTCGCCGCCTTCCGATCTCATGGAGCTTTCGGTGACCCCGACCACCTTGTATGCGATGCTATTGACGATGACGAACTGTCCGATAGGTGAAACATCTTCTCCGAACAAACGCTCTTGAGTGTTTTCGTCGATGACAATTACCTTCTCGCTATTTTGTTCATCCAACTCATCAAGAAAACGACCCTCAATCAAGTCGATGTGCGAGATAGCGCGATAAATAGGTCTGACACCGGCGAGACTGACGTTTTGCGACTTGTCGCCGAAGGTGGCGAAACCGCTTGAATTGATGTATGGAGAGACCTGATCCACGTGCTGGGCTTCGGTTTCCAAGAAACGGATGTCCTTGTCGTTGAACCAGATGGTGCGGTTAGTGCCGTGACCTTTGAAGGGGATGGAGGTCTCGCCGCTGTAGAGGGAATAGACATTACGCGACTGATCGCTGAACTCATCGCTGATGCCATTCATGATGCCGTTGCCGGCAGCGAGCAACACAATGAGGATGAAGATGCCCCACGAGATGGCGAATCCCGTGAGGAAGGTCCTCAGTTTGTTGCGGCTCAAGGCCATGAATATCTCGCGCCAGAAGTCCATTATTTGATCTCCGTGTTGAAGTCGATGAGGTCGGGGTTGTTCACCTCGATATTTTCAATGACACCATCTTTCAGATGGATGATTTTGTTGGTGCGCAAGGCGATGCCTTTTTCGTGGGTGACGATGACCATGGTGATGCCCATCTGGTTCACCTCGCGAAGGATTTGCATTACCTCGGCAGACGTTTTGCTGTCCAAGGCTCCCGTAGGTTCGTCGGCTAAGATGACTTTCGGCTGGGTCACCAGGGCACGAGCCATCGAGACACGCTGCTTCTGTCCACCGGAAAGCTCGTTGGGATAATGGTCGGCCCATTCCTTCAAGCCAAAACGCTCCAGATACTCTATCGCCAAATCATTGCGTTTTTTGCGGCTTACATTCTGATAATATAAAGGTAAGGCCACATTCTCCATGGCGGTCTTGAAAGGAATGAGGTTGAATGATTGGAAAATGAAACCGATGGTACGGTTGCGCATGTCGGCAGCTTCGTTCTCACTTAGGTCTTTAACTAGTTTCCCGTTCAGGTAATAGTCGCCTGAGTCGTAATTGTCGAGGATGCCCAATATATTCAATAAGGTGGATTTTCCCGATCCCGAAGCGCCCATGATGCTGACCATCTCACCTTCCTCCACGTTGAGGTTAATTCCCTTGAGCACGTGTAACGGCTGGGCGCCGAAGTAGGTTTTGTTGATGTCTTTCAGCTCGATCATCATAACAATTTCGTGTTGTTTTTAGTGTAATAGTTTACTAACACACTGCAAAAGTACATGTTTTTTTGATTCCTACAAGAAAAAAATGAAAAAAATCTGCGTATTTTTGTTCCCACATAATTAAAACGCTGAAATAATGAAAAAGTTACACCTATTATTTGTTTTTTTGATTTCTTCGATGATGGCCTTCGCCGGTGAGGGCATGTGGATTCCGATGCTTCTCCAATATAATGAAAAAGAGATGCAGGAGATGGGTATGCGTATTACGGCCGACGACATCTATAGTATTAACCACAGCAGCTTAAAGGACGCCATTGTACTCTTCGGCGGCGGCTGCACGGGCGAGATTGTCAGCGACTACGGGCTGTTGCTCACCAACCACCACTGCGGTTACGATTGGATCCAGAAACACAGTTCTGTGGAGCACGACTACCTCACCGAAGGTTTCTGGGCCATGGACCGTTCTCAGGAGTTGCCCTGCCCTGGGCTGACTGTCACCATCCTCCGCGAGATGCGCGATGTGACCGAGAAGGTGACCTTCAACGTAAACGATGACATGGACGAAGCAGAACGTACGCGGCTCATCAATGAAAACATCAAAAAACTTGTCGCTGAGTTTGAAAAAGAAACTCCATATAAAGTTTCCGTCAAGCCTTTCTTCCTAGGCAATGAATATTATCTACTTTTCAACGAGGTGTTTTCCGATGTGCGTCTGGTGGGCTGTCCTCCGAGCAATATCGGCAAGTTCGGAGGCGACACCGACAACTGGGTGTGGCCCCGTCATACCGGCGACTTTAGCGTCTTCCGCGTATACGCCGACAAAGACGGTCATCCTGCTGACTACAGTGCCGACAATGTGCCTTACAAGCCTGCTCAGCATCTGCAGATTTCTCTGAAAGGCGCAGAGGAAGGTGACTTTGCCTTTGTGTTCGGCTATCCTGCTCGTACCAGCGAGTACCTGCCAGCTGTAGCTGTCGACCAGGAAGCCAACGTGATTGACCCCATCGCGGTACGTCTTCGTGGAGAGATCCTCGATATCTACAATACTTATCAAGAAAAAGACCGCAAAGTGCGCATCCAATATGCTTCTAAGCACGCAGGCTTAGGCAACGGCTGGAAGAAATGGATGGGCGTCACCGAAGGCATCAACCATTTCCACGGGGTGGAGAAGAAACGCTTCTACGAGGAGTCATTCCAAGAGTGGTGTTATGGCAGCCGCCAACGTTATCTCTACATCAACCTGCTGAAGAACTTCGAGCAAAAATATAAGGAGTTGGAGCCCTACAAGGTGGCTTACACCTATCTCACCAATGCCGGCTTGAACATCGAGATCATTGATTTTGCAGGTAATTTCGTCAAACTCTCGCAGTTTACCAAAGAGACTCCGAACGAGGATATTATCAAAACCATTGCTTCGCTGAAGAAAGCCTCGGCCAACTTCTTCAAGGATTATTACCAGCCCATCGATCAAGATGTCGCCAAAGCCATGCTCACCGAGTATCTGAACAACCAACCGGCCGATTTTCGTCCTTCGTTCTTGAACGACATTAAGGATGTGGACGAATATGTTTCCATGTTGTTTGAGAAGTCGATCTTTGCCAATGAGGAAAAAGTGAACGACTTCCTCGACAATTTCAAGCTCAGCAAGGCCAAGAAGTTGCAGAAAGATCCTGCTTTGGTGGCTTACCAGAGCATGATTTCATTCTATCGCGATGAAGTGAATCCCAAGATGAAGCCCATCAACGATGATTTGGCTCGGATGCAGCGTCTTTACATGAAAGGCCAGATGCTGATGGAACCCGAGAAGCGCTTCTCGCCCGATGCCAACTTCACGCTGCGTGTCACTTATGGCAAGGTGGAAGGCTTCAAACCCCAGGATGGTAAGAACTACCGCCATTTCACCACCTTGGACGGCATCATGGAGAAGGAGAACCCCGACATCTACGACTATGTGGTGGAACCCAAGCTGAAAGAGCTGTACAACAACAAAGACTACGGCCGTTACGCCGACAAGGACGGCACCATGCATGTGGCCTTTACCGCCAGCGTTCATACCACAGGAGGCAACTCCGGCAGCCCCATTTTGAATGCCGACGGCCAGCTGCTGGGTCTGAACTTCGACCGTTGTTGGGAAGGCACCATGAGCGATTTGGTCTACGATCCCGACATCTGCCGTAACATCTCGGTGGACATC
>JAILBC010000033.1 GCA_024681295.1 Bacteroidales bacterium
TGCAGGCTGCCGAAAAGGGTTACAACCGCTTGATGGAAGGCGTGAAGACCGCCGCTGGATTAAAAGCCACCGAAGGTGCGGCCAACCTTGATATCCAGAAGATCGTGGATGCCTGCTACGATGCCATGAACGATGACTTCAACAGTCCCATCGTCATTGCCAATCTCTTTGAATTGGTGCGAATCGTCAACACCATCAAGGACGGCAAGGCGCAGATCAACGCCCAAGAGTTGGAGCTTCTGAAGAAGACTTTGAACGAGTTTGTATTCGATATTTTGGGCCTTTTGGACAGCAACGCCTCCGAAAGCAATGGCGATTTGGTGGAGGGCCTCATGCAGACCATCATCGACATCCGCAAGGAGGCCCGCGCTCGCAAGGACTGGGCCACCAGCGACCTCATCCGCGATGAGCTCGCCAAATACGATATTGTTTTAAAAGACGGCAAGGACGGAACTACGTGGAGTAAGAAGTGAGAAGTGAGGAGTGAGGAGTATTTAATTTTATTGTTGTGAAGAAATCATTTTTGTTTTTAGCGTTTTTATTAGCGCCTGTTTTCCTTTTCTCCCAGAACAACCTCTGGAAGGATTCACGCAACATCTGGGAACTTGATGGTCGGCTCGGGAAGTATTTCCCCTTTGAGGAACGACATGCTTATATGAAGGTGCTGCCGCAATACGGTCTCGACCTTCGTGTGGCTCGCCAGACTGACGGTCGGGCGCAGTGGGAGAAGGACTTCAACTACCCAGTTTACGGGGCTTTTCTCCGTTTTGAGAAGAATAACGTTGATAGCGTTCAATATAAGTATAGAAACGAAAACGGCAATGAATGCGAGATGTGGCGTCCGCTAGGCGACTGCATCTCGACGGGTGCCTTCATGAACGGGCATTTTTACCGTGGCAAATACTGGTCGTTCGACTATGACCTAATGGGCGGTCTCTCATTCTGGACCAAACACGGCGACGAGTTCATCGGCTCAGTGGTCAACGTTCACCTTGCCATCGATGCTGGTCCGACTTTCATTATCGAGGACAACGTCGACCTGTTATTACGCTATCAGTTTTCCCATTCATCGAATGCGGCCTTAAGGTTGCCCAACTGCGGCATCAACGTGTTCAGCTGGCTCGCCGGCGTACGTTACCATCCTAATGGAAGACCCGAACTCCTTCCCAAGGAGCAACTCCGTCCTACATTCCAAAAGACCACCGCCTTATTCGCCTCTAACGCCGTGGGCTTGCTTCAAACCAACGAATGGATGAACAGCTACCAAATGCCCAACGGCAACATGGTATCCGATATGCCCTCAGAACGTCCATATTATTTCGCTGACGTAGTTCAGTTGGGCATCCACCGCCAGTTCCATCCCAAGTTCAGTTATGATGTGGCTTTGGATTTTGGTTGGACTGGCGAGACCAAACGCATGTACGAAAAAGCCCATCAGATGTATAACGATGGCCATGAATACTTCACAGGCAACGACGCCATCCCCTTGATGGAATACAGTTTCGCCCGTGGTTTGCATCTGGCCCCCTCGGCGATGTTCGAGATCAACTACAATCGTTTCGCCTTCTGCCTCGGCGGTGCCTATTACCTCTGGCACGGCATCTATTACGGCACCGACCAGAAAAAAACATGGGGGCTGGCAGAGTCTTCGGAGAGCAACTTCGAAGACATGTACCTTCCCCCTTGTTACCGGACCTTCTATGGCCGTTTAGGTTTCAAGTATTACCTCGGTGAGGACCGCAATATGTTCGTAGGTTCCTTCATGAAGGTCCACGAGGTGGTCATCGACTACGCCGAGTTCACTTTCGGGATGAATTTGTTCCAATGGTGATTACACCATCAATGCGCCAACCAATCCCAAGATTGCGTAGAATTCAGGAAGAGCGGCGTAAATCAAGGTGTTGGTGAACACGTTGTGGCCTTGGCTGACGCCGACGATACCGTTGGCGCAGACCTGACCTTGGCGGATGGCAGAGATCATGCAGACCAGACCCACACAGAGACCCACACCGAAAATGACGAGACCTTGTGAAGGATCAGCCTGCAGCTTGCTCAGGAGCATGAAGAACGCCACGAAACCGTAAATACCCTGGGTGGCCGGCAGAGCCGACAACACCATGAAATTACCCGATGCCTCGGGACGTTTCTTGAGACCGCCCTCGGCAGCGTTGCCCGCCGTCGAAGTGCCGATTGAACTTCCGATACCTGCCAAGGCCAACACGAGGCCCAAGCCGAGATAACCTAAAATTGTTGCTAACATAGTTTTAAGATTTTATTGATTGATTAATTGTTATTATTCGTTAGGGGGTTATATACTCTTCCAGAGCCTTCATAACCACTGTTCTTGAAGAACTCAAGGAAGTTCAGTCTCAAAGGATGCACGAAGGCACCCAGCACACACATGGCGACGTTCAAGACATGGCCGATCACCACAATGAGAATGAAGGCGATCCATCCAGCACCGCCATCACCAAGAGCCTGTAATCCGATGGCGTTGAAAGCCTCACCGAGCTTGGCACCAGCCAAACCCAAAGCATACAGACGCAGGTAGCTCAACACATCGCCGAGCAGTCCCGTGGCCGTGTTGTAGGTCTCCCAAAGGCCTGAGCCGAAGTTCTTCAAGGGGTTGCGGTGCAAATCGTTGAGGAAGAAGATGCCCAAAGCTGACAGGATGCCAAGGCCGATGATGACCCATTTGGTCACGGCCTTGTCCATCACGCCCATCAAGGCGAGACCGCCGATGATGACACCGCCCACGATGAGCAAGGTCCAGCCCCAGGTGCCCAAGGAGTTGGCGAAGCCTTTCACCTTGGTGCTCTGGTAGGTCTTGACGATCATGGCCAGGCAGATGTGCACGATACCAACAAGTAGTGCCAGCACCATGGTGCCGTCAAATCCGGCAATCTGCGAGGGAACCATGCATTTCTTCACCGCCTCGGGGAGCCAGCTCCAAGTGAGCATGTCCACCGAGAAGAAGGTATGGAACAGGAAACCCACCACGGTGGTGGCGATGCCCAAAGTGACGCCCAACGGGGCAATCTTGCCTAACTTTTTCTTCAGTGCGAGGCTAGCGCCGATGAGCACCAGTCCGTAGCCCATGTCGCCCATGCAAAAGGCGAAAAAGAGCATGAAGAAGATGGAGATGAACACCGTCGGGTCGAACTCGTCGTATTTAGGACGTCCGTACATGTCGGTGAGCAGCTCGAACATCGACACGAACTTATTGTTTTTCAGCTTAATAGGAGGATTATCATCCACCACGGCCTTATCGGCCACATAGAACACATTCTCCTGATCGAGCAGGGCGCGCAGGCTTTCTTCAGAGGCGGCAGGCGCAAAGCCTTCGAACACGGTCAAGTATTCGTCGGCGGCCTTCTCCCCTGCTACTTGAGCCAGATGCAGGTCAAGTTTCGAGGTCAGTTTCTCGAGACCTTTCTGTATATCATCCTCGTGGCATTTCAGCTCGGCTAGATGTTTGTCCTTCTGCACAATCTCGTACTCCAGTTCGGAGATGGCTTTCTCGACGGCGGCACAGTCCCTATTCGGTGCAGGCAACTCTTTCATCGGGAAGTCGTACTCGTCGCTGTCGGCCACCACCACGAAATAGGTGTACGCACCGTCGTTGGAGATCTCGCTCAAGGCGTACTGTTCCTTCCAGGTGGGGTCGATAGCCTTCGCTTTGTAGAAATGCAGTTTCAGCCCCATGTCGGCAAGCCGTCGGAAGCCTTCCTCATCGAAGCTGCCCCAAGGTCTGCTTTCCTCAAGTTCTTTTCGAAGCAGGGCCAACTGAGCCTGAATTTCTTCTTTCTCCTTGATGGTATCCAGCACATTCACGGCGAGATCGCCGTATGTCTTCTCGGCGAACTCGGCAGGCTCCACCCCTTTGAGGGCCGACAGGGCCTTGCGGTAGATACCAGCACGCACCGAGAGTTTTTCCGACTGTTCGTCGACGGGTTTCAGCGAGCGGGTGATGTCAACCAGACCAACTTCTTGAAGCTTTTTCAAGAAGGCGTCAGCATCGCCGCTCATGAGGATGAAGTCGTATTTCGTCATTTCAGTTACCATGGTCAGCCTCCTCCTCTAATAAATGTTTGTTCTTCACGATCTTCTGCGAAGCCTTGGAGAGGTTCTCCTCGTCTTCCATGTATCGTTTGATCTTTCGTATCGCTTCGATATAGCCTGGAATCTGCACCTTTTCGTATAGGTTCACCTTCTGGGTGGTCTTCTTGCGCTGGTAGTCGAGGATGCGAGCCGCCTCGGTGTAGATCTCCGACTCGATGCCCAGCTGGGCAAGGTTCTTGAGAATCTGCACGCCATCGGCGAACCAGATTGGCTTGGTGAACAGGTTGATGTCCTTCACCTCATAAAGCACTTCTTCAAGGGCTGGTGTAGGCACACCGGCAATCTTGACAGTCTTGAGCTTCACATCGGTGATGGTGATCAATCCTGGCTCAAACTCATTCCAAAGCCTGGCCATGTACTCGTACGACTTGAGTTCGTCGTTCAGTCTAGCGACAAGGCTCTCCGAACGCTCTTTGGCCTTCTTCACCTCCATGCGCAGAGCACTCTCCTTACTCTTTAAAGTAGGAAGAGCACGAGTACGCGTTTTGAGCTGTTTGTTCAGCTCATTCAGCGAAGTCTTGTTATATTGGAATTTTATTGCCATTATGCTTTCCAGTATTTCTCAATCAATTTTTCCTTCAGACCGGTTTCGGCCTTGGTGAAATACTTGCCGAACAGTTCCCATGCCGTGTCGAGCATCTCCTCGATGGGGATGTTGACGTCGATGGCGAGAAGACGTGTCGCGTACTCCTTGGCGTAGTCGAGGCAGCGCAGGTCGTAGTCGCTCAAGTCAAAGCCGTTCTCCAGCTTGGTCTTGGCGTTAGCGGCATCGGCGTAGAGTCGCACCGAGGTGTTCATCACGGCGCTGTGGTCCTCGCGGGTCTTCTTGTTTTGCACCAGCTGTTTCAAACGCGACAGTGAGCGGAAGGGGTCGACGATGACCTTGCCCGAGTCGGGGTCGGCGCGCAGGAAGAGCTGGCCTTCGGTAATGTAACCCGTGTTGTCCGGGATGGCATGGGTGATATCACCGTCGTTCAACGTGGTCACGGCGATGATGGTGATGGAGCCGCCGTCAGGCAACTGCACGGCCTTCTCGTAGATCTTGGCCAAATCGGAGTAGAGCGAACCCGGCATAGAGTCCTTCGAAGGAATCTGATCCATACGGTTACTCACAATACTCAGGGCATCGGCGTATAGCGTCATGTCGGTGAGCAGCACCAGCACCTTCTCGTTCTTGTCGACAGCGAAATATTCCGCGGCGGTCAGGGCCATGTCGGGAATCAGCAGACGTTCGACGGGCGGCTGGTCAGTGGTGTTCACAAAGCTGATGATCTTGTTCAGGGCGCCGGCGCTCTCGAACTGGTTCTTGAAGAAGAGGTAGTCGTCGTTGGTGAGGCCCATGCCGCCGAGGATGATCTTGTCCACATCGGCGCGAAGGGCTACCATGCTCATCACCTGGTTATAAGGTTGGTCGGGGTCAGCGAAGAAGGGGATCTTTTGGCCTGACACCAAGGTGTTGTTCAGGTCGATGCCTGCGATACCTGTGGGAATCAGTTGTGATGGCTGACGACGCTTGTAGGGGTTCACCGAGGGACCGCCTATCTGGCGTTTCTCGCCTTCCACGGCCGGACCGCCGTCAATGGGTTCGCCGTAGGCGTTGAAGAAACGGCCTGCCAGGTCGTCGCTCACGTTCAGTGAAGGCGGCTCGCCAAAGAAGGTCACTTCAGCGTTGGTGGGGATATCCTCGGTGCCACCGAACACCTGCAAGGTGACGGCGTTGTCTTTGATCTTCACGACCTGGGCCAGACGTCCGGCCACGAGGGCCAGCTCGTCGTTGGTGACGCCTTGGGCCTCAAGGGTCACGGTGGCCTTGGTGATGGCGGTCAGCTTGGTATAGATGCGTTGGAATGCTTTCTCACTCATGGTTCAGTTCCTCCTTAAGCTGGTTCAGGTATTTGTTGAATTGTTCCGACTGGTACTCGGAGTAGTTCATCTGGCGACAGATGTTGATCAGTCCCTTGAAGTAGGTGGTGCACTGCTCGAAGTTGTCGAACTTGAACGAGCGGTCGCAGATGCCCAGCACCAGGTCGAGCATGAACTTCTGGCGTTCCAGGGGTGAGCAGCCGTCGATGTCATCGAAGGCGTCTTGTTGTAGGATGACGAAGTCGATCAGTTCCGACTTCCAGTATTGCTCATGGTACGACATCGGCACGCCGTCGTCGCCCAAGATGTTGATCTGTTCGTAGGCGTCCTTACCTCTTCTAATAATGTATTTGGTCTTGGTCACTTTGTCGACCCAGCCTTTTTCGATTTTGGAGTCTAGATATTCTATGATTTCTGGATATTCTAGATATTTTGAGTAGGAGTCCACGGGGTCAACAGCGGGGTAACGTTTCTTATCGGCGCGGTTCTGCGAGAGGCCGTAGAAGCAGCGGGCCGCCTTCTTGGTCGACTCGGTGACGGGTTCCTTGAGGTTACCGCCGGCTGGCGACACCGTTCCGATGAAGGTAATGGAACCCGACTGTCCGTTGTTGAGTTTGACGTAACCAGCGCGAGCGTAGAAGTTGGAGATGATGGCCGACAGGTCGACGGGGAAGCCGTCCTGACCGGGAAGCTCTTCCAGACGGTTACTCATCTCACGGAGGGCTTGGGCCCAACGTGAGGTGGAGTCGGCCAGCAGCAGCACCTTCATTCCCATGGCGCGGTAGTACTCGCCGAGGGTCATGGCTGTGTAGACGGAGGCCTCACGGGCTGCCACTGGCATGTTGGAGGTATTGCAGATGATGATGGTACGTTCCATCAGGCTACGGCCGGTATGTTTATCTTTCAGTTCGGGGAACTCGGTGAAGATCTCCACCACTTCGTTGGCACGTTCACCGCAGGCCGCCATGATGATGATGTCGGCATCGGCTTGCTCAGCCAGGGCATGTTGCAGCACGGTCTTGCCGCAGCCGAAGGGACCTGGGATGAAGCCCGTGCCGCCTTCGGCGATGGGGTTCAGCGTGTCAATCGTACGCACACCTGTCTCCATGACTTTGAAGGGACGTGGTTTTTCAACGTAACCACCCACGGCCACCTTGACGGGCCATTTCTGGGTCATGGTGACATTCACATCTTCACCGTCAGGATTGGTGAGGACAGCGATGGTATCGGTAATTTTATACTGGCCTGCCGGGGCAATCGATTTAACGACATACGAGCCATTGAATGAGAAAGGCATCATGATTTTGTGAGGCAGCCAGCCTTCTTTCACTTCACCCAGCCAGTCGGCGGCGATGACTTGTTGCCCGACCTTAGCGATGGGTGTGAAATCCCAGAGTTTATCCTCGTCCAGCGGTTTGGTGTATTCGCCTCTCTTGAGGAATACCCCTTCCATGGTAGCGAGGTTGTTTTGCAGACCGTCGAAGTTGCTCGACAGCAGTCCGGGGCCGAGGGTAGCCTCGAGCATGTAGCCTTGGAATTCGACCTTGTCGCCGATTTGGAGGCCGCGGGTGCTCTCAAACACCTGCACGGAGGCTTTGTTCCCGTTGACCTTGATGACCTCTGCCATCATCTTGACCCCGTTGAGGTCAATGAAGCAGATCTCATTCTGTGCCACAGGGCCGTCTACCTCCACGGTGACCAGGTTAGCGATGATTCCTGTAACTTTTCCTGTAGTTTTCATATATCTAAATTCTTAATTCTTTCTTCTTACTTCTGTCTTCTGACTTCGTCCACCAGCTTATGGAACATCTCTTCTCCTTTGACGGGATCGAGTTCGGCCCAGCGTTGGACGGTCTTGGCTTTCACCAGAAAGGCCAGGATGGCATTCATGTTGAAGTAGTCCATGCGGGCGATGTCAGAGGCTTTCTCCCACTTGAGTTCGTCCATCTTCTGTTCACGGTCCACGAAGTCGACATCCTCGAGGATGACGCGGATCTGGTGTTGTTCCTCAAAGTCGGCGTCGGGCATCTCCACGAAATAGTCGTCACCTTTTTTCCCGAGGCGTTTGGCCAGGTACTGCACCTTAATATTACGAAGACGGGCATCGAAGTCGAAATACTCGCGGATGAAGCGGTTTTTGCTCTTTGCGGCTTTAGCGTAGAAGTCGGCACCAAGCGTGTTCTCGTCGAAGCCTTCCTCCATGAGTTCGACCAGTTGCTGGTCTTTCTCGGAGAGCAGTTCGGTGATTGAGTCCTTGAGGGCCTTATAGTCGAAGTCGCCGCCCTCGTAGTTGGCGGTCAGCTCCGGCAGTCCGGCCACGATATAGACGTAGTTATCCATTATCCGAAAAGGATTTTCTTGGTGGCGGGACGCAGGTAGTTGGCGATGAGTTGGGTGAACTCCTCGTCGGTGAACTGGAGCATGTAGCCGCCGTCGCGCGGTGACACTTTGAATCCGCCGTTCATCTTCTTGGAGTAGTCCACTTTGACCTCACCCTTGAATTGTTGGGCGATTTCGTTTTGCACGAAGGGTTCCACTTGGGCTTTCAGGGCTTCAGGCAGGATGAAGTCAAGTGCAACTGGAGAAGCATTTTGAGGATTAAATGCAAGTATTACACTCATTATCAATTCTTTAACAAATTCAGCATTCCCCATATTGGCTTTCACCCCCTGTTGGGTGGCTTGGGTCACCACCATTTGTTCGATTTCCTGTTTGGTGACAGCGATGCTTTGGGTGGCGGCCATCTTCACGTCGGCGGTCACCTTAGTCTTGAGTTCTTCCGCCTCTTTGTTGGCCTGGGCGATGATGCGTTCCGCCTCAGCTTTGGCTTCGGCCACTATGGCATCGGCCTCTTCGTGGGCTTTTCGCAGCAACTCTTCGCCTTCCTGTTTCCCTTTTGATAGGCCCTCGTTATAGAGCCTGTCGGTCAATTCTTGTAGCTTGTCTTGCATATCATGTATTATTTCGTTCGATTTGGGGGCAAAGTTAAAAAAAACTTCTTAATTTTGCTTCTTGATAATCTTAAAAACTAAAGAATATGGTCAAGAAAACTTTACTTATCATGCTGTTTGCAGCGTTCCTTGCGCCGGCAGCAGTCCAGGCCCAGGAGAAGGGCACCAATGACATGTGGGATTTTATGACTTCATTTGCCTGTTCCACGGGGCGCCAGCACGCTGTGGTTTATGACGGCGAGTACATCTACACCGCCGCATGGGGCAAGTCATCGACGGTACTTTATATGTTTTACAAGTACGACCTTGACGGCAACCTCCTTGATGAATTCGACGTTCCTGGGGTCAGCAAAGAAGACAGTTTCTTGCGTGACATGACTTATGACGGACAGTATTTCTATGGCTGTGACGCCCATTCTGGCAAAATCTGGTGCTACGACCTCCACAACAAGACCTTGGTCAACGCCAATGCCATCATCACCAACTTCAATGAGCTGGGCACCTGCACCTATGACCCCATCTATGACGCTTTCTGGGTGGGTGAGCGTGCCACGGGCACTAGCCCCAACCTCATGCTTGACCTCAAGCTCATCGGCCGCGATGGCTCGATCATCAAGACAGCCACTCCGCAAAGCCTTGGCGGACACACCGTTCACGGCACCGGCTACTTCACCGACGAGAATGGCTTGGCCCACCTTTATTTGTTTGCCGTGGAAGGCTTCACGGCCCATGTGTTCGACTATGAGATCGAAGCCGACGTCATGTCGTCCAACTACATTTTCGATTTCTCTGTCACTCCCGGCTGGGGAGCAGCATGCAGCGCAGGCGGCGCCTACGTCGGCATCATCGACAACGTGCAGTGCTTCTTCGGCGATGTCGACAAGAGTCCCAACCTCATCGGCATCTATGCCTTGGGCGAATACACCCCACCCGTCCCCGTGGCTCCCGAAGGTGACATTTACGAGGACTTCAACGACGGCATCATCCACTGGAACCTCATCGATGCCGACGGCGACGGCCATAACTGGGAGATCCGCCAGAACTGGGGCAACACCGATAACCCCTACAGCCTGACTTCGGCATCAATCGACGTTTACACAGAAGATCCCCTCTATCCTGACAACTATCTGGTGACACCTTGGAAGTTGGATTGCGAGCAGATTGTGTTCAGCGCCAATGTCCAGGACATCACCCATCCGGCAGAGCACCTCGCCGTGGCCGTGTCGACCACCGATGGCGACGATCCTGACGATTTCGAAATCATCTGGGAGACCGAGATGACCGCTAAGGGAGCTGGGACCTGGCATGACTTCAACATCGATCTCAGAGCCTATCAGGGTCAGGACATCTATGTGGCCATTCTGCACACCAACTGCACCAACCAGTTCATGGTGAACATCGACGACATCATCCTGTTCAGGGAGTTCAACCCCTCATGGGGTGTTGGTGAGAACACCGTTGTTTCATGCAGTGTGTACCCCAATCCCACCGATGACCAGGTATGGGTAAAGAGTGCCCATCGCGTCGAAAGCTATGAGCTTTACACGATCACCGGTGCCATGGTGCTTCGTCACAAGGTGGATGCCAACGACTTTGGCGTCGATGTGAGCAAGTTGCCTGCCGGCACCTATCTCCTGAAGATGAGATCTGAAGGTCTGACGCAGACCTGTCGTTTCGTGAAGCGATAAGCTTTAGGCTATTTTTCAAAAAAAGTAGAGCTGCAAAAGTATTGTGGCTCTACTTTTTTGTATCTTTGCATTTTATCCAAAAGGAAAAACCCGACATGTCAAATCAAATCATAGGACACATCACCCAGATCATCGGCCCCGTGGTCGACGTTTACTTTGACGGCGGTGAGGCAGACTTGCCCAAGATTCACGACGCGCTTCATGTTACAAGGTCCAACGGTCGCACCCTCGTGCTTGAATGCCAACAGCATATCGGCGAAGACACCGTGCGCACCATTGCCATGGACTCCACCGACGGACTGCAGCGTGGCATGGAGGTCACCCCTGCCGGCAAACCCATCTCCATTCCTATCGGGCATCAAATCAAGGGGCGCCTACTCAACGTCACAGGCGATGCCATCGACGGCATCGGCACCCTCGACCGCAGTAAGGAATATCCCATCCACCGCGAGCCTCCGAAATACGAGGACCTTGCCACCTCCAAGGAGGTGCTCTTCACCGGCATCAAGGTCATCGACCTGCTGGAGCCCTACCTCAAAGGCGGCAAAATCGGCCTCTTCGGCGGCGCCGGAGTGGGCAAGACGGTGCTCATCATGGAGCTCATCAACAACATCGCCAAGGGCCACAACGGCTTCTCGGTGTTCACCGGCGTAGGCGAACGTACCCGTGAAGGCAACGACCTGCTCCGCGAGATGATCGAGTCGGGCATCATCAAATACGGCGACGAGTTCGTCAAGGCCATGGAGCAAGGCGACTGGGACCTCTCGAAGATTGACAAGGAACAGCTGGCCACTTCGCAAGCCACCCTCGTCTTCGGTCAGATGAACGAGCCCCCCGGAGCCCGTGTCTCGGTAGCCCTGTCAGGCCTCACCGTGGCTGAGTCGTTCCGCGACGAGATTCAAGACGGCGTAAGCGACATTTTGTTGTTTATCGACAACATCTTCCGTTTCACCCAGGCAGGATCGGAGGTTTCCGCCCTGTTGGGCCGTATGCCTTCTGCCGTGGGCTACCAGCCTACCCTTGCCTCTGAGATGGGCCAGATGCAGGAACGCATCACCTCTACCAAAAGCGGTTCTATCACCTCGGTTCAGGCTATCTACGTCCCTGCCGACGACCTCACCGACCCGGCACCGGCAACGACATTCTCACACTTGGATGCCACCACCGTGCTGAGTCGTAAGATCGCCGAACTGGGCATCTACCCTGCCGTCGACCCGCTCGACTCCACCTCTCGCATCATGGATCCCAACATCATCGGCGAGGAACATTACAACACCGCCCAGCGCGTCATCCAGCTGCTGCAACGCAACAAAGAGCTTCAGGACATCATCGCTATCCTCGGCATGGAGGAACTCTCCGAAGAGGACAAGCTCATCGTACACCGCGCCCGTCGTGTGCAGCGTTTCCTCTCGCAGCCCTTCCACGTGGCCGAACAGTTCACTGGCATGAAGGGCGTGATGGTACCCATAGCAGATACCATCAAGGGATTCAACATGATCATGGACGGAGAGGTTGACCAGTATCCCGAGGCGGCATTTAACCTAGTGGGAACGATTGAGGAGGCGATTGCCAAAGGAGAGGAAATGTTAAAGGAGGTTAAAGGTTAGAGGTTAGAGATGATAGTTGAGATAATAACACCGGAAACCTGCTTGTATAAAGGCGATGCCTCTTCAGTGACGGTGCCTTCATTGCAGGGGCCATTCACCATGTTGGAGCATCATGCCGCCATAGTGGCCATCCTTGAGAAGGGCAAGGTGACGTTGACTGACCTCAACAACGAAACGCATGAGTTTGCCATCAACGGCGGATTCTGCGAGCAACATGAGAATACAGTTATCATCTGTGCGGAAGTTAAAAGTGAAAAGTTAAAAGTTAAAAGTTAAAAGTTAAAAGTGAAAAGGGATAGGACGACATATTATTTGGCGCTGTTTTTACTCATTGATTTGATTGAGGTGGGGATACTGTTGTGCTTCTTCAGCCAGAAGGAATGGTGGACCAATTGGATGGTCACTGTACCCAACCTCTATATGATTCTCGGCGCCCTATACTGCCCCCTGATGAAGAAAAACCTTGACGCGCAGGTCAACAAGCAAGGCTGGCTATATATCTATAAGGGCATCAAGATGCTCCTCACCATTGCCATGTTGGTGCTCTACATCTTCCTCGTCAAGCACGGAGCCCGAGCCTTTGTGCTCATCACCGCTATCGCCTATCTGGTAGGGTTGATAATAGAAACCTACAGTTTTATGGACTATTTGAAACGGATTAGCAAATGAAGTGTAGCCTCAGGCATATCATCCTTTTGTTTCTGCTGACACTTTCGTTTGTGGCGAAAGCCGAAGAGAAAGAGTCACTCGACGTGAAGTCGTTCATCTTTGGGCATACGGGCGACGGCTACTGCTTCCATATCACCGAGATCAAAGGTGAACCTGTATGCGTATGGCTTCCTGTCATCGTCCACAGCAAGGAGACAGGATGGCACTGTTTCTCTTCGAAACACGTGTGCGAGCTTCAGGAAGGCGAGACTTATCAAGGCTTCTACATTGCTCCGATGACCGATCCGAAACATCCCGGCAAACTGGTGGAAGTAAGCGCCTCGGGCGAAGTTACCCGGCCCTTCGACCTCTCGTTCACCAAAAACGCCTTCGGCATCTTCCTGGTCTGCGGCTTCATGCTGGCTTTCTTCTTGCCGGCTGCAAGGAAATACAAGAAAGACCCTATGGCAGTGCCCAGCAAATACCAAGGCCTTGTAGAATGGCTCACTTACATGGTGCTTGACGGCATCATCAGCCCTTCCATCCCGAAGAGTAAAGTGCCGAAGTTCGCACCTTATCTATTAACGGTGTTCTTTTTCATCTTCTTCTGCAACCTCTTCGGTCTCATCCCCTTCTTCCCCTTCGGCGCTAATGTCACGGGCAACCTTTCGATTACCTTAGTTTTGGCGTTGTGTACCTACGTGGCGGTCAACGTCCTAGGCAACAGGCATTACTGGAAAGACATCCTTTGGCCCGATGTGCCCCTGTTCTTGAAGTTCCCCATCCCCCTGATGCCCATCATCGAGCTCGTTTCGACCCTCACCAAGCCCTTCGCCCTAATGATCCGTCTGTTCGCCAATATCCTAGCTGGTCACATCATCATCATGGTGCTGATGGCCTTGATTTTCATCATTGGTGGAATGTACGGCGCAGGATTAGGAAGTGCCACCTCCATCATCTCCATTTTCATGATGGTGTTCATGACGGCGTTGGAGTGTTTGGTGGCGTATATTCAAGCATATGTTTTTACCATGTTGAGTTCAATATTTATTGGGATGGCACAGGAGGGAGAGGAAGAAAAGAAGTTAGTTAAAAGTTAAAAGTTAAAAGTTAAGAGTTAAAAGTTATATCACTAAATATCAAATCTTAAAACATTAAAATTATGAACATTTTATCAGTCCTACTTGAAATCGGGGCCTACGTGCCTGGTATCGCTGCCCTTGCCGCTGCTATTGCCGTTCTCGGTGCTGCCTGGGGTATTGGAGGCATTGGAAAATCGGCCATGGAAGCCATTGCCCGTCAGCCTGAGGCTGCCGGCAACGTCCGTTCCAGCATGATCATCGCTGGTGCTCTTGTGGAAGGTGCCACCCTGTTTGCTGTGGTCGTCTGTATCCTGGCTGTGGTTAAATAAGTTGAGCAATGGAACTGTTTCTTCCTGAAAGCGGTTTGATGATTTGGATGCTCATCGGCTTCCTCATCGTGCTTCTCATCTTAGCCAAGGTGGGCTGGCCGATGATCATGGGTGCCGTGAGCAAGCGCAACCAGCATATCAGCGACTCCTTGTTAGCTGCCAAGGAAGCCAACGAGGCACTGGCTGGCATCGAGGCCGCCAAAGAGAAAGCCATCGCCGAACAGCAGGCCGAGCAGATTCGCATCATCAACGAGAGTCAGGAACTGCGCAAGCAACTCATCGAGGAAGCCCGAACCGAGGCGCGCAACGAGGCTGAGAAGATGGTGGCTGATGCACGACTGAAGATCCAAAAGGAGCAGACTGAGGCCATGAACCAGATCAAGGCCGAGGTCATTACCCTCTCAGTCGACATTGCCGAGAAACTACTTCAACGGGAACTCGCCGACAAAGATGCCCAAAGCCGTTACGTGGAGGAAATCCTGAAAGAGAACCAACCCCACATTGAAGCCTAAGCCATGGACAACGGGAAGATTTCGGTACGATATGCCAGGGCGTTGTTGAGCGACGCCGCCGAGCAGCACTGCGAGACGGAGGTCTATCGCCAGCTATGCCTGCTGACAGCCAACTACAGCCTCGCTATCCCCCAGTTCAACGATGCCCTCTCCAACCCCATGGCTGGCGACAACGAGAAAATCGAGCTACTCCGCACTGCCATCGGCGAACCAGTGCATCCTTGCCTCGACCACTTCCTGAACTTCGTCACGGCAAAGCGACGTGAGAACAAGATCTTCCTCATCGCCTTGAAATATCAGGAGATGTACCGCGAAATGAAACAGTTGCTCCGCGCCGACGTAACCGCCGCCGCCGAACTCGACGACAAAGCTTTGGAAAGTATCCGTGACTTCGTTCGCGAGACTTTCAACCGCGACGTGGAGCTGCACACAAAGGTCGACTCCTCCCTCATCGGTGGCTTCATCCTCGACATCGAACACGACCGGATGGATGCGAGCATTAAGGGCAGATTGGAGAAGTTAAAAGTTAAGAGTTAAGAGATAAAAGTTAAAGATGAAAGCGAGCGAAATATCAAGCATCTTGAAGATGCAACTGGAGAACCTGAGCAACCGCACCCAATTTGAAGAGATCGGAAAGGTGTTGCAGGTGAGCGATGGCGTGGCCCGTGTATACGGCCTTGACCACGTGCAGGCCAACGAGATGGTGGAATTCGAGAGTGGCATCACCGGTGTGGTGCTCAACCTCGAAGAAGACAACGTGGGCGTGGTGCTTCTCGGTCCCACCGAGGGCATCAAAGAAGGTGAGACCGTGCGCCGCACTCAGCGCATCGCCTCGGTGCTTGCTGGTGAAGGCATGCTCGGTCGCGTCGTCGACGGCCTCGGAAGACCCATCGACGGCAAGGGACCCATCCAAGGCAATACCTATGAGATGCCTCTCGAGCGCAAGGCCCCAGGCGTCATCTTCCGCCAACCCGTCAACGAGCCGCTCCAGACCGGACTGAAGGCCATCGACGCCATGATCCCGATAGGCCGCGGCCAGCGTGAGCTCATCATCGGCGACCGCCAGACCGGCAAGACCGCAATCGCCATTGACACCATCATCAACCAGAAGGAGAACTACAAACAAGGCAAGCCCGTTTACTGCATCTACGTCGCCGTGGGTCAGAAAGGCTCCACCGTGGCCAACTTGGTGAAGACGCTGGAAGACCACGGGGCCATGGACTACACCATTGTGGTCAGCGCTACCGCCTCCGACCCCGCTGCCATGCAGTTCTACGCTCCTTACGCAGGTGCTGCCATCGCCGAGTATTTCCGCGACACGGGTCGTCACGCCTTGGTGGTCTACGACGACCTCTCCAAGCAAGCCGTGGCCTACCGTGAGGTGTCGTTGATTTTGCGCCGTCCCCCGGGACGCGAGGCCTACCCTGGCGACATCTTCTACCTCCACAGCCGTCTGCTCGAACGCGCTGCCAAGATCATCCAGAACGACGATGTGGCGCGCCAGATGAACGACCTGCCCGACTCCATCAAGGACATCGCCAAAGGCGGTGGCTCCATGACGGCCCTGCCCATCATCGAGACCCAAGCCGGCGACGTCTCGGCTTACATCCCCACCAACGTCATCTCCATCACCGACGGGCAGATCTTCCTCGAGACAAGCCTCTTCAACGCTGGTGTACGCCCTGCCATCAATGTAGGTATCTCGGTGTCACGCGTAGGCGGTAATGCCCAGATCAAGTCGATGAAAAAGGTGGCTGGCACCTTGAAGCTCGACCAAGCCCAGTTCCGCGAGATGGAAGCCTTTTCACGCTTCGGCGCGGAGCTCGATGCTGCCACCCTTGCCATCCTCGACAAAGGCCGAAAGAACGTGGAGTTGCTCAAGCAGCCTCAGTACACTCCCATGCCCGTCGAGAAGCAGGTGGCCATCATCTTCTGCGGCACCAACGGTCTGCTCAGCAACGTCCCCCTCGACAAGGTCAAGGACTTCGAGAAGCAGTTCCTCAACTTGTTGGAAGTTAAGCATAAAGACATCCTTGAACAGTTACGTCAAGGGGTTGTCAATGACGATATTAAAAAAACACTAACAGACGAAGCCACTGTCGTTGCGAGCGGAACATAATACTTGATATGTCCAATCTAAAAGAAATAAGAGCCCGCATCGCATCCGTCGCCTCAACGGAGAAGATCACCAGTGCCATGAAGATGGTGTCGGCAGCCAAGTTGAAGAAGTCGGAACGAACCACGTTGAACTTCTTGCCCTACAAGAGCAAACTCAACGAGGCCCTCTCCAATTACCTCGGCTCGCTCGACGAAAAGGTGAACATCCCCTTGGCCGAGCAACGTAAGCCCAAGCGGGTCGCCCTCGTGGCTTTTTCGTCCAGTTCGGGGCTCTGTGGCGTTTACAACTCCAGCATCAGCAAGCTTTTCCTAAGCACCTATAATGAATATGCCAATCAGTTAGGCGCCGAGAATGTGGACGTGCACCTCTTCGGAAAGAAGATCGCGGAGTTTGCTGAGAAGAACGGCATCAAGGCCAGTATCCACAAAAGCGTCAGCGAGGAGTTGTCGTTTGAGTTGGCCACCCAACTCAGCGACCAGATGGTGGAACAGTTCCTGCAAGGCCGCATCGACTGCGTGGTGATGGTTTACAACCACCACAAGAACGCCGGCGTGCAGCAGCCCCGGGTGGAGACCGTGCTGCCTTTGGCTACCCAAAGTCAAACCTTGAACGGCGGTCAGGCCCTCGATGGAAACGCTGAACAGAAGGTTTACGATTACCTGGTTGAACCCTCAAAAGAAGAATTCGTCAACGCATTGGTACCCAAGGTGATACACACTCTGTTCTATGCAATCATGCTCGATGCCATGACTGCTGAGCACGGGGCACGAATGACCGCCATGCACATCGCTTCCGACAATGCTGCCAACTTGTTGGTGGAGTTACGGCGCGATTACAACCACGCGCGACAGAATGTGATTACGAGCGAGTTGATAGATATTGTGGGAGGAGCGGAAGCGTTGAACAATTAGTGAGGAGTGAGGAGTGAGGAGTGAGGAGTTACTCATATTCGACAACATGTCGGTTATTTCTGAGGAGGAAATCCTGCGTCTTTTGCCATTGGTTTCAGAGGAACGTCGAGAGGAGGCCTTGCGTTACAAGCACCTCTTCGGCCAGTTTGCCTGTCTGAAATCATACGTGATGCTCCGCGATTTGTTGGAGCAAAGGGGACTCACCCACCCTTTCCGGTTTGGTTATAACGAACATGGCAAGCCCTTTTTGATGGATTATCCAGAGGTGCATTTCAACCTCAGTCATTGCAAGAACGGCATCGCCGTGGTGGTCAGTGACCAGCCGGTGGGCATCGACATTGAGAGTTACCGCAGTGTCAGTGACAGCTTGTTGCGCTATACCATGAACGAGGAGGAACTGCAAGTCATTCGCGAGAGTGATGACCCAATAAGAACATTCACGGAATATTGGACCAAGAAGGAGGCGGTGTTCAAGTTAAGGGGAACGGGGATTACCCATGACCTACATGGGCTGCTTCAGGGAGAGGAGCAAGTGGAGACCCATGTCAATTCCGAGAAACGGTACGTCTATTCAATAGCCCGATAGCCGTCCTCGCAATAACGAAAAAAAAGGCTGACCTTGGGGGTCAGCCTTTTTAACATTACGTCTCGTCAACGGTTTATTCACCCAACTTGATACGGAAGAAAGCTTTCACAGTGGCTTCCTTGTCGGCATCTTGGATGTACTGACCGACGGTCTTGGGGTCGGCCACCAAGGAGACCTGGTTGAGCAGGCAGTTCTCTTTGAAGAACTTGCCCAGACGACCTTTGGCGATGTTTTGGATCATACCGTCGTTGAGCTTGACGGTACCGGGAACGGTAGCCTTGATCTCACGAGCTTGGGCACCTTGTTCAGCGGTGATGTAACCCTTGGTGATGTTGGAATCGATGTGGTCATCGCTATCCACGTGGTTGGGGTTGATACCGACCTTACGGAGGGCCTTTTCGATCTCTTTGCCGATGAGTTCTTCCTTGGTCTTTTCGATAGCCACGGCGAACTCACGGTCTTTCACCTCTTGCGGGATGGACTCCTCGCTGACGGCCAGCGGGTTCATGGCGGCGACGTGCATGGCCACCTCGTGGCTGACTTCCTCGACACCGTCGAAGGACTTGTTCATCTCGACGATAGTGGCGAGACGGTTGCCCGGGTGGTTGTAGTTGGTCACGTAGACGCCTTCGAGCACTTTGAAGCCACCGAGTTCGGTCTTTTCACCGGTCACGGCGCTTTGGTTGGCGACGAGGGCTTCGACGGTTTGGCCGTCGATGGTCATGGCCTTCAGGGTTTCGATGTCTTTCACGCGGTTGGCGACGGCTTTGTCAAGCACGTCCTTGGTGAATTTCACGAAGTCGGCGTTGTTGGCCACGAAGTCGGTCTCGCAGTTCACCATGATAATGGCGGCGTAGGTGTGGTCTTCAGTGCATTTGGAGAGCACGCAGCCTTCGCTGGCATTACGGTCGGCGCGTTTAGCGGCTTTGGCCATACCCTTCTTGCGGAGGATGTCGATAGCGGCCTGAATGTCGCCGTCGGTCTCGACGAGGGCCTTCTTGCAGTCCATCATGCCGGCGCCGGTCATTTGTCTCAGTTCGTTGACTTGAGAAGCGGTAATATTCATAGTGATGTGATTTCTAAAGGGTTAGTTTTTTGCTATGGGTTTACGGGGACGGCGGGCGCGAGGCTTACGCTCATCTTTGTTTTCCTCTTCCTCGTTCTCGACGGGAGCTTCATCTTCGGCGGCATCTTCAGGCTCTTCTACGTTGTTCTCTTTGTTGAGTTTGCGTTCGTTGAGGCCTTCTTCGATGGCGTCGACCATCTTACCGACGATCAGGGCGATGCTCTTGGAAGCGTCGTCGTTGGCCGGGATGGGGAAGTCGACGAGGTTGGGGTTGGTGTTGGTGTCGACGATGGCGAACACCGGGATATTGAGCTTGCGGGCTTCGGCGACGGCGATGTGCTCTTTCATGATGTCGACGACAAACACGGCGGAGGGCAGACGGCTCAGGTCGCTGATGGAACCGAGGTTCTTCTCGAGTTTCTCGCGTTCACGCTCGATTTGGAGTTTCTCACGCTTGGAAAGGCTCTTGTAGGCGTCGCTGACCATCATTTTGTCGATGCTGGTCATCTTACGCACGGCCTTGCGGATGGTGGCGAAGTTGGTGAGCATGCCGCCGGGCCAGCGCTCGGTCACGTAGGGCATGTTGACTTTTGCGACGAGTTCAGCTACAACGTCTTTGGCTTGTTTCTTAGTGGCGACGAAGAGGATCTTCTTGCCCGATTTGGCCAGCTGGCACATGGCTGTGGCAGCTTCGTCGACCTTGGCAACGGTCTTGTTGAGGTCGATGATGTGGATGCCGTTACGCTCCATGAAGATATAGGGAGCCATGGCGGGATTCCACTTTCTTTTCAGATGACCGAAATGACATCCGGCATCCAATAATTCTTCAAAAGTTACTTGGGTCATGAGTTTTCTTTTTAATGTTTACATTCACTAAACACAATTGTAGAGTAGTCTTCATAATGAAAAATCTCCACAATTTGGATACTAAACAAAATCGCTCGGCTGAGAATAGCTTAACGTTTGCTGAATTGGAACTTCTTACGGGCACCAGGCTGACCGGGTTTCTTACGCTCGACCATACGCGGGTCGCGGCGCATGAGACCTTTGGCCTTCAGGGTAGGACGATTTTCGGGATCGATCTCGCAGAGCGCGCGGCTGATGGCGAGGCGGAGAGCCTCGGCTTGGCCGTTGATGCCACCACCGTCGAGGTTGACCTTGATGTCGTACTTGCCGAGGTTATCGGTAAGCATCAGAGGTTGCTCAACCACATAGTGGAGGATGCTCGTTGGGAAGTACTCCTTGTAGTCGCGCTTGTTCACCGTAATTTTACCGTCGCCGACCTTCATGTAGATGCGAGCAACGGCGGTCTTTCTTCTACCTAAAGCGTTGATTACTTCCATGATTATTTCTTAATAGTGTTAATTTTGAGTTCTTCTGGCTTCTGTGCCTCGTGCGGGTGGTTGGGACCGGCATAGACGTAGAGGTTGCGGTAAATGGCATCGCCAAGCTTGTTCTTCGGCAGCATGCCCTTGATGGCGTGCTCGAGAACGGCGATGGGCTTGCGGTTCAGCTGTTCCTTGACACTGCGGATGCGCTGGCCGCCCGGGAAACCGGTGTAGCGGACATAGTACTTCTCTTCCATCTTGTTGCCCGTCAGCTGGATCTTCTCGGCGTTGATGATGATCACATTGTCGCCACAATCGCTGTGGGGAGTGAAGCAGGGTTTGCGTTTGCCACGGAGAATCATGGCAACCTCGGAGGCAAAACGTCCGAGAATCTGGCCTTCAGCATCGATGACATACCATTTCTTCTCGGCATGTTCCTTGTTGACACTGACAGTTTTGTAACTTAAGTAGTTCATTTTCTTTTAAATACGTTTATCCAATTTATGTTCGCGTAACATCATCTTCGCCCATGGTGGTACGCTTTATTACAAAAATAGATAGAACAGTTTTTACTAACGAGGGCGCAAAAGTACGAATAATTTTCATACCTTTGCACTCAAATCGAAAAAAAATGTCCATCGAGATTCAAAATATCACCAAGCAATACGGTGAGCAACTTGCGCTTAACAAGGTCACACTCAGCATCGACAAGGGTATCGTGGGTTTGCTCGGCCCCAACGGTGCGGGCAAGTCGACCCTGATGAAAATCATCACCTGCTTCATCCCTCCCACTTCGGGCACGGTGAGCGTGAACGGCTTCAGCGTGTTGGAGCAACCCATGGAGGTGAAGCGCATCGTAGGCTACCTACCCGAGCACAACCCTTTATATCTCGACATGTATGTGCGTGAGTACCTCGAGTTTGTGGCCGGCATCCACCGTTTGAAGGGCAAAGCCGCCAAGGACCGTATCAACGCGATGATTGAGGAGACTGGCCTTGGCCCGGAGGCGCACAAGAAGATTGGTGCCCTCTCCAAGGGTTACCGCCAGCGTGTAGGATTGGCCCAGGCCATGATGCACGACCCCAAGGTGCTCATCCTCGACGAGCCCACTTCAGGCCTCGACCCCAACCAGCTGGTCGACATCCGCAACCTCATCTCCAGCTTGGGCAAGGAGAAGACCGTGCTTCTCTCTACCCACATCATGCAGGAGGTGGAAGCCATCTGTCAGCGTGCCATCATTATTAATAAAGGTGTGGTGGTAGCCGACGACCGCATCGAGAACCTGAAGCAGACTCAGACGGCCGCCAACGTGGTCATCGTGGAGTTCGAGAGCGAGGTCAGCCAGCAACAGTTGCTCAGCATCCCCGGCGTCGCCAAGGTTCAGCGCGTGAAGAACAATCATTGGATCATCGAGCCCGAAGGTGACACCGACATCCGCGCCGAACTGATGCGTTGGTCAGTCAACAACAATCTGATCATCAAAACCTTACAAAAGGAAGACATCAGCATTGAGGAGGCTTTCCAGAAGCTAACGAAGAATTAATGTGAAAAGACCTCTCCGAATTTAGCCTCCACAAAAAAGATATGGAACAGCTTCCCTTCTTGAAGCCCTACCATCACTCTGTTATCACCAACAGCCCGAAATACGTGAAGTTCCACTTCCCTTGTGACAAACGAAGGGAGTAAACCTATTTGCTTAATTTGGTTTTGCGGTATCGGCTCCATACCGTAAGAGTGGCGGTTAGACCGACGGATTTCTTCCCATCCAAGAATAGAAAGGCTTCTCAAGCGGTTGAGAAAATTAATGAAGAATTTGGGTTTGACACAGTCCCTCAAAGAAACATCATTGAAGTAACGGAACGAGAACAAAGGGTAATTGATGTTAGTCAGAGTCTCAACCTCTGAACGGCTGATAACCTTCCTTTCGATGGCGTTCTTGATAAACAAAAGGCCATCGTCTTTGGTGGATTGTTTAACACGTTTTACCATTTCAAGCCTTAAGTCTCTTCTTGAAAAACGATCTCATTACGCTCTTGGGAATTATATTTCCTTCTCCAGTAGGAGTGTTCTTCCAAGGAGATTCTTGGTGGGTCATATTCATTAAACCGATGGTCGAGTACGCTCCATAAACTCGACAGACTTCGTTAAATAACGAAAGTTCCTGAGGTTGGTCGAAATTGAATTCGATGGTTCGGTCAGGTTCGATTCCGTTGTGTCCATTGGTTTTATATCGGTCGTACATAGCAGGAACCACTGGACCATACATCCATGCTTCGATTTCCTCATCGAAAAGAGGAGTGTTGAAATAGGCCAGGTGGAAACCCTGTTGATAATAGAGCATCTTTTGAAGCTTCATGTTGGTCATCAACTCACGTCCCATATCGGCGGAATAGATGAGGAGTTGATTGGCTATTTGTGATACTGGATAGGTCATAGTGATATTAATTTTGGCTGCAAAGATACAATATTATTTTTATATGTGGCATAAAAAAGTTGAAGATTTTTTATTAATTTTGAAAAAACTCTCTACTTTTTCGTTTTGAGTTGACCTAGAACTTTTAAATTTTTAGTTTTTTTCTTTGACGTGAGCGCGGAAAAACATATCTTTGGCCTAACATTTTTCGAACCATTGATTATTGTTTTCTAGATATGGACATTTTTACAAGATTTTTCAAAATGAGGGGTATTTTTTTCGGGCTCCTTATGATGCTGGCGCTTGCCATGCCCCAACTGGTTTCCGCACAATCACAAACAGTTACACTGTTTTCGGAAAATTTTGGCTCGTACGCCAACTATGATTTTCCTGTGGGTTGGACAAAAGTTATCACAAACAGTACTTCCACCATTAGTAACAGTAACGCATACAGTGTAAGCCGCTGTTTCAAATTCACCAAAGCCATCCAGCAGAGCAATTCAGAGTATTGGAATATCGTTGCAATGCCTTATATCGAGGCAGAAGCGGGTTCTATGACCGTCACGTTTTGGTCGAGACCTGGTAGCACGAATGCGAATTGCGGCACTTTCGATATCGGATACATCACCGATGTCACTGATGCCTCGACTTTCGTGCAGGTCACTTCCTATGATTACACGGAAGGCACTACCTACAAGCAGTATTCAGTTCCTTTGTCGGATTCTCCTGCCGGTGCTTTAGTGGCATTCCGCCATCGTCCTTTGGCATCCAGCACCTCTTACCAATGGTTCATTGACGATATCGAGGTAACCGGCCAACTACTTCCTTGCCCAATGACGGTGAACTTGCAGGCCACGGTCACGCCGAGGGAAGGCGACCATGCCACCCTCACCTGGACGGAGCGCGGCACGGCCACCAACTGGGTGCTTCAATACGGAACCGACAGCGAGTTTGCCTTAGGGACCTACACTGAAGTGACCGACGGCTTCACCACTAACGGCACTACGGTGACGCGCGAAATCACTGGCCTGACCTCCGATATGACCTATTACGCCCGTATGAAATCTGACTGTGGCGGTGGTGAATATAGTGCTTGGAGCAACGTCATCTCGTATACACCTACCGACTATACCTATATCGGTTCGGGAACCTCTTCTAATAACGGGAGCGTCCCCACCAATTCAGGCAACCAATATTCCCTGACGGAACAAATCTATACTGCTGCTGAGTTGGGTATTAATGGCGACCTTGGCATCATTTTCAGCATTGGTTTTTACAATGGCACAGCGAATGAGAAATCCCGCCAATGCGACCTGTATTTGTTGAACACCGACAAAACCGCTTTCACTTCCAATTCCGACTGGATTTCGGTTACGGCAGCCGACAAGGTGTTTTCTGGCACGGTGACCTTTGCAGCCAATGGTTGGAGCGACATTGTCTTCAACACGCCTTTCGACTACACAGGCAGAAATATCGCTCTTATCTTCGACGACAACACAGCGATTTCGAACAGCGGATTGTCGTGCCGTTCTTTCGGCGGTATTTCCAACAACACCTTGTACAAGGCGCAAAATGGCACGGACTTGGATCCAAGTTCGCCTGATGTTTCTGGCACAAGGAACAGCAATAAGGACCAACTTAGGGTGCTCATCTACCAAACTGCGGCTTCCTTATGCAAACGCCCTTTGGCATTGCAAGCCTCCGACCTCGGTGCCAACACCGCCACCTTGAACTGGCAGGCCAACGGCGGCACAGCATGGAAGGTGGAATACAAAACCGCCGAAGCCACCTCTTGGACTACTTTCGCCAACAATGTGAGTGTCACCAGCTGCAACCTCACTGGCCTCACGGCCAACACTGACTACATCGCCCGCGTCACCGCCACCTGCGACGACGACCAATGGGCCACGGTGACTTTCACCACGGCTTGCGAGGCCATCAGCGCTTTCCCGTGGACTGAGGATTTTGATAGTTATGAGGGCAATTCCAACACTTCCGGAAACATCGCCTATTCCTTCAATGAACCCTGCTGGATCAACAAACGAGTGGCAGGCTCGGGCAACTATTTGTTCCAAGTTACGACTTCCACACAATCAGGCAACGCCACCAAGAAGCTTGTCATGCCATCTTCCAGTATGAGCGGCACTTCCTTGGAGTTGGCCCTTCCCGTGATGGCCTTCCCCACTGGTCACGAGTACAAATTCATCCTTGATGCCTTACGCAACACCAATAGTACCAGTTATGCGGATGAAGGTGTACACATTTTTGCTAGTTCCGATGGCACGCTGGAAAACGCCACCGAAGTGGGCTTCATCTCGCGCCAATACAACAAAACACCTGTTGAAGGCGGAAATGATGTCCCCGCAGAAACCGCCTCGGGATGGTATAGTTACGAGTTCCTTCTCCCCTCCAACACCATCCGTGTCATTTTAAAAGGCGATTACAAGAGCAACAACGCCTTCTACCTCGACAACTTCAAGGTGAAGGAAGAACTGCCCTGCAAGCAGCCTTCCGACCCTATTTTCGTGGATGCCACAGGCACCACCGCCACCTTAAGTTGGACCAACGGCGCGGAGGGCCAAACCGCCTGGCAAATTGCTTACAAGGCAGGTGCCAACTTCAATCCCGAAACCGACTTGGGTCAATACAGCATTGCCGATATGACCAGCAATCCTGGCACCATCACCGGCTTGACACCACTTACCACCTATTACGCCTATGTGCGCTCCAATTGCGGCACGCTTGGCTACAGCGAATGGAGCGTGGCGTCCTGTACATTCACCACAGAATGTGCCTCAGTAACCACCTTCCCCTGGACGGAAACCTTCGAAAGTTATAATTCAGGCAACTTCAGTGACCAGTGCTGGGTGAACGAACATATTTCGGGCAGTTCAACGGGAGTATTCAAAGTTTATACCTACTCCATGGGAAACAACTACACCCATCTATTGCAACTGCCCAATATGCAAGCGGGCACCCTCACAAAACTCGTGTTGCCCGAAATGCAGTTGCAGGCGGGAACAGACTATCAATTCTGCATCGACATGTATCGATCGGGCAATTACACTGATTACACTACGGAAGGCATTAGGGTGTTTGCCAGCACCGACGGCGAGATTGAAGGTGCCACCGAGATGGCATTTATCCCACGCGTTTATTCCGTCGGCAATGCCGTGATTCCAGCCGAAACCACTGCCAACGCTTGGTACACCTACCGACTCACCATCCCGCTGACCGGTAGTTGTCACATCATTCTGCGTGGTGAGAGCCAATATGGCTACGCCACCTATCTGGACAATCTCAAGGTGAGAGTCACACCGACTTGCAGCGAGCCGGAGCATCTCGTCATGCAAAGCACGACAAGCAGCAGCGCCACTTTGAGTTGGACCGATACCGAAACTGGATATTCCGCCTGGCAAATCGCCTACAAGGCCGATGCCGACTTTGACCCCTTGACTGATGTGGGACAATACGCTATCGTCGATGTGGCCAGCAATCCAGGTACCATTACTGGCTTGACACCGCAAACCACCTATTACGCCTACGTGCGTGCCAACTGCGGCAACAACGACTACAGCGAATGGAGTGCCGCCTCATGCCAGTTCACCACAGGTTGCAGCGTGGTGACCGACTTCCCATGGTCGGAGGACTTTGAGAGCCACAGCTCCGGCAACTTCAACGACCCCTGTTTTGTTAACGAGCATATCAGCGGCGACGGCACGAGTATTTTCCAAGTGTATGTCGGCACCAACGGCACCAACAGCACCCACCAACTGCGACTGCCCAACATGTCGAACGGCACCTACACCAAGCTCGTGCTGCCCGAGATGCAGTTTGAAGCAAGTGAGGACTATGATTTCAGCATCGATGTGTATCGCACCTCCCAATCCTACTATCGAGAGGGCATCCGCATCTTTGCCAGTCCCGATGGCACGATTGAGAGTGGCACGGAGATAGGCTTTATCCCCCGTTACTACTCAACCAGCGGTACGGGTGTGCCATACGAGACCACAGCAGGTTGGTACACCTATCGTTTCGCCATACCAAGCGGAACTTCCAACATCATCTTGCGCGGCGAGAGCATCAATGGCGAAGCCACCTATATGGATAACATGAAGGTAAATGTCACGCCAAGTTGCAGCTATCCTTCCAACTTGCAAGTCCCCTCTGAGGATGTCATGGCCCGAAACGCCACCATCAAATGGACTGCCGGCAATGCCACCGAATGGATTGTGGAATACAAAACACAGGCCGCGACCGAATTCTCCGCCATAACGGGAGTGACTGAAATTCCCTACGTTTTGACCGGCCTTCAGCCACAAACCCAGTATTCGGTGCGCGTGAGAGCCGTGTGCAGCCCCACCGAAATCACCGAGCCAACTAATACTAAGAGCTTCACCACCAAGGCACCTTACGATGTTCCCCAAAGATTGAGAGCGAGCAACGTCAGCCCGGCGGGAGTCACCCTTACTTGGGTGGCGAGGGACAACGAGGACCATTGGGACTTGTTCTACACCGACAACCCTGACTACGAGCCGCAGAGCTACACCCATCCGCAGTTCGCCAACATCACGGCCAATCCCTTCCAACTGACGGGTCTTGAGCCAGGACGTACCTACTACGCCTACGTCCGCTCAAACGAAGGCACCAACGACGTAAGCGGCTGGAGTGCCCCATGCCGCTTCTTCCTTGGCAACCAGCTTACTGTGAACGATGGCACAGTAACCAATACTACAGTCCCCGTTTTAGGCTATTATGTCAACAACTCCTTTAACGGACAATTCATTATTCCCGCCGAGGACTTGCAGGGCATGGCCAATGCCGACATCAGTCAGTTGGTATTCTACAACAGCGCATCCAACACCGCCAACATCGACTGGGGTGATGTGAGATATGTCCTCTCCTTGTCCGAGACAAGTGTCACCGAATTCAATTCAACAAGTATACCCTTAACCAATCCTTCGGTTACCTGTTACATTGGTTCCATCAGAATCATCGATCACCAGATGATGATTGAGTTTGACCAGCCTTACCATTACAACGGAGACAACTTGCGTGTCTCATTCTCATCGAATCCATCGGGAAACGTCAATACCGCTTACGCCTATTGGTTGGGCGTGACCACGGAAAATACTGCAGGCTATGGATCGTCGTACTACTACCATTCTTACAACGATTATGGCTACCAGTCGTTCCTGCCTAAGGTCACCTTCTGCTATCTCTACCAAGGTGATGATTATTGCTACGCGCCCACCGACTTGCATGCAAACAATATCACTACCAACTCCGCCACGCTGAGCTGGACCAACATCCTCAACGACAGTCCCGCTTGGGAGCTGCAATACCGCAAGGCCGACGAGAGCGAGTACACCACGGTGGAAGGCTCCGTCACCAATCCATTCACGCTGCAAGGACTTGAACCCTCGCACGGCTATGAGGTCCGCGTGAGAGCTGTTTGTGGCGAAGGCCTCTACAGCGACTGGGTGGAGACCTGGTTTGCCACCGAATGTGTGCCCCTCACGAGCCTGCCTTACAGCACCGGTTTCGAGGATATGGTTTATGGTGTTCTCCCGCCATGCTGGTCGTATTATTCTAATGGAGCGTATGCTCCTCATGTATCTTCTTACTACACTAATTCTGGCGATTTTGACTTGGAATTATATGCCGGGGAACCAGGAGATATCAATATCGTCGTGTTGCCCGAGATTCCCTTGGATGCCCAACACCCGATAAACGGCAACGAATTGGTGTTTGCCGTCGCATCCATGAGTTATATTGCTACCACACTGCAAGTGGGCGTGATGACCAACCCGAACGACCCTGGATCGTTTGAGCAGGTTGGAGAAGTAGCATTGCCCGAAAACACAGGATACCATAGATGCAAGGTGAGTTTTGCCAATTATACGGGCAGCGGCACTTATATCGCCATCCGGCAAGAGAATACCTCACCCCTTTATTCATTCGAGCATTTTATCGATGACATTGTGGTGTGTCCCATCCCTGATTGCACAGAACCCACGGGTTTGACGGTCTCCAATGTCACATCGGCTTCCGCCATGCTGCAATGGACCGCCGGAGGCACGGAGACGGAATGGCAGGTGCAGTATATGCCCATTGATATTTATTATTACTATTACGCCTCCCTCTCCGTCTATAACTCTTACTACAACAATATTGAATGGCCAGAAACTTACCAAACCGTTAGCCAGCCTGCCTGCACCTTGAGCAACCTTGCCGAAGGCACCCCGTATGTCGCGAGGGTGAGGGCGGCCTGCTCCGCCACCGAGACCAGCGAATGGTCAGGTGTAGTTCCTTTCATTACGAGTTGCACTGCTCCTTTCATCGAAGATTTCGACTTATACACCGACTTGGTTTCTTCTTCCAGCAGGGGTTGGTGTTTTTCCGACGACCTGTTGGACGAGGTACTTAACCACACTGTTTCTCTTTCCTTTGGGTCAGCCTTCCCTTCTACTTGGGAGTGGGGCAACAATTCTCTTGTTTTCACCAATGACGAAAACGGCATGTTGTATTACTCCGAAAGCATGCGTACGGCAACGGGTTACGGTGATGACGATCATTACTGGCTGATTTCCCCGAGCATCGAGATGGGCGAAGGCTATCAACTCAACTTCGACCTGGCGCTGCTTTACAACCAATCGGCCACCTCGGGTTTGGACGACAACCGCTTCGCCGTGCTGGTCACCACCGACGATGGTGCCACCTGGACAACTTTGGGGTTGTGGGACTATGAGGGCACCACAGGCCGGAATTATTACGACATCCCATGCTATCCCACTGAAGTCAACTTCAACTTGTCGGCCTTCAACAACCAGACAATCCGCATTGCTTTCTATGTGGAATCGACGGTGAGTAATTATAATAACGTTTCCAACAAGGCCAACACGATATATCTCGACAATGTGAATGTCACGAAACGCGTGAAACCCGATGTGGTTGTGGCATCCAATGTGACCGCCAACAGTGCGCCGCTTAACTGGACCACCCACGGTGAGACTTCCTGGACACTGCAATACCGCATCGACGACGACATCCAAGAATGGACCACGGTAAACAACATCACGTCTCTTCCTTACACCCTCGAAGGACTTCAGGTTGCACATCGTTATCAGGTTCGGGTGAAAGCCCATTATGCCTCCGGCGACAGCGAATGGAGTTTCACTGCCCTTTTTGCCACCGCTTGCGACCCCATCAGCCTTGCGGTGGGCGAGACTTACGAAGAACAATTTAATGGTGTCATGTTTCCCACCTGTTGGGACAAGACGGGTTCCAGTTCTTGTTATTGGAGTTGGTATAATTATCTTGGTTATGAATATAGTGACATGCATGCTCCGACCTCCAATGGCTCCGCCACCCTTATCATGCCGCAGATCGAGGTCAGTCCAGGCATGAGTCTTACTTTCCACCATTCCACTCAAACCAGTTCCCATATTCAGATTAAGGTGCGGGTTTCAAACAATTCTTCCTTCGTGAACTCTACCAATTTAAATTATTACTCCGATGACATTTGGGACAACCATGTGGATGACCAGTCAGCAGGTGTAACAGTACTCTCGTTAAATGAGTATGCCGGTCAGACGGTGTATGTCGGTTTCTATGCTTATGTAAGCAGTAGCAACCAGGGCGGCTACACTTACGCTTTCTCCATTTCCGATGTCATGCTCTCCATCGACAACGCCTTTGTCAACCAAACCGTGAACCGCTACTGGAACGAAACGGAGAACTGGACTCTGGGTGTGGTGCCTGGAGTGAACGAGGACGCCCTCATCATTGGCGACGCGGTGATTCCAGGTGGATGCACTGTCCAAGTCGATGAAATCCATGTGGCCAACGGCGGCAGCCTCACCATCGCTGACGGTGCCCAGTTGAAGCACAACAACCAAGGTGTGACGGCCACAGTGCAGAAGAGCATTACGCCTTACTCCATCGCGCAAACCAATGGGGAAGACAAAGCCAACGGCTGGTATCTGATCGCTTCACCCATGCGGAATGCCGAAGAACCTACAGCGAGCATGTTCGCCAACGAATACGACCTCTACCGCTTCAACCAAAGCGCCGGGAAGGAATGGGAGAACTACTTGCAATATTTCTACCTCAGCCCGTACTTCAAGCTCTACAACGGCCAAGGCTACCTCTACGCCAACAGCGGTGATGGCGTGAACTCCACTGTGACGATAGATATCAATGGCCAATTACGCCCCTCGAATGAGAATGTCGAAGTGCCGCTGACCTACGATGTCTCGGCGCCTTGTGCTGGATTCAACCTCATCGGCAACCCCTTCGCTTGCAACGCCTACCTTACCACAGCCCGCGACTTCTACGTAATGAATGCCAATGGCGACGATTTGGTCATCAATACCTCACAAAACGGCGTTATTGCCCCGATGCAAGGCTTGTTTGTGCAGGCCGCCGATGCAAACGACAACGCGGTAACCTTCACGACCACCCCACCCACAACCCAAAACCACAACGGCGCGATTTGCCTGAGTCTAAGCCAAGCTTCTACAAACCGCGCTGAAACCACCATCATCGACCGTGCCCGCGTGCGTTTCGGAGAAGGCCCCACCTTAGGAAAATTCAACATGAAGGCCGACGTTTCTAAGATGTACATCTCGCAAGGATTGAAGGACTATGCCGTGGTGTTCGCCGACCAACAAGGCGAGGTGCCTGTCAACTTCAAGGCCGCCGAAAACGGCAACTACACCCTCACGGTGAACCCCGAGGAAGTGAATATGCGCTACCTCCATCTCATTGACAACCGCACCGGCGCCGATGTGGACTTGCTGGCGAATCCAAGCTACACCTTCAGTGCCAAGACAACGGATTATGCTTCAAGGTTCAAACTGGTGTTCGCCGCCGATGGAAACAGCCTCGACAACCAGGATGTCTTTGCGTTTATCAGCAACGGGGAAATCCGGTTGCTGATAGAGACGTGCCCTGATGCAACGCTACAGGTCATCGACATGATGGGACGGATCATTACAAACGTAGAGACGTCATATTATGGCGTCTCTACAGTTGGCATGACGCCCGGGGTATACGTGTTGCGGTTGATCGACGGCGACAGCATGAAGACGCAAAAGATCGTCATTCCGTAGCATCCCGGAGGGATGCCAGCTTTGTAGGGAATTTACGTCCTACAGAGCTGGCATCCGCCCAGGCGGATGCTACTTATGAAAAAAAATCTCTCAATTCTAAATTCTCAATTCTAAATTATTTCTTATCTTTGCCGGCGCAAACGTGGAAAGATTTGTTTTGATTGCAACCACAAGAAAAAATGCTAAACCAATGCTTTTTCCTTCCCTTTCAGTCAACAACTTCCCACACAAATTAATTTATTAATCATTTAATAATCAATTTGTTATGGGTTATTACTTCACTTCAGAATCGGTCTCCGAAGGCCATCCCGACAAAGTGGCCGACCAGATTTCGGATGCCGTATTGGACGAAATCCTTCGCAACGATCCCAAGTCAAAAGTGGCTTGTGAGACCTTGGTGACCACCGGTCTTTGTGTGGTGGCCGGCGAGATCCGCACCAACGCTTACGTCGAGATCCAAGACATCGCACGCCGGGTCATCGACCGTATCGGCTACAATAAATCAGAATTCCAATTCGACGCCCAGTCGTGCGGCGTCCTCTCCGCCCTCCACGGCCAGTCGAATGACATCTTCATGGGCGTGGGCCGCGAGAAGCCTGAAGAGCAAGGCGCTGGCGACCAAGGCATGATGTTCGGCTTCGCTACCAATGAGACCGCCAATTACATGCCCCTCACCATTGACTTGGCCCACCTGCTTCTCAAGGAACTTGCCGCCATCCGCCGCGAGGGCAAACAGATGAAATATCTCCGCCCCGACGCCAAGTCGCAAGTCACGGTGGAATATGAAGACGGCTGGAAACCTATGAGAATAGACACCATCGTTATCAGCACCCAGCACGACGAGTTCATCAAGCCCGCAGATAACACCGAAGGAGCCCAGCGCGAGGCCGACATGCGCATGGTCGACAAGATCGAGGCCGACATTCTCAACATCTTGCTCCCGCGTGTGAAACGTAAGTTGCCGGCCAAGCTCCGCAAGCTATTCGACCAGGACATGAAGATCTTTGTGAACCCCACGGGTAAGTTCGTCATCGGAGGTCCCCACGGCGACACGGGCCTCACGGGCCGTAAGATCATCGTCGACACCTACGGCGGTCGCGGTGCCCACGGCGGCGGTGCCTTCTCGGGCAAGGACAGTTCGAAGGTGGACCGTTCCGCAGCCTACGCCGCACGCCATATCGCCAAAAACATGGTGGCCGCTGGTCTCTGCGACCAAGCTCTGGTGCAGATTGCCTACGCCATTGGCATTGCTGAGCCTGTGGGCTTTTATGTCAACACCGAAGGCACGGCCCATGTGAAGGGCAAAGACGGCAAGGTGTTGTCAGACGAGGCCATCGCCGAGAAGATCCGCAGCATGGTAGACCTGCGCCCCTACGCTATCGTGAAGCGCTTCGGCCTCACCAACCCCATCTTCGAGGAAACCGCTTCCTACGGCCACTTCGGTCGCACCCCTGAGACCCGCAAGGTGGAAGTCTTTTACAAGGACAAAGAGACTTTTGCCGAAGGCAAGAAACTTTACAAGAACGTGGAGTTCTTCGGATGGGAGAAACTGGACTTGGTCGATAGTTTCAAGAAGGCTTTCGGAATTCAATAGGAGACGACCAACATGGCACCCCGAGGGGGTGCGACCTCAATAACCCCACGCCAGCGCAGCGTAGCGTGGGGCTTCCAAGACCAACAAAAGAAAAGTGTGTCGGAGACACACCACTTCTATCGATGAGATAGTCGCGTGTCTTCGACACGCCTATTTTATGGCAGATATCACGAAACCCCAGGCTGCGCTCGCTCTGCTCGCTGACCTGGGGTTATTGAAATAGCGCCTCTCCGAGGCGCATTTAATCTTGTGGATTCTGCTCCTCAAACATCCTCACCAACTCCTCGGGGGTCATCCCCAGTTGGGTGATGGCGATGGCGGCATCGTTGGCGAAAGGTGTTCCAGGATATTCATCAATGACACGCTGGTAGGTCTCACGAGCCTTGTCGAAGTCGTGCATCTGCTCGTCGTAGACGAAACTAGCCAACATAAAAAGGGCAACGGGATTGTTCTCGTATTCGGGATAGTCAGTCACCAATCTATCCACCATCTTAATGGTCTCCTGGGGATCCTGCTTGGCGTACATTCTTTCCCCGATGGCATTGAACAAGGCCTCCGGTGAATTGGCATTGACCTCTGTCACTGCGTTTTCATTGGTAGTTGGGGTCTTCGGGTTATTGTGGCATCCAGTGATGGCCACGGTGGCAAATAAAACCACCAAAAACAACACACGTTTCATATTATCTTCTAATTTTTTTCTTCGGGAAAATCATCCTATAATCTACATCACATTTTCCTTCTGAGATGTCGCGGAGTTTGCCTTGAAGGAGCATTTTGCGAAGGGGCGCTACATGGTCCACGTGAACATGACCTTCGAGGTGGTCGTATTCATGTTGGATGATGCGTGCCTTGATGCCAGTAAATTCCTCTTCGTGCTCTTCGAAGTTCTCGTCCATGTAACGCAGGCGAATGCCGTCGGGACGCATCACCTCTTCGTAGATGCCTGGCAGGCTGAGGCATCCTTCCTTGAACGGTACCTCGTCACCGAAAGTGTCGATGAGTTCGGCGTTGATGAACACTCGCTTGAAGTCCTTGGCATCGGGGTAATCGGGATAGAACGGGTTGGCGTCGACGAGGAACAGGCGAATCGACTGGTTCACCTGAGGAGCAGCAAGTCCCACCCCCTCGGAATGCGTCAGTGTCTCCCACATGTCGGCGATGAGTTTTTCCAGTTCAGGGAAGTCTTTGTCAATTGTTTTGGCCACAGCTTTTAAAGTCGGGTGTCCGTAAGCAACAATAGGTAATATCATGATAGTTGGAAGTTGATCAGTTGTTCAGTTATTCAGTTTTTTACTTTCCATAAACGATTGCAACAGGATGGTTGCCGCAATGGTGTCGACGAGTTCCTTGTCCTGCCGTTGTTTCTTTTTCAGGCCTGCGTCGATCATGGTTTGGTGGGCCATCACCGAAGTGAAGCGCTCGTCGTAGCGGACAATATTCATCTGGGGTAGCAACTTGCGCAGGCGGTTAACGAGGGGCTCGATGTACTTGGAGCAGTCCGAAGGGTTATTGTGCATGTCCTTCGGCTCGCCGATGACGATAGTCTCCACCTCTTCACGGCCCACATAGTCCACCACCCAATCAGCCAGCTTGCCGCTTTCCACGGTAGTGAGGCCGTTGGCGATGATTTGCAGGGGGTCGGTGACGGCGATGCCACAGCGTTTCCTACCTAAGTCGATAGCCATGATTCGAGCCATAATACATATTTTGGACTGCAAAAATACGAAAAAATTATTTATTATCAATCGCCGAACGCAAGGCGTTGCCCATCAACATAAAGGCCAGCACCAACAACATGATGGCGATGCCAGGCAAGACAGCCAGATAGGCGGCATCCAAAATGATAAAGGCGTAATTCTCTTTGATCATACTGCCCCACGAGGGCATGGGCGGTTGCACGCCAATGCCGAGGAAACTCAGACCCGCCTCCAGCAGGATGGCCGAAGCAAAGTTGGAGGCCGAGACCACAATGATGGGGTTGACAATATTCGGCAAAATATGCCGTATGATAATCCTAATGTCTTTGAAACCCAGTGCCTTACCAGCCTCCACATAGGTCATCTCACGCACCGAGAAGATCTGTCCGCGGACGATGCGGGCCACCTCGACCCACATGGTCAAGCCCACGGCGATGAACACCTGACCGATGCCCTTGCCCAGCGCGAAGGTGATGGCGATGACTAGCAGCAGCGTGGGGATGGACCACACCACGTTGATGAGCCATACCACCAAGTCGTCGACCTTGCCTCGGAAGAAGCCTCCCAAGCTACCGATGAAGATGCCAATGGCAAGGCTAAGGGCCACCGCTATGAAGCCCACGATGAGGCTGATGCGGCTGCCCAGCACGAGTCGACTCAGGAAGTCACGCCCGAACTGGTCGGTGCCCAGCAGGAACTTTTGGTGTTTGACGCCCGCGATCTCGCTATTAGGGATCTCCTGCACACGGACATTGCCGCTGTGCTCGGGGTTGAATAAATAAACTAAAGTGTGATTTTCGAATACCTGGATGCTGTCGAAGGGCAGGTAGGTACAGTCGTCGGGACGTCCGTTGATGAGCCGCTCGAAGAAACCCGGTTTCGCAGGTGGGTTCTCCTTGGGGAGTACCAGCATGTCGACTTCGAAGCCCGGCTTGCGGGTGCTGAGCTCGAGCAGCTGGCGGTTGGCGTTGGGGGTCGGATCGGGGATGATGTAGTAAGCGAAGAGGGCCAGCAGGGCCACCACGATAATAAAGAACAGCGAGGCCATCCCCAGCTTGTTGCTCTTGAAACGCTGCCACGCCAAAGCGCTTGGTGACTGTCTGTTGTTCTTCGTTTTCATACTGCAAAGATAGATTTTTTTTGAAAAAGGACTTGCATATTAAAAAAAAGCTGTATCTTTGCACCCGCAATCAGATGGTGGATTTAGCTCAGCTGGTTAGAGTACCGGATTGTGGTTCCGTGGGTCGTGGGTTCGAATCCCACATTCCACCCTCAGCAAGAAAGAACGGCTTCGGTCGTTCTTTTTTTTATAGGTAAACAAATAAACAAATCAACTTTTTTTGTATCTTTGCGGCCCAAATGCGGGTGTGGCGGAATTGGTAGACGCGCCAGACTTAGGATCTGGTTTTGAAAGAAGTAAGGGTTCGAGTCCCTTCATCCGCACCAACAGACAGAACAAAACGTAAAGAATGAACACTACTCAGACAAGCAAGGGAGAACAGCTGATCTCCATCCAAATCAACGTGCTCAAGGAAGACTACGAGCCGCTAGTGAAGAAAGAACTCAACAAACTGAAACAGAAAGCCCAGATTCCCGGCTTCCGTCCCGGCATGGTGCCTTTCGGCATGATTAAGAAGATGTACGGCGCCCAAGCCACCATCGAGGTGCTCAACGACCTCGTCTCCAAGACGCTCAACAACTATATCCTTGAGAACAAGCTCGACCTCGTCGGTTACCCGCTCAGCGACCCCGATCACCAGGAGCCTGTCGACTTCGAGACCCAAGAAGCCGTCAACTTCTATTTCGAAGCCGCCCTGCGTCCCGAGATCAAGGTAGATTATAAGAAGATTAAGATCGACTTCGCCCATGTCATCGCCGACGATGCCGCCATCGACAAGACCGTCGAGGAACTCATTGAACGCAACCCCAACATCACGCACCCTGAGACCGTCGGCGAAGAAGACATCGTCGAACTGAAAGTCCGCGAAGCCGAAAACGGCCAAGAACTTGAAGGCGGTTTCAAGAAAGACTATGTGCTGCTCGACATCAAGGACATCCGCACCAAGACCAACAAGAAGAAATTCATCGGCAAACCCGTCGGCTCCGAATTCATCGTGAACCTCTCCGTCATGCTCGGCTCCAACGAGAAAGCCGCCAAGATCCTCGGCCAAGACGCTCCTGCCGACAGCGACTACAACGTCATCATCGACGACATCCGCCATGAGGAGAAACACGAACTCAACGAAGAGTTCTTCAAACTGATCTTCTCCGACAAGGAAATCAAAGACGTCGACGCCTTCCGCGCCGCCGTCAAAGAAGAGATGGAGAGACAATATGCCAACGAGACCGACCGCATCCTCTTCACCAAGATGATCGACGCCCTCGTCGACAGCACCCCCTTCGTCCTGCCCGACGCTTTCCTGAAACGCTGGATCTATGAGAACAACCAAGGCAAACTCTCCATGGAAGACATCGAGAAGAACTACGAGGCCAACTACAACAAAGGCCTCCGCTGGCAGCTCATCGAAGACAGCATCGTGAAGGACAACATGGAATTGGCCATCACCGAGGAAGAGGTCCGCGGCTTCCTCCGCAGCCAGATCTTCCCTGGACTCAACTACGAGACCATGGACGACGACATGAAAGGCCGTATCGACAAGATTGTCGAAAACTACCTGAAGAACGAAGAACAGATCAACAACGTGAAGAACCAGATGGCCGACATCAAGATGACCAACTTCCTCAAGACCAAGCTGACCATCAACTACACAGACCAGACCTACGACGAGTTCATCAAAGACCTCGAGAAGGAAACCAAGCAGGAGCCTAAAAAGGCCACCCGTAAAAGAAAAACCGCCAACTCCTAAATCCACACTAACATGAACGAATTCCAAAAGTACGCCACCAAACACTTGGGTATGAACACGCTGGGATTGGAGCAATACATCTCCAAGATCAACAGCGGCTACGGATTCATCAACCCCACCGTCATCGAAGAACGTCAGCTCAACGTGGCCCAGATGGACGTGTTCAGCCGCCTGATGATGGACCGCATTATCTTCCTCGGCACCGCCATCGACGACTATGTGGCCAACGTCATCCAAGCCCAGTTGCTCTTCCTTGAGTCGACCGACCCGAAACGCGACATCCAGATCTACCTCAACTCACCTGGCGGCAGTGTCTACGCCGGTCTGGGCATCTACGACACCATGCAGTTCATCAGCCCTGACGTGGCCACCATCTGCACCGGTATGGCCGCTTCGATGGCCGCCGTGCTGATGTGCTCCGGCACCAAAGGCAAACGTTCTGCCCTGCCCCACTCCCGCATCATGATCCACCAGCCCATGGGCGGTGTCGAGGGACAAGCCACCGAGATTGAGATCACGGCCCGCGAGATCCAGAAACTCAAGAAGGAACTTTACGAAATCATCTCCAAACACTCTGGCCAGGCTTACGACAAGGTTTGGGCCGATTCCGACCGCGACTACTGGATGACCGCTGAAGAAGCCAAGGAATACGGAATGATCGACGAAGTATTGATTCGGAAGAAATAAGACATTGCGATGACCAACAAGAAACAGGACCACTGCTCTTTCTGCGGACGCCCGGCTAGCGAGACCTACATGCTCCTTCAGGGTGTGGAGGCCAAGATTTGCGAACAATGCGCTGAACAGGCCTATCTCATCATCAAGGAGGAACTCGGCCTCAAGCAGTCGAAGAAGAAAAGCGAAAGCAAGGCTCCTAATTTCGAGTTGAAGAAGCCCCAGGAGATCAAGCGTTTCCTGGACCAGTATGTCATCGGCCAGGACGAGGCCAAGCGCACCCTCGCCGTGGCAGTCTACAACCATTACAAGCGCATCAGCCAGAAGGTACTTGCCGACGAGGTGGAGATCGAGAAGTCGAACCTCATCCTCGTCGGTGAGACTGGCACGGGTAAAACCCTTCTGGCCCGTACCATCGCCAGGATGCTCAACGTGCCCTTTGCCATCGCCGACGCTACGGTGCTCACCGAGGCCGGCTACGTGGGCGAGGACGTGGAGAACATCCTTGTGCGGCTGCTTCAGGCCGCCAACTACGACGTTGCAGCCGCCGAGCATGGCATCGTGTTCATTGACGAGATCGACAAGATCGCCCGAAAGAGCGACAACCCCAGCATCACCCGCGACGTCTCCGGCGAAGGCGTACAGCAGGCTCTCCTCAAACTCCTCGAGGGCACCATCTCCAACGTGCCGCCCGAGGGTGGACGCAAACACCCTGAGCAGAAGATGATCGCCGTCAACACCAAGGACATCCTCTTCATCGCCGGTGGCGCCTTCGACGGCATTGAACGCATCATCGCCGCCCGAAAGAGCACCAACATCATCGGCTATGGCGCCAACAGCGACCAAGTTCTCGACAAGAGCAACCTCCTCCAGTATGTCGCTCCCGCCGACCTCAAGAAATTCGGTCTCATCCCCGAGATCGTGGGCCGCATGCCCATCATCACCCACCTTGACCCCCTCGATGCCGACGCCCTCAAGCGCATCCTCACCGAGCCCAAGAACGCCTTAGTGAAACAGTTCACCAAGCTGTTCGAAATGGACGGCATCACCCTCACCTTCGACGATGACGCACTCGACTTCATGGTGGAGAAAGCCATCGAGTTCAAGCTCGGCGCCCGTGGCCTCCGCTCCATCGTCGAAGCCATCCTCAACGACGCCATGTTCGAGATGCCGTCGGAAGAAACTCCGCGTCAGCTCACTATCACCCGAGCCTACGCCGAGGAGAAACTCTCCAAGAACCACAAATTGGCACAATAATTGTTTTTTGAGTCTTTTGTACCTCAAAAAAACACACTAGCCATGAAGAAAACCCTCTTCGTCCTATTGCTCATGATGGCCACTGCCACCGCCTTCAGCCAGATTGTCGCCCATGCTGGAAAAGGCCCCAAGCGCAAAGCACCAGCCACTACCACTCAAGAAACGCAACGCAACGTGGTGTACGCCCGCATCGAGGGCAACGACACCATCCTCATCGTGAAGCTGCCTGAAGTGGACATCGACCTCATGAACCGTTACTACCAGATTACCGAGACCTACAAAGGCCGCAAACTCGTGAGTAACGTGCGCAAAGTGTATCCCTACGCCCGACTGGCCAGCGACAAGCTTCAAGAATACGACACCATCCTCGCCCATGCCAGCAGCGACGCCGAACGTCGACAACTGATGAAACAGGCCGAAAAGGAAATCACCGATAGATACACTGAAGAGCTCGAGCATCTCACCTTCTCGCAAGGCGCCATCCTCATCCGCCTCATTGACCGCGAGACAGGCAACACCTCCTATAAACTTGTTCAGGAACTGCGGGGCAAGGTCAGAGCTTTCTTCTATCAAGGCTTCGCCCGCCTCTGGGGATATAACCTCAAGACCGAGTTCGATCCCAAGAACGACCCAGAGGACGAACAGATTGATGTTATCGCAACGTTACTTGAGAGGGGACAAATCTAGCATCCGCCAAAGGCGGATGCCAGCTATGTGTTTTTTTATTTCCCCCTTCCTTGAATAACAATAAGGACGGTGTAAATCAAAATCTTCAAATCCAAGCTGATGCTGACATTCTCGATGTAGAGGATGTCGTATTTCAGGCGCTCGATCATCTCATCCACATTTTCGGCGTAGCCGAACTTCACCTCGCCCCAACTCGTGATGCCGGGCTTGACCAGCAGCAGCATGTTGTAATACGGGGCTCGCTCCACGATTTGGTCGATGTAAAACTTCCGTTCGGGACGGTAGCCCACGATGGACATGTCGCCTTTAAGTACGGTCCAGAACTGCGGAATCTCGTCGAGGCGTACCTTGCGCATGAACTTGCCGAACTTGGTGATGCGCGGGTCGTCATCGCTAGAAAGCTGCGGGGTACAATCGGCCTCGGCGTCGACCCTCATGCTGCGAAACTTAGCCATCTTGAACGGCTTGCCGTTCTTGCCGATACGTTCTTGCACATAAAACACAGGGCCCGGGGAAGTCAACTTCACGATGATGGCTGTGATGAAATACACCGGTGAGAATACAATCAGCACGAACAACGACACCACGATGTCGAACAGCCTTTTGATGACCCTTTGCCAAATCGGCATCAGTTCGGGACTGACCTGCACCAAGGGTGCGCGCCAGATGGCCGACTGTTTCACGTTTCCGAACACCAAGTCCTGCATCACAGGAATGATCTCCACCTCGGCCTTAGTCAGGTTCATCACCGGCAGGATGACGTTCATGCAATCCTTCTCGGAGCGCTCGATGGCGATGATCACCTCTTCCACCTCGTATTTCTTGACGATGTCGACGATGTCGTTCACCGGCCCGAGGTGCGTCAGGTACTCGTCCAAGGGCCGCTGTGGAACGTCACGCACGCTCACATAGCCTACGAAGCGTTGGCCCGTGGGTTTTTCCTGTTCGGCGATCTCCTTGTAAATGGCCACAGCGTTCTCGAAACCGCCCACGATGAGGGTGTTGAACCCTATCTTGCCAGTCTTGATGTTGTGCTTCACGATGCTCGTGATGACCAGTCGACCGAAGTAGGTCAGGAGGAACTGTAATCCAAAGAGGGTGATAAACGACTGATAATAAGTCTTATAGGTCATAATCTGGTCATCGAGGATGGCTGCGAAGAACAGCACGGTGACGCCTAGCAGGGTGATGAAAAAGGTCTGCGACAGTTCCTTCACGCGCGACTTGGAGTAGACGCTCTGGTAGGCACCTGTGATGCCGTAGAGGGCCACCCATCCGATGGGGATGATGGCCAGGGCGAGCCAGAAGCTGTTGTCGTGGAAGGCGATGCCGAAACGCTGCCATACGCTGGCGTCGGCAACCTCGTAGGTCTTCCTGAAGTAGTAGAAGAGCGTCCAGGCCACCGCCGAGAGGATCCAGTCGACAAAGCCGTACACGTAAGGCAGTATGCGTTTCTTTTTCATCGGTCGTTGTAGATGATTTTCAGGTTGTCAAAATAGAAATACTGTTCACCATCGTGGCGGTTGAACCATGAGGAGAGGTAGACCTTGAAGTAATCTGCATCCTCGTAGTCGACGAAATAAGGTCCTAGGTTGATATAGATCTTATGCCATTCCACTGGTTCCTCGCCTGGGGCGCAGGTAGGTTTCAGACGCACCAGGGCCTCCTGGGTAATGGTGTAATCCAGACGATAGTAGATGCCCACGGCGCAGGTGTCGGAGCATTTGTAGTCCATCTCGAGCATGCATGGGGAACCTTTGGTGGGAAGGTCGGTGAACTCCTCGCTGTTGGCATAGCAGAACTGTAACGTGTCGGAGTTCAGCACGAACTTAGCCGAATAGGTAGAGTAAACTCCATCGGGATCGTGCCAGGCCAACGGGCCTCCGGTCCGAATCATGGGGACATCGCTTTGCGAGGTGGTTTCCATGGTGATGGTACCGCTGTCGAAGTCCTCCATCCAGCGCACATGGGTGTTCTCGTCGGGACCTTGAGGCCAGTAGGTCACCATCGGGGTGAGGGTAACGACGCTGTCGGGCACCAAGTTGAGTTCGCTGTAGATCACCGGAGCAGTGAAAGGATAGTCGGCCCGGGCGTTTTTGATGCCGTTGACGGCGATGCCGGCGTAGACGGCAACCTTATGCTTTCCCTGTTTGAGGATCGGGATGGTGGTTGGCAGTTCGAAGCAGCCTTTGACGTCGTCGTCGACATACACCCAAGCATCCACAAAGTTGTGGGTGTTGGCCCCGTAGGTATAGTAGTCGCAGACAAGTCCTAGCGTGTCGATACGGATGTAAGAAGGCACCGTCTGTTCGCCCTCGAAATCTTTGCAGGAAGTGAGGGTGGCGGCGAGGGTGAGAAAAAGAAACAAAAGGAGGGTACAGTTTCGCTTCATAAAAAACGTTTTATAAGTCAACGAAAGAAAACGCCATTTATTATATAGGTGCTTAACTTTTATGTTCGATGATTTTTTCCTTGGTGGCTTCGGCCGCCTTCAGGATATCGTAGGCGAGGTTGAGCACGCGCACACCGTCGTGGATGGTGACTACGGGAGTGGTGTTGTGGATGATGCTGTCGTGGAAGCTCTCCAGCTCGGTTTGTATGGCGTTGATGGGGTGTATCTCGGGTTTTTCGAGGGTGATCTGTCGGGTGGCGCCGTCGGCCAGGTCGAGGGTCAGCGAGTAGGGATAGCCGCTCACCTCGTGGTCGTGGATACGGGTGATCTCGGTCTTTTTCTCGAGGAAGTCGACGGTGATGTAGGCGTCGTTTTGGAAGATACGGGTCTTGCGCATGTTCTTGAGCGAGATGCGGCTGGCGGTGAGGTTGGCCACCGAGCCGTTCTCGAACTCGATGCGGGCGTTGGTGATGTCGGGAGTGGGGCTCACGATAGCCACGCCGCAGGCGCTCACACGGCTCACGGGAGAGTCGATGACGGTGAAGAGGATGTCAAGGTCGTGCACCATGAGGTCGAGCACCACGGGTACGTCGGTGCCGCGGGGGTTGAAGAGGGCGAGCCGATGGGCCTCGATGAACTTTGGGGCTTTGATGAAAGGCTCGGCTGCGATGAAGGCAGGGTTGAAGCGTTCCACGTGGCCCACCTGAACCTTCACACCAGCCTCGTCGGCCAGTTTGATGAGCTTGGCGGCTTCTTCGGGGGTGGCCACGATAGGTTTCTCGATGAACACATGGCGGCGGTGGCCCAGGGCGCGTGAGGCACAGTCGAAGTGCTGCACCGTGGGTGTCACGATGTCGACCACCTCGACGGCGTCGATGAGGGCGTCGACCGAGGCGAAACAATGCACACCGGTCTCCTCCTCCACCGCCTTCGCCGTAGCGGGGTCGGGGTCGTAAAAGCCGACCAGCTCGTAGCAAGCGGCCTGACGGATGCACTTGAGGTGGATCTTTCCAAGATGTCCGGCCCCTAAAACACCAATTTTCAACATAGCAGTAATTTTGGACAAAAATACAAATAAATATCGTACCTTTGCCCCATAAAATGAACCTCATCGAAGATAATTACCGGCACAAGGGCTTGCGGCAGCAGATGGTGAAACAGCTGCGGGACGGCGGCTTCAACGACGAGCGTGTGCTCGCCGCCCTCAACGAGGTGCCGCGTCACGTGTTCCTCGACTCGTCGTTTGTGGAGTATGCCTATTCCGACCAGCCTTTCTCCATCGGCTCGGGGCAGACCATCTCTCAGCCTTCCACCGTTGCCGTCCAGACCAAGCTCCTCAACGTGGAGAGCGGCAAGAAGGTACTCGAAGTCGGTACGGGCTCGGGCTATCAGGCTTGTGTGCTCGCCGCCATGGGCGCCAAGGTGTTCAGCATCGAACGGCAGCGCAACCTTTACTTCCGCACCAAGGAGATCTTGGAGCAGTTGCCTTATCGCGTGAAAACTTTCCTCGGTGACGGGTACGAGGGGCTGCCCAACTGGGAGCCTTTCGACCGTATCATCATCACCGCCGGGGCGCCTTTCGTCCCTCCAAAGCTCGTGGAGCAGCTGAAGCCGGGCGGCATCATGGTCATCCCCATGGACAATAGCGAGGGGGGCCAGACCATGGTGAGGCTCACCAAGCAAACCGATGGCACGTTGACGCGCGAGGAGTTTGGGAGTTTCAAGTTCGTCCCGATGTTGACGGGGACAGCGAGTGATTAGAAAGGGCATCCCGAAGGGATGCTAGCTCTGTAGGAAAGACCCATCAAAAAATCTAGCATCCGCCGAAGGCGGATGCGGGGTTAATAAAGGCTATTCCCAGCTACAGAGCTAGCATCCGCCGAAGGCGGATGCCTTCTTTATTTAAAGATTCCTCCCAGGAGAGAACGGAAAATTGACTTCCCAAGCTGACGGCCGAAGGTGGTAGCTGTCGTGTTGATGGCTTTCTCGGCGGCTTTGCGGCCCGTGGACTTCTTCTTGCTTGAGCTCTTTGAGGATTTGGCTTTTTCTTTCTCCTTGGCTTCTTTCTCTTTGCGTTTGGCTTCTTCCTCGGCTTCTTTCTGGGCGCGTTTCTCGGCTTGTTGCTGTTCGGCTACCAGCACCTCGTAGGCGCTCTCGCGATCGAAGCTCTTGTCGTATCTGCCGTAGAGACGTGAGGAGCGGATGAGGTTTTGCCGCTGTTCGTCGGTGATGGCGCCGATCTGGCTCAGCGGGAAGAGGATCTTGGCGCGTTCCACGATGCAGGGGGCGCCTTTCTCGTCGAGGAGTGATACGACGGCTTCGCCAGTGCCAAGTTCGAGGATGGCTTCTTCGGTGCTGAAGCTCGGGTTGGCGCGGAAGGTCTGCGCGACGGCTTTCACGGCTTTATGTTCCTTGGGGGTGTAAGCTCTGAGACCGTGGAGGATACGGTTGCCAAGTTGTCCGGCGATGATCTCCGGGATGTCGTCGGGGCTCTGGGTGACGAAATATACACCCACGCCTTTGGAGCGAATCAGGCGGATCACCTGTTCGATCTTGTCGACCAACGCCTTGGAGGTATCCTTGAAGAGCATATGAGCCTCGTCGAAGAAGAAGATCAGTTTGGGCAGTTCCAGGTCGCCCACCTCGGGCAGTTGCGTATACAGCTCGCTCAGCAGCCACAGCAGGAAGGTGCTGTAGAGCTTCGGGTTAAGCATGAGTTTGTCGGCAGCCAGCACGTTCATCACGCCACGGCCGTTTTCGGTCTGGATGAAGTCGAACACGTTGAAGTCAGGCTCACCGAAGAACTGGTCGGCGCCTTCGGCTTCGAGGGCCAGCAGGGCACGTTGGATGGCGCCCACGCTCACCGAGGAGATGGTGCCGTAGGTAGTGGTGAACTCCTTGGCGTTCTTGGCCACGTAGTCGAGCATGAGGCGCAGGTCCTTCATGTCGATGAGCAGCAGTCCACGGTCGTCAGCGATCTTGAACACGATGTTGAGCACGCCGGTCTGGGTCTCGTTGAGGGCCAGCAGACGCGCCAGCAGTTGGGGACCCATGTCGGAGATAGTGGCTCTCAGGGGGTGGCCCTGTTCGCCGTACACGTCGAAGAATCGTGTAGGACAGCCGCTGAAAAGTGAAGAGTTAAAAGTTGAGAGTGAAGAGTTATCCTGTCCTTCGACAGGTTCAGCGGGGAAGAACTCAGGCAATCTCTTTTCGATGAAACCCGACATTTTTCCTGCTTGGCTGATGCCGCTCAGGTCGCCTTTCATGTCGGCCATGAAGCAGGGTACGCCGGCTTGGCTGAAGCTCTCGGCGAGCACTTGCAAGGTGACGGTCTTACCAGTACCCGTGGCACCGGCGATGAGACCGTGACGGTTGGCCATCTTACCCACCAGGTAGAGCGGCCCGTTGTCGCAATGTGCAACATAAAGTTGTCTATCTTCTGTGAACATATCTTTTTACTTTTAACTATTAACTCTAAACTTTAAATATTTTATGGTAAGTCCCTGATCAAGCCACATTTGTTCATAAAACGTCCTGATGTGTTTCACTTCGAGTTCATCGGTGTTGGCATAGAGGTCGTTGGTGGCATAAAGCAGCGGGAGTCCCTGTTTCTCGATCACCTCGTGGAGGGTGAACTCGTACATGATGGGGCTGTCGGTCTTGAGGTTGAGGATGCCGTCGGGGGTGACGATCTTGCGGTAGCGTTGGAGGAACTCGGGTGAGGTAAGGCGGTGGCGTGCGTTGCGTTCGCCTTCGCCGGGATGGGGGTCGGGGAAGGTGACCCATATCTCGTTGACTTCTCCGGGACCGAAGAAGTGTTCGATTTGGTCGATGCGGGTGCGGATAAAGGCCACGTTATGGAGGCCTTCGTCGCGGGCTTGTGTGAGTCCGCGCCACATTCTGGCGCCTTTGATGTCGACGCCGATATAATTGATTTCGGGGTGTACTCGGGCCAGACCCACGGTGTATTCGCCTTTGCCGCAGCCCAGTTCCAGCACGATGGGGTTGTCGTTGTGGAAGAAGTCGGCCCAGTGCCCTTTCAGGGGGAAGCCTTCCTCCATGATGCGCTCGTATGAGTATTGGAACAGGTTGTCGAACGACCTATTTTCCTCGAATTTCTGCAGTTTGTTTTTCTTGCTCATGGCGCGTTTATTTGGTCAGGATCCAGGCTTTGGAGTTATAGTTCTTGAGTATCTCGGGCAGGGCGGCTTTGGCATCGGCGGTGCTGGGGTATTGTCCGTAGCACACGAAGTATTTGGAGCCGCGTTTCATCGCGAAGGCGTCGGTGCAGCCTTGGTCGCGGGCTTCGGTGACCATGTTGAGGGCGTTTTGCTCCACGGAGAAGCAGCCGCCTACGATGAAGGCCTTGGAGGTGGGTTCGGGGGTGATGGTGGTGGGTGGGGTGGGCTGGGTTGGGTGAGTGGGTTTAATGGGTTTAATGGGCTGAATGGGCTCAGTGGGTGATGGGGATGATGGGGATGATGGGGGTGTTTCAGTAGGATTCTCGGTTGGGGTCTCGACGGGAGTGGTCTTGGTAGTATCCTCAAAGGTGGTCTTGGTAGTATCCTCAAGGGGGGCTATGGGGGTCGTCAAGGTATCGGCAGGAGTGGTTGGGAGGAGGTGTGGTCTTTCGGGGAGTTGCAGTGAGGGCACCGGCCAGGGTTTGGTGGGCACGGGGCGGAATTTGAAATACCACAGGGCAACGCCGGCGGCGGCCAACAAAAGAAGAAGGAGCCAGAGCCACCAGAGAGAGGGATGGGGGGAGGGCGAGGGGGTGGTGGGGTTGGTGGGGTTGGTGGGGTTAGTGGGGTTAGTGGGGTTAATGGGGTTAGTGGGGTTAATGGGGTTAATGGGTTCTGTGGGTAGTTCTTCAGGACTTACTCCTAACTCTTCACTCTTCACTCCTAACTCTTCACTCATCACTTTATATATCGGTTCGGGGTTAAGGTCTTCGAGGCCGAAGGCGTCGCCGTTGAAGTTGGTGTCTTCGGGTTCGAACACAAGGTTTTGCTGTTCGCCCATGGTGAGGGTGCCGAGTCCGGGGAGGGGCATGGTGCCATCCGCTTTGAGGTGAGAGAAACAGTCGCTCACGAAGGTGGCGATGGCGGTGCGGGCCTCGTCGTTGGTGAGGCCGTCGCTAGACATGAGCGATTCGATGACGAGGGTGTTCTCCTCGCGCTGGCGCGGGTCGAAGCTGAGTTGCGACGAGGGACGTTGGAATTCGTTGGTGATGACGTTGACGTGAGCGCTCTCGACGTGACGCACGAAGGCACCGAGGCCCGGCACGATGACGGTGTCGTGGTCATAGAGCAGGGATGCTATGGCGGAGGCTACGTTGGTCATCATAGCAGTTCTTGGGGGATGTTGAGGAGGTCGTCGGGGGTGTCGATGGCGATGCTGTCGCAGGCCGGCACCACGCCGATGCGGATGCGGTAGCCGTTTTCGAGCCACCGCAGCTGTTCCAGTTTCTCGGCTTGCTCGAGTCGCCCCATGGGCAACTCACTAACCTCGCGGAGTGTCTCAGACCGATACCCGTAGATACCGATGTGTTGGTAAAAATCGGCGGCCTGAAGCCACTCCGACGAGGACGCTCCCCTGACATTAGGCAAGGGGGAACGGCTGAAATAGAGGGCGTCGCCCTCTCTCCCGAACACCACCTTGACACAGTGGGAGCTAAACAGGCTTTCTGCGATAGTGATAGGCTTGGCCAGCGTGGCGATGTGCACGTCGGGCAGCCTGAGAAGGTCGGCCACACGGTTGATGTGGTCTGGATCGATAAAAGGCTCGTCGCCTTGTATGTTGACCACGGCATCGTAGTCGCCCATCTTGTCGAGTGCCTCGCGACAGCGGTCGGTACCGCTGCGATGGTCGGGGCGTGTCATCACGGCTTGGCCTCCGAAGCCTTGCACCTCGTCGAAGATGCGTTGGTCATCGGTGGCCACCACCACGGCGTCGAGCGACGACTGGGCAGCGCGCTCCCAGGTGCGCCGTATCATCGTCTTCCCCCCAATCACGGCCAATGGCTTGCCGGGGAAACGTGTGGATCCGTAACGGGCAGGTATGATGCCGAGTATTCTCATCAGAACAATCCGTTGAGCGAGGCCTCGATCTTTTCGATGATGGTGCCGAGGTCCTCTGGGTTCTCCAGTTCAAGGTTATCCATGTCGATCACCAGGAGTTTGCCCTCCTTGTAGCCGCTGATCCACTCCTCGTAGCGTTCGTTGAGGTTGCTGAGGTAGTCGAGGCGGATGCTCTGCTCGTAGTCGCGGTTGCGCTTGGCAATCTGTCGCATCAGGGTGGGCACCGAGGCGCGGAGGTAGATGAGCAGGTCGGGCGGTTGCAGGAACTTCACCATGAGTTCGAACAGCGAGCGGTAGTTCTCATAGTCGCGCGACTCCATCAGGCCCATCGAGTAGAGGTTGGGGGCGAAGATCATGGCATCCTCGTAGATGGTGCGGTCCTGGATGACGTCCTTGCCGCTGTTGCGGATGTCGACGACCTGGCGGAAGCGGCTGTTGAGGAAGAAGATCTGGATGTTGAACGACCAGCGCTGCATGTCCTCGTAGTAGCTGGCGAGATAAGGGTTGTGGTCCACCTCTTCGAAATGGGGTGTCCATCCGAAGTGTTTGGCTAACAGGCGGGTCAAGGTGGTTTTTCCCGCTCCTATGTTTCCGGCGATGGCGATATGCATAACGTAAGATTTATTTCAAACTGCGAAGATAAGAAAAACTTTTGACTTTTATCTTTTATCTCTTAACTTTTATCTCATTTTGGTGCTTTCACCAAAGTAACCACTGCCAGCAGGGCATAGATGGCGTTGGGGATCCAGGCGGCGAGGGCAGGCGACGTCACCCCGTTCACCCCGAAGGCCTTCCCTATCTGCCCGAGCAGCACATACAGGAATCCTACGGCGATGCCGAATCCCAGGTGCATGCCCATGCCTCCCTTGATCCTGCGGCTTGAGAGGGCCGCTCCGATGAGGGTGAGGATGAGGATGGCTGCCGGCTGGGCCATGCGTTGATGCATCTCCACCTCGTAGCGGCGGATACCCTCTGTACCGCGTTGCCGCATCGTGCGGATGTGATCGCGCAACTCGAAGAAGTTCATCTCCTCGAAATCCTCCTTCATATTATAGAAATCCGATGGAGTAAGAGTTTCTATGATTGTATCGTATCTTCTATGATTAACAAGAGATTCTTGGTCACCATTAATATAGTGTTCCGACATATAGTCAATCCACCAATTATGTGGCCCGATGGAATCGTAAAAGATGGCCTCCGAAATCAGCTTGTAGTTCAGCACATTTTCTTTGTACCGTTCCACCGTGAAGTTATACCCGATTTTGTGGTTCAGGTTGTAGTACTCCACATACACGAACTCGTCCTTGTCGGTCTGCAGGTGCACGTTGCGTCCGGCGCTCTTGGTAAGGTGTTCGATATACTCGTCCTTGAACTTGCGCCGCACCTCGTTCATATTGGGTACCAAGAAGTTACCAAGATAGAGCGACATCAGGGTGAGCAGCATGGCCCCCATCAGGTAGGGACGCAGGAAACGCCAGAAGCTGACGCCGCTACTGAGCACCGCCACCACCTCCGAGTGGTTCGACATCTTCGAGGTGAAGAAGATGACCGAGATGAAGGCGAAGAGGTGGATGAACTGGTTGGTGAAGTAAGGGATCGAGGTGAGGTAATGGTCGGTGACCACGCGCTGCCAGGGGGCGTCGTGTTTGAGGAACGAGTCGATGTTCTCCGACAGGTCGAACACGATGATGATGATCATCAGCATGGCCACCATGAAGAAGAAGGTGCCGATGAATTTGAACAATATGTAATGGTCGAGTCGTTTCACAGTCTTCGGGTGATTTTGGGCAGCATGCCGGCCTTCCAGGTGCTGAAGTCGCCCTCCACGATGTGCCTGCGGGCCTCCCTCACGAGCCAGAGGTAGAAGCCCAGGTTGTGGAGGCTGGCGATCATGGGGCCGAGGATCTCGCCGGCCACGAAGAGATGACGCAGATAGGCCCTCGAATATTGTGTATCGACAAAAGTTTCTCCGTGGGGATCCACCAGGCTGAAGTCGGTGCGCCATTTCTCGTTCTTCAGGTTGATGACGCCTTCCGAGGTGAAGATCATGCCATTTCGTCCGTTGCGGGTTGGCATCACGCAGTCGAACATGTCCACTCCCCTCTCGATGCCTTCGAGGATGTTGGCTGGGGTGCCTACGCCCATGAGGTAACGCGGGCGGTCTTTCGGCAGGATGGTGTTCACCAGCTCGATCATCTCGTACATCTTCTCGGTGGGTTCACCCACGGCGAGGCCGCCGATGGCGTTGCCCCAAGCGTTCTTCGAGGCGATGTATTCGGCCGACTTCTCGCGGAGGTCGCGGTACACGCAGCCCTGCACGATGGGAAAGAGTGCCTGTTCGTAGCCATATTTGGGTTCCGTCTCTGAGAAGCGTTGCACGCAGCGGTCGAGCCAGCGGTGGGTACGTTCCATCGACTCCTTGGCGTAGCGGTAGTCGGCGGTGCCTGGGGTGCATTCGTCGAAGGCCATCATGATGTCGGCGCCGATGCTGCGTTGGATGTCCATCACGCGTTCAGGCGTGAAGAGGTGTCGGGAGCCGTCGATGTGCGACTGGAAGGTGACGCCCTCCTCTTTCATCTTGCGTATGCCCGTGAGTGAGAACACCTGGAAGCCACCGCTGTCGGTAAGGATGGGGCGTTCCCAGCCGTTGAACTTGTGCAGGCCGCCCACTGCCTCCAGCACGTCGAGACCGGGGCGGAGGTAGAGGTGGTAGGTGTTGCCCAAGATGATCTGGGCCTTCACCGCGTCGCGGATGTCGCGGATGTGGCAGGCCTTGACGCTGCCCACGGTGCCTACCGGCATGAAGATGGGGGTCTCGATGTTGCCGTGGTCCGTGTGCAGCACGCCGGCGCGGGCATTGCTCTTGGGGTCGCTGGCGGAGAGGGTAAATTTCATGGTAGAAAATTTTTGCAAAGGTAAAGAAAATCGTCTATCTTTGCACAACTTTTTGGAGGAACCGCCGTGAGCATCACTTTTTTCCCTGACCGTCTGTCGTTTTATGTCTTGATTGTCTTTGTCGCAGCCCTGCTGGTGCAGCTTTGCGTGCATTGGATTCGTTTCTCGAGGTTGGCTTTCAGCAAGCGCCGTCCCCATGCGAAGCTCGACTCAGACCTGGAGCCCGTGTCGGTGGTGGTGTGTGCCCGCGACGCCTACGAGCGGCTCACCGAGCTCCTCCCTGCCCTGCTCAGCCAGGACTATCCTGATTTCGAGGTGGTGGTGGTGAACGACTGCAGCGACGATGAGACCGGCACCTATCTCGAAGACTTGGATCGCAAGGAATCGAGGATCAAACCCGTGCAGTTGCGGCAGCATCTCAACTTCTTCAACGGCAAGAAGTTTCCCCTTTCGATGGGTATCAAATCCGCTTCGCACGACCTGTTGGTGTTGACCGATGCCGACTGTCTTCCTACCAGCAACCAGTGGCTGCGTAGCGTGGTGGGTTGTTATGGGGAAGGCACCGAGGTGGTGGTAGGTTATGCCCCATACGTCCGTTCCAAGGGACTTTTGAATCTTTTGGTGCGTTTCAATGCGGTGCAGCAGGCTATGATGTACCTCTCCGCAGCGTTGGCTGGGAGGCCGTATGCCGGTGTAGGCAAGGACCTCTCCTACCGTCAGCGTTTGTTTTTCCGGCAGAAGGGTTTCACTTCGCATTATACCATGGAGGCCGGTGACGACGACCTCTTTGTGAGCCAGGCCGCCACTCGGAGGAACACGGGGGTGCATCTCGATCCTGACAACACCGTTCAATGTGCCATGCCATCGACGTTTGGTGTTTGGTGGCGTCAGCAGGTGATGCGTTACACCACTTTGGCTTTGCACCGTCGTGGGCCGAAGGCATTTGCCATCCTGCATTACGCCTCGCAGCTGGTGTTTTATGGTTGTCTCATTGCTTTGTGTATTTTGCCGCCGGCATTTGCCATGCCTTTTGAAATCCCCTACCCTGCCTATTACTTCCCCGTGTTGGCCTTTTTGTTCTTGTTACGATATGTCACCCAGCTCATCGTTTATCGTGGTGCTTCCCGTCGTTTGGGCGAGCGCGGCTTGTTGCCAGGGCTGATTTTATGGGATTTCCTTTTTGCCATTTTGACTCCCTTGCTCCGCCTCAGTGGTCGGATGAAGGGATAAACACAGAAAAATTCCATATTTTCTACAAAATTGTAGCGAATCCGTCATTTGATTCGTGTTATCCTATCTTGCAGAGTTCAAAAATCGTCGTATCTTTGCGGCGAGATACTAAGGTGAACCATGTGTTATCAATGAAACTAGTGCTGGAGTATTAATTCAAACTCTATAAACGATAGTTTTTTGATATCCATTACCGACATAGAACTCTCACGTAAGGAATACCTCGCTTTACCTGAAACTGAGTGGAGGAAGGATTATTTCGATGAAGCCACTGGAGGGTATGTGGTTACACATCACCTAAAGGATAAAGATGACCTCCGGCGTCCAGGTATCGCGGCGGAGGTAATGGCCTGTCAAAAACTCGCGGAAATTGGCAAACACGTCCTCAGACTTCCAGAAAACGTCCCGGAACTAATCGATGATATCAGCATCGTTGGAACACCATACCGAGAGTTACTCAAGTTCAAATCAGGTGAAAAAGACCCCAGAGGTTATCCTGATGCGTTTTTTGATGGTCAGACTTGGGACTTTAAAACTTCTACTTTTCGGAACGATGACACTTTAAGACATCGTATTAAAGACGGAAGAAAAGCAGATAACACCATTTTCATTGTATCGTGTTATGATGATATCGCTCGGATTCGTTCTGCCATTGGTAGAGAATACGGCAGCCGGAAAAAAGAGGCATCATGGAATGAGTTACCTAATGTTTACTATTTACTTGACAAACGGTTATCACCGGTATGGGAAAAATAAAAAAGACAGAGTGCTCTGTCTTTTCGTGGCGCAATAAAAACCCTTTCGGGCTCGAATTACGCTGCAAATATACAACATCTTTCCCATTCCGCAAGAGGTTTTTGTGAAAAATTCCAAAATTTCCACAAAATTGTAGTGAATCTGTCATGTGATTCGTGCTATCCTATATTGCATGGTACAAAAATCGTCGTATCTTTGCGGCGAGATACGATTGAGCCATGTTTTATCATTGCAGCTAATGCCATGGTAACTCTAAAAACGATAAAACATGGATATTCAGCCAATAGGTGTTGGTTACTTCGGGAACATCTACGACCAGTTCAGGGGGAAGGTAAAGGAAGCCTTCGAATTCCTAATTACTCAAAAAAGCGGTGATCTCTTAGGCGTCTTTCATGATGACGAGATTGGAGATATCGATTTGGTCTGGGGAAGTTGTGATGAAAACGCAGGTCTGGCCCATATAATTTTTAAGCATGTAGGCAAAGGAAAAGATTTTTCCACCATTGAGGATGCTCGTTTAGCTATTGAAGTAATTATCAATAAAGGCACAAAGATTAAAGACAACCGAGACAAGGTTATATATGAGTTAGACGGAAAACGCGTGGTCGTCAGAAAGAACCTCCGCAACAAAGCCACGGGCAACCTGATCGAAGACAAAAAGAAATGGGTAGTTACATCTTACGATAATAACGTACCCAAATCTGGCAAGCTATCCGCTTCCACCCTAACTACCCCTGAAAGCGATAAAGGAGGCAGGGCTGTCGCCTCCGATGCTGTTTCTTGATTGTTATCGCGGGGGGTGTCGTACCAGATGGCCCGTCCCTCACGTCTTGATACTCCATTTGTTTTTCGTTCCGTTGTCCGCGACCAACTGTTTGCAAAAATAAAACAATTCACTCTACTCCGCAAGACTTTTTTTGAAAAATTCCATAATTTCCACAAAATTGTAGTGTTCCAGTCCAATCAAAGCCCTTCCGTTAAGCAGGCCATCACTGCCATGGGCAAGGTGCGTGGGCCACGGCCGACATGCGGGGCAGCGCTTGCCCAAGGGGCGGACTAAAGGCTTGAGCGTCAGGGAGCGGCGCGACGCGCAGCGGAGCGTTTGCCTTCGCAGAAGGCACCCCGCGACTTGACGCTCAGGCCTTTAGAACGACCGTGCGGTGGGCCGATCATGTCGGCCTAGATCTTTTCGGTTCCTTTTCCATCGATGGGAAAAGGAACAAAAAAAGAAGAAGTTTTCAACACCCCAACCCGACCTTGTTAATAAATTATTAATAAAACCCACCGCCCTATCAAAACTTTTTGTAATTTCGCACCCGAAAAAATAGACACCCACCACAAGCCTAAAACAAAACCCAACAAATCACCAACGAAATCAATATCAAAACAAAATAAGTAACAAACAATTAAAAACTCTAAAAACAAAATGAAAAAGA
>JAILBC010000143.1 GCA_024681295.1 Bacteroidales bacterium
TTGATGAATACCAGTCCAATAAACGCCATCAATGGGTATGAAATCACTTGTAGCCAACGATAACGTTTATAGAAATCCGCGCTATGTTTGACAGAGGACTTCATAAGCCTGTCATTGACAATCTCCTGTTGGTCAAGTTGCTCTTTCAGCGTTTCATATTGTGCCTTCAGCTGTTCTAATTCGTTCAGATTATTGTTTTCCATGATGAATCCCTTTCATTGTTTTTTGGACATTTGAACCAGTTTTTCCTTGATGCGCGCCAGCCTCACCCCCACGTTGTTCGGCGTAATACCGATGATGGCCCCGATTTCGTCGTAGGGGATGCCTTCAAGCCAGAGCAGCACGAGGCTACGGTCGATCAGCTCCAATTGTGAGATGAGGTCGTGGAGCTTGCGCACCTGTTGTGACTTGGGGTCATCGGCCTCGAAAGGATTGATATCCACCGTCAGCGGCACCGTCTCGATGCGCCGGCGTTCCTTCTTGTCCTGGTTGATGGCCGTGTTCAAGGCCACACGATACACCCAAGTGCGGGCGCTGCTTCTTCCTTCGTAGTGGTCGAAGCCGTTCCAGAGCCGGATGAGGATTTCCTGAAATAGGTCGTCCACTTCGGCCTTGTCATGCGAGAACATGTAGCACACTGTGTAGATGGTCCGCTTGTGCTCCCGCACCAAAAGTTCAAACTGATGTTCTTTGTCGTTGTTCATAATGCGTTTTCCGTTGCAACGTTCATCATGTTAGACAACAAAGGTAGCGTTTTATTACAAGCTCAAAGAAATTTCTTAATTTTGCACCCCGAAAAACACCTAATTGAATTATGATCACTGCTGACCAACTTAAAGACTTATGTAAGAGGACGGATGCCTTGAGGAGGTATCTTTGACGTGGACCGTCGTACCATCGAGGCCCAGGAATTAGACGAAAAGACGCAAGACCCGCAGTTTTGGGCAGATCCCAAAGCCGCCGAGCTCACCATGAAGAAGGTGCGCGAGGTGAAGGGATGGCTCAACGGCTACAAGCAAGCTGAGGACGCTTATAACGATTTGGCTGTGCTGTTTGATTTCGCCAAGGAAGGCGAAGCTACCGAGGAAGAAGTGGATGAACAGTATGCCGCCGCCTTGAAGATCATCGAGGATTTGGAGTTCAAGAACATGCTTCAGGAAGAAGCCGACCCGATGAGCGCCGTGCTGAAGATCAACGCCGGAGCAGGCGGCACCGAAGCCCAGGACTGGGCCCAGATGCTGATGCGCATGTATATGCGTTACGCCGAGAACCATAAGTACAAGCTCACCATCTCGAACCTTTTGGAAGCTGAAGACGCCGGTATCAAGCAGGTGACGATGAAACTCGAAGGCGAATATGCCTACGGTTACCTGAAAGGCGAGAACGGTGTGCACCGTCTGGTGCGCGTGAGTCCCTACAACGCCCAAGGCAAGCGCATGACCTCGTTTGCCTCGGTGTTCGTCACCCCTCTCATCGACGATAGCATCGAAATTGTGGTCGAGCAGTCCCGTTTGTCGTGGGACACCTTCCGCAGCGGCGGTGCCGGTGGCCAGAATGTGAACAAGGTGGAGTCGGGTGTTCGCCTGCGTTACCAATACAAAGACCCCTATACGGGCGAGGAAGAAGAGATCTTGATTGAAAACACCGAAACCCGCGACCAGCCCAAGAACAAGGAGAACGCCTTGCGCCTCTTGAAGTCGCAACTCTACGACCGCGAGATGCGTCACCGCATGGAGGAGCAGAACAAGATCGAGGCCGGCAAGCTGAAGATCGAATGGGGTTCGCAGATCCGCAGCTACGTGTTCGACGACCGCCGTGTGAAAGACCATCGCACCAATTACCAAACCTCTGATGTACAGGGAGTTATGGATGGAAATATTGATGCATTTTTGAAAGCATATTTGATGGAGTTTGGTGGAAAGAAATAACCCGTAGGGGCGGACCCACGTGTCCGCCCATTAATCGTATTCGGCCATTACGGATTCCCGTTCCATTTGACGTTCACCCCAATCATCCATCAAACGTTGTAATTCTTCTTTCTTTTTGCCGTAAGCCCAATACCAATCATTGTCAATCTTGACCTCGGGATGCTGATCTGGGTTGGCCATGATGGCATCTAAAGCGGCGAGTTCCTGTTCCATCTTGCCAATGGCGTCTTCCAATCGTTGAATCTCTTTGTCGACCTTGCGCAACTTGGCGTCGATTTGTTTCTTGCGCTCGTAATTGATCTTGTTTTGTGAGACGGGTTCAGCGGTTACGGTCTTGGGTTGCTGCTTGGCGGCAATCTCCAATTCCTTCAGGTGAACAAGGTTCTTCTGTTCCAAGAAATCGTAAATGTCGCCGATATATTCCTTGATGTTGGGCTTGCGGAATTCGTAAACCTTGTTGGTCAGCCCCTGCAGGAAGTCACGGTCGTGCGAGACAATGATGAGGGTGCCGTCATATTGAATCAAGGCATTCTTCAAGATGTCTTTTGAAAGCATGTCCAAGTGGTTGGTAGGCTCGTCCAAAACCAACAAGTTGGTGGGGAAGAGCAGCATCTTGGCTAATGACAAACGGGCCTTCTCGCCGCCGGAGAGCACCTTCACCTTCTTGTCAATGTCGTCGCCACGGAACAGGAAAGCGCCTAGCAGAGCCTTCACCTTGAGACGCATATCGCCGACAGCTACATCGTCCAAAGTCTCAAACACGGTTTTGTTCATGTCGAGCATATCCTGCTGATTTTGAGCATAATAACCGATTATAACCTCATGACCGAGTTTTACTTCACCCTCATGGTCAAGTACCCCGCAAATAATCTTCGACAGGGTGGATTTGCCTTCGCCGTTGCGACCTACGAAAGCGATTTTCTCGCCTCTAGGGATCAAAAGATTAATGTCTTTCAGAATGACTTGATCACCGTAAGATTTACCCACGTGGTTGAGTTCTAGCGTCACTTTGCCCGAGTGCGGAGCAGGCGGAAACCTAAAGTGAATAGCCGTCTTGTCAATATCGTCAACGACGATTTCATCCATCTTTTCCAGGAGCTTGACACGGCTCTGCACCTGCTTGGCCTTGGTAGCCTTATAGCGGAACCTTTCAATGAAGGCTTCGATCTCCTTGATTTCGCGCTGCTGGTTGTTGTAAGCGTTGCGTTGCATGTCCACCCGTTCTTCGCGCAGGGCTACGTAATCGGAATAGGAGGCCTTGTAATCATAGATCTTGCCGTTGCTGATCTCGATGGTGCGAACGGTAATGTTGTCGAGGAAAGCACGGTCGTGCGAGACCATCAAGATGGCGCCATAGTAACTCTTCAGGAAGCCTTCGAGCCATTGGATGGACTCAATGTCAAGATGGTTGGTAGGCTCGTCGAGAAGCAACAGGTTGGGCTTTCTCAAAAGGATTTTAGCCAACTCCACGCGCATCTGCCAGCCGTTACTGAACTCCCGCATGGGTCGTTGCATATCTTCATGCTCGAAGCCCAAACCTACCAAGATGCGCTCTGCCTCGCCCTCGATGGCATTGCCGCCCATCATGTTTAGGCGATCGTTGAGGACATTAAGGTGTTCGATCAAGCGCTGGTATTCCCGACTCTCGTAGTCGGTGCGTTCCATCATGGCCTTCTGCAACTGCTCCACCTCCCATTCCAGTTGGTGGTACTCGTCAAAGGCCGTCATCGCTTCGTCCAATACCGTATTGGGGCTATTGACATTTTTCTCTTGAGGCAGGTAGCCGATGGTAACTCCTTCAGGCACAATCACATCGCCCTTGGAGGGTTGTTCCAGTCCACAAATCAACTTGAGCAGTGTGGTTTTGCCGGCACCGTTGTGACCGACCAAACCAATCCTGTCCTTTTCCCGGATCAGGAAAGTGATGTCGGTGAACAAGTCGTCACCGGTGAAGTGCATGCTCAGGTTCTGGACGGAGATCATGATGGGTTATAGATAGAATCGCACGCCAGCCTTGAGGTTAACACGTTGCAAACCCTCTCGGTTTTTTCCGAGATTTTGTTCGTAGCCGTTGATGTTTATCTTGGAAAGGGCGCCCCAATAATAAGAAACCCCTGCTCCAATGCCAACATGTTTAGAAAGCATATAGTCGTAATCGATGACTGCGCCCATTCCGAAGGTAGCACCGTCTAAGGTATAGGCATCCCCGAACTCCACTGAGTTGTCAACATAATTCATGTATCCGAACAGATACTCGGCGAAAAAGCGGTGTTTCTGATTCTTGGAGTACATAAAATAGCCAAAAGAGGCAGCTATGAAATTGATGGTATGATCATCGCTAACGGTACCTTCAATGTAGTTGCCATCATCGTCATACATATAAGCATAGGCAGCATTGCGGCTCATAAAGCGGTCATAATGAACGCCAATGGAGTACATGTTGTCTATGTTGAATCGCACATTGGCACCTAACACAGGCCCTCTCATCAGTTTTCGGAGGTAATCCTTATAGTCGTTTGTCAATCCGTCGGCAAACCTCGCGGTACGGAAAGCATAGCCACCTTCCAACCCGAAGCGGGCGGTAAACTGTTTCTTGTGCCGTTCGTATTGTTGCTCGGCCAAAGCCACAGGATCATCGATATGGTAGGCGATAATCTTTTCTTTGGGTAACACGGCCCTTCGTGCGACTCCCTGCCCTTCATAAATCAAAAACAGACTGTTCTTGGTTTCTTCCATAATCATGCATCGTGTGGTGTCACCTTCCTTGAGAATGATGTAATCATGGAAATTTTGTTGGGCTTTTTCCGAAAGCTCAACGGGCTTGACATCATCGCTGATGTTAAGAATGTTGGCGTAGATTTGATGGCAGGAATACTGGTTTGGATAGATGTGTTGGATGATTTCAAGACCATTTCCACCAGCGGCCCGAACCTCGGTTTTGGCTTTTTCGAGGACGGCTTCCCAATCACACCCGAAGGAAAACCCAGGATCTGAGACCTTTAGTTCTCCAATGATTTCGGCGTTGTCGGGTACTATTGCGTTCATTTCAAAAACAGCCACTTCAGAAGTGCTTTCTTTCGGTGCCATGGGTTTGGTGATTTTCTTGTGCACTACAGGTGAGCAAGAAGCGAAGCAAAGGACAAGAATTACGGCCTGAAAGGCCAATTTCCATCTATTATTCATGTTTTTTTTGTTTTTTATTCCAAACTACAAACAATACCAATCCGACCAATGTGATCGCCGCGCCAATGCCATACCCTACCGGTCTCGGCAGTACGGAACCTAATCCTCCGTCGGCGGCCTTGGCCACGAAGAGGAAGCAACCGGTCACCATGGTCATGAACAGGGCGGGAATCAAGGTAATCAGATACCACAGCTTGCCTTTGTTCTTGGCCAGATAGACAGAGATGGCCCACAATGTTACGGTAGCCAGAACTTGGTTGGCCCA
>JAILBC010000024.1 GCA_024681295.1 Bacteroidales bacterium
GTGGGTGTCGCGTAACCCGTCGAGACTGAAAGTTACACTGCATAGTCCAGCGTCCATTAATTCTTTATGCCGTGCTTCGTCGTAAGCCCAGCCATTGCTGACGATGCCCCAGGGGAAGCCGTGCTGGCGTAGCTGCCGACCGCAGTCAGCCAGATCCTTCCGCACCAGGGGCTCGCCGCCAGTGATGACCACAAATATGGAATCACGTTTGAATTTGGTTTCCAAAGGCGCGATGGCCTTCAGGAAATCCTCGAAAGGCATGTCCTTGTACAAAGAAGAAGCGGTGCAATCCGAACCGCAATGCCTGCAGTTGAGATTGCAACGCTGGGTGCATTCCCAAAAGAGATAGTTCAACTCGTGAAGTTGGGTCTCTTTTCTTCTGAAATAGTTGTGGAAAGCCTGAAGCATGGATTATTCCGCTTCGACCTCCACGGGAGTGTCCTGGACAGTCTGCAAAGTGTCCGTTGGCATGTAGGTCTCTTCCTCGTCGTTGTAGTTGGGCTCATCCATCGGATGCGGCGCGCCGTAGCAGGCTTGCATGACGAACATCACGGTGGCGAAAGCCGAAGCCTTTAGAAGCCCTCTAAACCATTTGTACGTTTTCATAGTATTATTTTTTGATGCTTAATATCACTCCTAACGCCACGCCAAGGAAAGCTGCAAACAATACCTGTAGGGTGGGAGGGAGTAGGAATGTAATCGTATGGGCGGGATACCAGAACAGCGGAATGGTTTTGGCAAAGACAAAGCCGTACTGGATGTCCCAGTTGATCTTCTTCGACAAGGTCTCGCGGATCTTCAACGGGCTGCTGAAGAAGCCTTTCAACGAGCCGCCGGTCTCGGCAATATGGATGTCGGTGATCTTGTGGAAGGTCATGAACACGGGGGCGAATAGGGTGTTCATCAGTACGCTGATGCACAAAGCCACGCCGACTTTGCCCCAGTTGAGGTCGGCCTTGAAGCACTCAGCGGCCTTCCCGTTAAGATGGAAACCGCCGTCTAACAAGGCAAGAGTACCACTCTTGAAGATGGTCATGGCCGAGGCGATTACCACGCCCAGCACACCCCATATCAACATCTTGGGCAACAAGCCGAAACCTTTCTTGATGTACATGCCTTCACGGATGCGCAAAGCCAGCATCTCACCAAAGGTGCCCAGAATGGCGAACTTGAAGAAACTCATCAGCAGGCCGTGTTTCATGGTAGTGGTGTTGAACCATTCCCAAGCCCCTGGGATGAAGGCGAAGCCGCAAATCACTGCGGCTACAATCAATATCGTGATGAAATCCGCTTTTTTCATGACTCTTCCTCCTGATCGTGTTTTCTGCGTTTGTCCAGCTCTTTGTTTTGCCAGTATCTGCCCAGAAGGCAGAGCACGCACACGCCAAAGATGATGCCCCCCAGCACAAAGCCGGTCTGAGAGGCAATCTCATAGTTGGTGTCCTTGTATTTGAAGTATGTCCACAGGCCGTTCGCTAGGATGCCCAAGTCGCCGATGATGCAGACCAGGTAACCCAGGGTACGGGACCGCTTGTCTGTCTTCTTCAACAGCTTGTCGCCTAAAAAGGTGAACAGCACCAAGACGGCGTAAATCAAGTATATCGTGGAACGTTGTGTAAACATGGTTATTTCTCGATTCTAATACGGGCGTCGACGGCGGTGACGTAACGCGGATTGCCCAACAACGGGTTGAGGTCCATTTCGGCGATTTCGGGTGCGGCCTGCACCAAGGCGCTCACGCGAGCCACCTGGTCGGCGTAGAGGTCGAGGTTGACGCCTTCTTGGCCACGGACACCTTGCAGGATCTTATAGCCCTTGAGTTGCTTGAGCATCTCCTTGGCTTCATCGGCGGTGATGGGGGCGAGGGCGCTTTGAACGTCCTTCAGCACCTCGATGAAGATACCACCCAGTCCGAAGAAGATCTGATGGCCGAACTTCGGATCCTTGATGGCGCCGATGTAGACGTCGGTACCGTCGAGCATCGGGTACATCTCCACGGCGTAGGTCTCGGGGATGACGATGAGGCGATCGAACTCCTTGGCCACAGTGTCGAGGTCCTTCACGCCTAGGGTCACGCCACCCACGTCGCTCTTGTGGAGCGGACCGACGACCTTCATCACCAGCGGCACGTCCTTGGAGCAGCCTACTTCTTTGGCGAAGGCCAAAGCGTCTTCTTTCTTGCTCACCTCCACGCTCTTCTTGCGGCTGATGCCGGCGGCGTCAAGCAACTCGTTGTAGTCGGCAATCTCCAAGTAACCGTCTTTGCAGTGGTCAATGGTCTTGCGGATGCGGGCCACGTCGATCTTCGGAAGTTCCACATGCTCAGGTTGGGGTTTCGGAGTGTTGTAGACCTTGCAGAGGGCGTTGCCCAGCACGCATTCTTCGGGGAAGTTGATGCGGCCTTTGCTGATGAAGTCGTTGATTTCGTCCTTCACGTTGATGATGGAAGGCAGCACGGGGAAGATGGGCTTCTTGCAGGTCTTCATCTTTTCATCCAACAGGTCGTATACCTCCTTGTTGCTGAACAGTCCGGGTGAGCCGAAGATGACCACGGAGAAGTCGATCTCGTCGTATTCGTTCTCGACGGTGTCGATGATATAGCCCAGTTGTTCGGCGGTGCCGGTGGCAAGGAAGTCGATGGGATTACCCACGGAGGAGCCTCCGAAGAGCTTGGCGAGCAGGGCGGGGCTGGCAGGATGGTCCTTCAGCGGAGGCACCTCCATGCCACCGTTGCTGAGCACGTCGGTGAGCATGACGGCGGGACCGCCGGCGTGGGTAATCACTGCGCAGCGTTTGCCTTTGATTTCGGGATGCATGAACACGCCGCACACCGTGGTCAACTCCTGACGGTTGTGGCAACGCACGATGCCGGCCTTGCGGAACAAGGCGTCCACGGCGGCATCGTTGGTGGCGAGAGCGCCAGTGTGTGAGCTTGCGGCACGTGAGCCTGCGGCGGAACCGCCGCTCTTAATGGCGGCGATATGGCAGCCCTTGTTGATGAGGCTGCGGCTATGCTTGAGCAACCGCATCGGGTCGCCGATCTTTTCCATATAAAGCATGATGACGTGGCTCGACTTCTCAGGATCGAAGGTCTCATCCAAGTGTTCGAGTACATCCTCGATGCCCAGTTGGGCACTGTTGCCCACGGCCCAAACGCTGTTGAACTTCAGACCATTGCTCATGCCGTACTCCTTAATGAACACGGCAGTGGCGCCCGAACCGGTGATGAAGTCTACGCCCTTGGGATCCAACGGCGGGATGGGGGTGTCGAAGCAGCCGGCATAGTTCACATTGAGGAAGCCGGTGCAGTTGGGACCGATGAGCGAGCCACCCACACTGTTGATGGTGTCGACAATGTGCTTCTCAATCTCGGCACCCTCGTGGCTCTCCTCTGAGAAGCCGGCGCTGATGATGATGAAGCCTTTGCAGCCTTTTTCTTTGGCCAGCACGTCGACCGTCTGGGCGCAGAACTTGGCGGCGATGCATAGGAGGGCGCAGTCCACCTGCTCTGGCAGGTCGTCTACCTTGGCGTAGCACTTCACGCCTTGCACTTCAGTCTCTTTGGGGTTGACGGCGTAAATCTTGCCCTTGAAGGGGCTCTCCAAGAGGTTCTTCAGCGATTTGCCGCCGGGTTTATGAATGTCTGACGAAGCACCGCAAATCACGATGCTGCGGGGGTTGAGTAATTCTTTTGCAATCATTGTTTGGTATTTAAAGATTTTATATTCAAAGATTATCAGTTTTCCGTTTTCCGTTTTCCGTTTTCACCTTCAAATGTAGTGAAGTCAAACGTTCCTCACAATCCAACAACAATTGATAATGGATTTTGTTGAACTTGCCTTCGTCGCAGAGCTTCTCGATTTCCTCGCGGCTCAACCATTGTACGGAGTCCACCTCTTCTTTCTGCAGGCGCAGCATGTCCACAGGGACGTTGCTTTTTAGCATGTAGAGGAGGGTGAACTTGTAGCCGTAGCGGCGGATTCTCAAGAGTTTCAGCTCGCTTTGGGTGATGCTGAGGCCGAGTTCTTCCTTAAGTTCGCGTTGCATGGAGATGGTGAAGTCCATCTCACCCGACTTCACGTGGCCGGCGGTGGTGGCATAGTAGCCGCCTTTCGACTCGGCCACCTTTTGGATTAGGTACTTGCCTTCGTTGTTATGGATAAACACGGCCACGATGGGAATCATCAATCCCTGTGGGATCATCTTTCCCCGTTCCACAGTCTGCCCGGTGTATTTCAGGTCGTTGTCGTATAAATCCAGTAACTCCATACTTATTTCTTGATACGGCAAAAATACGAAATTCCTCTTTATAATAAAGACTTCTTTGTTAATTTTGCGCCCGAAATGAATAATGGTCATGGAAGAAAAGCTTTTTAATAAGAATTATCTCTGTCTCTGCGCAGCTAACTTCCTGTTTTTCTTTTCGTTCTACCTGCTTTTGCCCGTACTTCCCTTTTTCATTATCGAGCAGTTTCAAGGGAGCAATGCCATTATAGGCACGGTGATTTCGTGCTATACCCTGGCCACATTGGTAGTGCGGCCCTTCTCGGGTTACATGATGGACACCTTCAAGCGCAAGCCCTTGTATTTACTGGCACTGTCGCTCTTCACTGCCGTGTTTTGCGGCTATCCTTTCGCCACTACCATTACCATGCTGATCATCATCCGTGTGGTCCATGGACTCGCCTTCGGCTTGACATCGGTAGGTGGCAATACTTTGGTAATCGATGTGGTGCCGTCGGAGCATAGGGGAGAGGGCATCGGCTATTTCGGGGTGGCCAACAACATCGCCATGGCGGTCGGACCCATGGTGGGCTTGTTTGTCTACGAGCATCTCAGTTTCAATGCCATCTTCTTAGGTTGCATGGGATGCAGTTTTCTGGCGTCTTTGTTCGCCTCGCGCATTCACACGAAGGTGCGTCCTCCTGTCAAGCGCCCTCCCATCTCGCTTGACCGTTTTATCTTGATCAAAGGCCTGTTGGCTGGCGTTTCATTCACGTTACTGGCTTTTGCTTACGGGCAGATTTCCAATTACATCGCATTATATGCCAAGGAGATGGAACTGTCTATCAGCAGTGGCCTGTTTTTTACCGTCTATGCTGTCGGCCTAATTGCTTCTCGACTCTTTGCAGGCAAGCGAATTGATCATGGCAAGGTCACCCAGACCATCGCGTTGGGCTTGGGCATCACGGTATTGGCCCTGTTGGGACTGGGCCTTTGTCATTATGTTAACGCCATAGGCTCAACCTACACTGCGGTGGCTTTCCTTTTAATCGCTTTGTGTTGCGGTTTGGGCTTTGGCGCTGCTTTTCCTTCTTTTAACGCCTTGTTCATCAACTTAGGCACCAACGCCCAGCGCGGCACTGCCACTTCCACCTACCTCACCACCTGGGACCTCGGTCTGGGCATCGGCATCTTCTCCGGCGGCATGCTGGCGGAGCATTTCTCCTTCGCCACTGCCTACCTGGTGGCCTCCGGCTCGGTCCTCATTTCCCTGGTGTTTTTTATCCTTGTAGTGACTCCGCATTATCAGCGTAACAAGGTGCGGTAATA
>JAILBC010000073.1 GCA_024681295.1 Bacteroidales bacterium
CAGCCCAATCTCCTTCACGGAGAGCTCCACGGCCTGGCCACTGCCCATCGAGGCCACCAACACGCCCTTGGCCCACAACGAGGCACCGGCATGCATCAAAGCCAGCTTCTCCTCGGGGATAACATTCAGGTCGATGACCAACTGGAGGTTGTTGATGGTGGAACCGTCGTTCAAGGCGATGAATGCCACGTTCTTGCTGCCACGCTTGTTGCGTACCCAGCCCATTACGGTAATCTCTTCTTCCGAAGCCTGCATCTGCAAGGCTTGCTTGATTTCTACTCTTTTCACAATACAAAGTTTTAAACAAACTGCAAAGTTATGAAAAAAACGTAAAGTCGGACAAAATGTTGTACTTTTGCCGCATGAAATATCCATTGGTCATCGCCGGTCCATGCAGTGTCGAAAGTGAGGCCCAAATCCTCACTACAGCGCAAGCTTTGGCCCAAATTCCTGAAGTGAAACTGCTTCGTGGTGGTATCTGGAAGCCGCGAACTCGCCCCGAAGCCTTTGAAGGTAGGGGAGAGGAAGGGCTTCAATGGCTCCTCAAGGCCAAACAAGCTACCGGCTTGCCCACCGCCACCGAGGTGGCCACCCCCGAGCATGTCGAGCTGGCCCTGAAATACGAGGTCGACGCTCTTTGGATCGGCGCCCGCACTGTGGTCAACCCGTTCTCGGTGCAACAACTGGCCGATGCTTTGAAAGGCACTGATATCCCTGTGTTCGTCAAGAACCCGGTCTCGCCCGACCTGAACCTCTGGGTGGGGGCTTTCGAACGACTCCAAAAGGCAGGCCTAAGCCAGTTGGCGGCCATCCACCGGGGCTTCTCTTATTATAAGGAGTCGCCTTACCGAAACTACCCGATGTGGGAGATCCCTATTGAACTGAAAAGAATCCTCGACCTCCCGGTACTCACCGACATCAGCCATATCTGCGGCAACCGCGAACTTCTTGGCGATACCGCCCAAAAATCCGTGGATCTGGCTTTCGATGGCCTGATGGTGGAATGCCATCACAACCCCGACCAGGCGCTCACCGACGCCAATCAGCAGATTACCCCGGAAGCCCTCGCCAAGTTGCTGAATGCACTGACGCCTCGTGCCAAGCAGGTCGCCAACGACGACCCAGTGCTGGCAGCACTCCGAAGCGAGATCGACGACATCGACGATGAATTGCTACAACTGCTGGCCCGCCGCATGAACGTCTCTTCGCAAATTGGCGAATACAAAAAAGAGAAAGGACTAACTGTGGTTCAGATGGACCGCTGGAAACAGATCCTCACCGCCCACCTTGAAACGGGAGCGAACCTAGGCTTGTCAAAGGAATTGATAGAGAAAGTCTTCGAAGCCATCCACAAGGCCTCTATCAAAAGTCAGTTGTAGATATGCAACTCATACCCATTAAAAGCGGTATGATACTGGATTAATGGATAAACCCCATCTCCCTCGAAGAGGTCACCATTTATAATATTATATTTGATGCCGTTGCAGTTGTCCACCACAAAGGGGAAGTCAACCACCAGACGTGTGCAGTTGCCCTGTTCGTCGCAGCAGGCGTTGGGCTCGTTTGGGGGGAGACGGTCGTAGGCCCTGAACTCGTCCTGCGACAGTCGGTACACAATGAGGCCACGGCTGGTGCTCAAAGGGTCAGAAGTCAGGTAGGTGTAGCCGCTTACCACTCTCAGGTCGTAATAGTCGACCTGGTTGAGGTTGATAGTGATGTTGATGATGGCGTTGGGGTAGTTGGGATTCTCATGGATGTCCCTGCATCCTTGCAGACCTGCAAGCATCGCGATATAAAGCAGTAGAACCAGTGTTTTTTTCATGTCGCAAAGTTACTTCTTTTTTTCAAAAACCTTATCTTTGTCATTCAATAAACGAAGAACGATGCGAAGAATTGTCATATTTTTCCTTGGCCTGATCCTGCTTTTCTCGTCATCTTGTGCCTCCAACCGCTCCAGCAGGGCGATACGAAAGGCTGAACGCATGATGGCAAAACAGGAGGCTCAGGCCGAGAAGGACTACGAGAAGGCACTGTCGACCCACTACAAACATCAAGCCCCGAAAACCAAAAAAATGATGCGAGAGGACCGTCGCCGGGCAAGACGGCTGAACCGACACCTGAGGCATTATTAATATAAATAGGTGTGTTTTTTTTCTGGGAACCTGTCTTTTTGATAAAAAATTTTTTCAAGGAGCCATTTCTGTAATCCCTTAATTTTCATTGTTTTCACATCGTGTGAAAAATTTTTTAACAAAAAAAACATCATGAAAAATTGTTTTTTCTTGTGCGCTTGGTAAAAAGTTTATAATTTTGATGGCTTTTTAGTGCAAATTAAATAGGAAGTATAACATAAAATCACAAGGTATGTTTAGAAATTTACTAATGACCCTTGCAATTGTGATGGCTACGTGCACTTTGGCTTTCGCACAGCAAGGACGACTCAAAGGAAAGGTTACCGATGAAACAGGCGAACCCGTGTCATTCGCAAACATCGTCCTCGAAAAGGGAGGTACGCTGATTGGCGGTGCCACTTCGGATTTCGACGGTAACTACGACATCAACCCGATCCCTCCGGGAACGTATGATCTGAAGGCAACCTTCGTCGGCTACAATCCTTATGTCTTGAACGGCATTATCATTCCGGCCAACAAGATTACCGACTGGAACATCAAAATGCAAAGTGGTGCCATCAGCCTTACTGAAGTCACGGTCATCGACTACGAGGTGCCGCTGATTTCGAAGGACAACACCACATCCGGTGCATCCATCACCGCTGAGGAAATCGCCAAGTTGCCGAACCGCTCGGCTACTGGCGTCGCCTCCACAGTCGGTGGCGTGTTCTCCGCCGACGGTGAAGTCGGTAGCATCCGTGGCTCCCGTGAAGGCGCCGTGACTTACATCGACGGTGTGAAAGTCATCGGTAGCTCCAGCGTGCCTCAAAGCGCTATCGACCAAGTAGACGTCATCCTCGGTGGTACCCCCGCCATGTACGGTGACGCTATGGGCGGTATCATCAACGTGACCACCAAAGGCCCCAGCCGTACCTTCGGCGGCGGCCTCGAACTCGAAACCTCCGTGGAAGGCTATGGACGCCGCCGCGTGGGCTTCAGCGTGCAAGGTCCGTTGATCAAGGACAGAAACAAAGAAACCGCTCTGCTCGGCTTCTTCCTCGCTGGCGATATCTCCTTCAACAAGGTTAGCTACCTGTCCGCTACAGGCTACTACACCGCAAACGAAGAATGGTACAACTACATCAAGAACAACCCACTCGTTCCCACTGGCATCGGCTCAGGTACCTACCAAACTGCCTCGTTCACCAAAAAAGACGACTTGGTGTATTCCAAAAACTCCACCAACACTGGCAGCTACTCAGTGAACCTCTCAGGCAACATCAACGTCCGTACCACCGAAACTATCAACCTGACCTTCGGCGGATCCTACGTGCGTAGCCACGGACACAACTTCTCACGCGCCTACTCGTACTTTAATACCGCTAAAAACGGTATCTATACCAATGAGACCATGCGTGGTTATGTCCGCTTCACACAACGCTTCCCCACAGCCCCGGAAAGCACCTCGCTGATCCGTAACTTCTACTACCAGATCCAAGCTGACTATACCAGATATACTAGCGAAGACGGCGACCCCGACCTGTGGGACAACATCTTCGCCTACGGCAACCTCGGTAAGTTCACCACCTATAAAACCCCGACCTACCAACTCGGTAGCGTCGACTCCGTGCTCTTGAACGACGGCACCTACAGAAACTTCACCAACGTCTGGGTCTTGAACTCATGGGACTACGACACCCTGGTGAATTTCCAAGCCTCAGACTTCAACCCGCTGCTGGCCAAGTACACCGAGAGCGTGTACGACCTCTACGGCGTCTATGGTGCCAACGGCTACTACGACAACTTCACCAACCTCCAACTCAACGGCGGTCTGCTGAACGGTCGTAACCCCTCAAGTATCTACGGCTTGTACGCCGTCCCCGGACGTATCATGTCGAACTACAGCAAGTCTGTCAGCGACCAAGTCTCCCTCAACGTGAACGCCTCTATGACCATCGGTAACGGTGAGAGCTCTCACGAAGTGAAACTTGGTTTCCAATACGAACAGCAAAACTCCAGCGGCATGAGCTACGCCACCGATTACTGGACCCTCATGCGCGGCCTCGTCAACTCGCATATCCAAGAACTGGATGTGGCCAACCCGTATGCCACCGCCTACGATGGCTTCGTGGATACCGTCCGCTTCCACAGATACTACGACGGCGAGAACCAGTTCGTCTTCGACGTCAACCTTCGTAAAGCCATCGGCCTCGATGTCAAAGGAACCGACTACATCCTGATCGACTCTTACGACTTCAGCGACAACTCCATCCTCTACTACGACGAAAACGGCAACATGAAGAAAGGCTACGTCAAAGGCGGCCTCGACATCAGCATGTTCTCACCCGATGAGCTTACCCGCGACGGTAGCCTCTACGTGTCCTACTACGGCTACACCTACGACGGCAAGAAACACGGCTGGGGCGAACGTCCTACCCTCGAAGACTTCTTCACCGAGACCACGACCGATGAGAATGGCAACACCTTCTTCACCCGCCCGGTGGCCTCCAGCCAGCCTATCTACGCCGCAGGCTATATCCAAGATAAATTCGCCTTCAAAGACCTGATCTTCCAAATCGGTGTCCGCGCCGACCGCTTCGACGCTAACCAATATGTGCTGAAAGATCCGTTCATCCTCTACGACTACTATAGCGTAGGCGACAAACGCAACAACGGCCAAATCGAACTCCCCAGCGGCGAATTCGTCAACATCCCGAGCAACATCGGCGACGACTACGCTATCTATATCGACAAACTCTCTGAGATCACCGAAATCACCGGCTTCCGTAAAGGAACGACATGGTACAACGCCGATGGCGCCATCGTGGCCTCTCCGACTACCCTCGCCAGAGGCGGTAGCGAACCCACCCCGTGGGTCGTCGATCCCGACCAACAGAAAGTGAAGCCCTCTTCCTTCGAGGACTACGAGCCTTCATGGAACTTCATGCCTCGTATCTCCTTCTCCTTCCCGATCTCCGACGAAGCCCTGTTCTTCGCTCACTACGACGTGCTGACACAACGCCCCTCAAGCGCCTACTTCGTCACCCCGCTCGACTACTACTACTTCAATGAGAACTCGGACGCCATCGCCAACCCGAACCTGAAGCCCATGCAAACCGTTGACTATGAACTCGGTTTCACCCAGAAGATCAATAACACCTCTTCGTTCACCATCACGGCCTACTATCGTGAGATCCGTAACATGGTCCAGATGTACCGTCTGACAGGTGCCTACCCGAAGTCCTACACTTCCTATAGCAACCTCGACTTTGGTACCACCAAAGGTCTCACCGCTGAATACGACCTCCGTAGAACCAAGAACGTCCGCGTCCGTGCCAACTACACCTTGCAGTACGCTAGCATGACCGGCGCCTCCACTTCAACGGCTTCCGCTCTGATTGCCGCTGGTGTGCCTAACCTGAGATCCACCTTCCCGACCGGATTCGACCGTCGTCACGCAGTGAGCTTGACCATCGACTACCGCTATGGCTCAGGTAAGAAGTACGATGGCCCCGTCATCAATCGTGAGAAGTCAGGCAAGAGTCCGCTCCAACTGCTCGCTAACGCTGGTGCCGCTCTGACGCTGACTGGTGGCTCTGGTGCTCCTTACACCGCTTCACGTACCGTTACTTCCCCGATCTCTGGTGGCGCCAGCCTGCTCGAAGGTACCTACTTCGGCTCCAGAATGCCCGCCTCCTTCAAGATTGACCTCCGTATCGACAAGGACTTCCACTTCGCCCTCGGTGGCAATAAAGAAGGCAAGACTGGCCGCGAGGCTTTCGTCAATGTCTACCTCAACATTACCAACCTCCTCAACTCGAAGAACATCCTGAGCGTCTACAATGCAACTGGCGATGCTGACGATGACGGCTACCTCACCTCAGCCAAATATCAACAGGAAATCAACAACCAGCTTGATCCTGAGGCGTTCATCCAAATGTACCGGATCTACGTGAACAACGGTGGACACTACTCCACTCCTCGCCAGATCAAAGTCGGTGCAAGCTTTAACTTCTAATGTATGATGGTTGAATTTAACAGAATAATCACAGATAATATGAAGAATATAGCACGTTTATTGTTTGTCGCGCTCATTATGATGGGCGTTACAATTCCTGGAAAGGCTCACGTCTGGGTAGGCGACGGTAAACCCTCACAAGGCACCCGTGACCTGAAAGAGACAACAGCCGGCTGTTCACCATCATCCGCTTATGAATGGCTGAACGTCAACAATGTCAAAACCCGTTATAACGCTGGTGGCGACATGTGGTGGGACCTCCCCGGTGGCATCGGAGCCCAGTACTTCATCCCCGCCAATGGTTCCGCAACCTCCCTGTTCGCCGGTGCACTTTGGATCGCCGGTCTCGACATTAACTTGCAGCTGAAATGCGCCGCCGTGCGTTTCCGTCAAGGCCCCGATGTGACCAGCGGCGGTAACGACTTCTGGACAGGCCCCCTGACCCTCGATGGCGCCAATATCGACGCCCTCACCTGCGCCCAGTGGGACCGCATCTGGAAAATCAACCGCGCCGATGTCGACGATTTCATCAGCCACCTGAGTGGTGAAAAACCCGACGCAAACTCAAGATACGGAACTTTCGTTGAAAGCGAAGGCTACGAAATCCCGAAGATCATCCTCGAATGGCCCGCCCACCCCGAAATCGTCGGCGGTAACACCAGCGGCTGCAGCCACTATATGGCCCCGTTCTACGACAATGACTTCAACGGTGAATACGACCCCATGCAGGGAGACTTCCCCTACTACGACATCACCAACGAACTCTGCCACACCAAGACCCCGACCCTCGACGAACAGTATGAACCGGAACGTATCCACGGCTCCATCCTCTCCGACCAGGTGCTGAAAGGCGACCAAACCCTGTGGTGGGTGTTCAATGATAAAGGTAACTCCCACACCGAGTCCATGGGCTCCTCCATCGGCCTCGAAATCCGCGCTCAAGCCTTCGGATTCGCCACCAACGACGAAATCAACAACATGTCGTTCTGCTCCTATGAGATTATCAACCGCTCCACCTATGAACTCACTGGCACCTACTTCTGCCCTTGGACTGACGTGGACCTCGGTTATGCTCAAGACGACTATGTGGGCTGCGACGTGCAACGCGGTCTCGGCTATGGCTACAACGGTAACTCCATCGACGGTAGCGGCCAGCCCGAAGCCTACGGCGACCAGCCTCCGGCGGTCGGTGTCGACTTCTTCCAAGGCCCCTACATGGACTCCGACGATTTGGATAACCCCAAATACAAATTCGTCATCGCCAGCGTGTTCTCTTCACTCGATCCTATCACAGGCGACTCCATCTTCATCAACGATACCGTGCAACGTGAACAACTCTGCGACGAATCCATTAACGGTGTGAACTTCGGCAACGGCATCGTCGACGACGAACGTTTCGGTATGCGCCGTTTCCTGTATCACAACAACGACAACTCCGTCACTGGTGACCCGAAATACGCAGCCGACTACTACAACTTCCTCCGTGGTATCTGGTCTGACGGTAACTCCATGATGTATGGCGGTAACGCCTATCCTGGTGCTTCCGGCGTTGTGGGTCCCGAGTGCGTGTTCATGTTCCCCGGCGACACCGACCCCTGCAACTGGGGTACCGCTGGACTGGATCCTGGTGACGGCTACAACACCAATGGCAAATACTGGACCGATGCTACCGCCGGTAACCAACCTGGTGACCGTCGTTTCATGCAGTCCGCTGGCCCCTTCACTCTGAAACCGGGTGCCGTTAACTACATCACCTTCGGTGTGCCGTGGGCCCGCGCTACCTCTGGCGGTCCTCAAGCTTCCGTCGAACTCCTCCGTGTCACTGACGATAAGTGCCAGGCTCTGTTCGATAACTGCTTCAAAGTGATTGACGGCCCCAGCGCCCCGGACCTCACCATCCGCGAACTCGACCAGAAACTCATCATCTATCTCTCCTATAGCTCCTCTTCAAACAACTACAAAGAAAGCTATGTCGAAGAAGATCCTGAAATTCCGGAGTACCGCCCCGACGATTCAACCATGCTGTCTGACCGTAACTACCGCTTCGAAGGTTATAAAGTCTATCAGCTGTTGAACGACGAAGTCGGTGCTGATGAACTCAATGACAACTCCAAAGCCCGTCTGGTGTTCCAATGCGACATCCAAAATGGTGTCTCCAAACTCGTCAACTACGAATGGGATGAACATATCGGTGCCAACGTTCCTGCACTGAAAGTGGAAGGCGGCGACGCCGGCATCACCCACAGCTTTGTCGTTACCGAAGACAAGTTCTCCACTACCGACAACCCGATGCTGGTCAACCACAAGACCTATTACTTCATGGCTGTTGCCTACGCCTATAACAACTTCTTGGAGTATGCACAAGATCCTAACAACACGATCCTCCTCTCCGGTCAGCAGAAGCCCTACCTCGAAGGCCGTAAGGACATCAAGTGCTATCCTGCCGTGCCGCATAAGATCGTCAACGGTACTGTGATGCAGTGCGAATATGGCCAGAAACCCGCTGTCACCCGTATCGTTGGTCAAGGCAACGGTGGTAACGAACTTGAACTTACTCAAGAGAGCATCGATGAACTCTTCACCAAGAAACTCGCCAACTCCATGGATGAAAACGGCCAAAAAGTTGTCTTCGGCCATCCCGATTACCCGATTATCTATCACCCCAGCTACAAGGTAGGCTATGGCCCACTGGATGTCAAAGTGATAGATCCGCTTAACGTGAGATCCGCCAGATACGAGCTCTGGTTCGACAGCCTGTTCGAGGTGAAGACCTACAACGTCTCTACCAATAATATGGTGAACATCCTCGATGAAGACGGCAACTATATTCCCGGAAACGCTGCTGTCCGTATGGGTTCGCATTGGTTCCTGAAAGACCTTGATACTGATGATACCTATAGAAGCGACACAGTCACCACTTATGCTGACGAAAAGATGTTCATCGACAGAGGTATCTCCGTCACTGTGGCCCAGCCTTATAACATCGGGCCTACCGAAATCGGTTACTTGTACGAAAGTAGCGGAAACAATCCGCACTGGTACAAGACTTATGAGGCTCTTGCCAAGAACAGCGGCATGATTACTTCGTCACTTACTTTCCAGGATAGCACCAACAAGTGGTTGGATGGTATCCGCGACAAGGATCTCCCAGGTTCTGAACTGAACTGGATCCGTTCTGGTACCTACTACGACAAGGAAAACCTGGCCAACAGTGACTATAATATGAACTCTGGCATGGTGGCCTACGATCCCAGCGAGGCCTTCGAAAAGATCGCCAACAGAACATGGGCTCCTTTGACCATGTGCGCACAACAGCTCAACTCGGCATTCCCCGTTCCTGTTGCCGCCGCTAGATCGGATGAATATTTTGCCAGAACCAACAGCGTGGATATCGTGTTGACCGCTGACAGATCCAAGTGGACCCGTTGCCCCGTCGTTGAACTCTGCCAGGATTTCAAACTGTCAGAAGGAGGCGCCAAACAGTTCCAGATGAGAAAGGCCGCTTCTGTCGACAAGGACGGCAACCCGTATTGCCCCAATGGCGACGGCATCCCGTTCTCCGACTGGGATCACGACACCACAGCAATGTATATCAGTGACGATCCTGAGGCTCCCAACTACATCTCTCCGCAGGGTATGGGTTGGTTCCCGGGTTATGTTATTGATATTGAAAGTGGCGCTCGTCTGAACATCATCTTCGGTGAGGATTCTTATCTTGAGGACTTCAACGGACGCGACATGATGTTCAACCCGCCTGCGTTGATGAAGAGTACCGTGGATGAGGCTTATGGCGACAACTCACAATACTACGATCCCGCCATCTATCGTCAAATCGACCGCGAGCCGGTCTTCGGCGGCAAACACTATGTCTACATTATGGGCATGGACAAACCGACTGACATCCCGGCTACCTCACCGATCCCGGCCGAGTTCTTCTACGCTCCCGCCTACGATGCCGGACAACACAATTTCGATGTCTTGTTCGCCTTCCAAAACAACTCAACCGTTGAAGGTGTGCTGAAGAAAGTGCTGTGGCGTGAGGCCATGTACGTCGGTATGCCTATGGCCGTCGAAGGAACGACATGGCTGCAAGAAGGCAACGATGCCAAGATCCGCATCCGCGTGGCCAAACCTTATACTAAGGGTTATTCCTGCGTCGAACTTGACTCCGTCTATCCGGAACTCGACATCAACAACATGTATCCTAAGTATGAATTCGCCATCGAAGGCCTCGATCCTATGCTGAACGATCCGGCAAAGACCGAAAGCGACCTCGACCTGATCAACATCGTGCCGAATCCCTACTACGCCTTCTCTGGTTACGAAGACAACGCCTTGAACAACAAGGTCTTGATTACCAACCTGCCTAACAACTGTACGGTGACCATCTACAACCTCAGTGGTACCAAGATCCGCCAGTTCAAGAAGGATAACGAACTGCCCTCCATCGAGTGGGATCTCACTAACTTCGCCAATACGCCCGTTGCCTCAGGCTTCTACCTGATTCACGTGAAAGACAACACAAGCGGTGGCGAACGTACCATCAAGTTCTTCGGAGCCATGCGTCTCATCGACTTGAACACGTTCTAATTTATCGGATAAATGCTTAACCTTAAAAATTTCAGAATCATGAAGAAATCATTCAGATATATCGTTTTGAGCCTCGTACTCCTCCTTGGGGTCAGCGCTCCCAAGGCATTTGCAGGTAATGAGGACCGTTCAGGCCAAGCTGGTGCTCCTGAGTTACTGATCAACCCCTGGGCGGCTTCCGCCGGCTGGGGCAACGCAGGCATGTCGTATGTGAAAGGCGTCGAGGCCATGTTCGGCAACATAGCTGGCCTCTCTGGCGTCAGATCACTTGATGTCAACTTCTCGCACACCGACTGGCTGAAAGGTTCCGATGTGAAGATCTCCTCCTTCGGCCTCGCTGTCCGCGTGGGTGAGTCAAGTGTACTCGGCCTGTCGTTCTTCTCACTGAACCCGGGCACCATCCAGGAAACCACCTATGATAGCCCCGACGGTGCTGGTCTGGGTACCTTCAAACCTAGCTTGATGAATATCAACATCGGCTTTGCCAAGATGTTCTCCAATAGCATCAGCGGTGGTTTCAACTTGAAGATCGTCAGCGAATCCATCTCTAACATGGGTGCCGTGGGCGTCGCCCTCGATGCTGGTATCCAATATGTCACCGGCCCGTTCGACAACATCCACTTCGGCATTACCCTGAAGAACATCGGACCCACCATGACCATGTCAGGCGACGGTCTCTCGTTCAAAGCCTATTTCTACCCGAATAGCTCACTGCAATGGACCGTGATTCAACGCGCCGACCAGTTCGAGTTGCCTACCCAACTGAGTATCGCAGCCGCCTATGACTGGCACCTCGCTGAAGAACACCGCATTACCTTCGCAGGCAACTTCATCTCCAACTCCTTCACCAAAGACCAATATGTCCTCGGTGCTGAGTACAGCTGGAGAGAATGGTTCCTGGTCCGCGGTGGCTATGTCTTCGAAAGCGGAATCTTTAAGGGCATCCTCGACGACGACTGCATGAACCTCAACAAAGGCCTCCATGCTGGTTGCTCCGTCCAAGTCCCGATCTCCAAGTCGGAGAATGCCCCGGTGCTCGCTATCGACTACGCCTTCCGTAACACCTACAGCTACAAAGGCACCCACAGCATCGGTGCTAGACTTATTTTCTAAAATGTTTTGCGACATTTAAAATAAATTTAGTATCTTTGCACATCAAAAAAAAGTAGACCCTTATTTCGGTAAGGGTCTCTTTTTTCACGTTTTAAAAAAAACTAGAATCATGTCAGAAATTAAGTATTTTACCGCCGAAGGACTGCAAAAACTAAAAGACGAACTCGATGATCTCATCCTTCGCGAACGCCCTCGTATCATCCAAGCCATCGCTGAGGCCCGCGACAAAGGCGACCTCTCCGAAAACGCGGAATACGATGCTGCCAAAGAAGCTCAAGGACTGCTTGAAGCCAAAATAGCCGACCTCCAAGATCTTATCTTCAATGCCCGTATCCTCGACGAGTCAAAGATCGACACCTCCAAAGTGCTGCTCTATTCCACCGTCAAGATTCGCAACACGAAGACCCAAGCCACGATGTCCTACACCATCGTCCCCGAAAAGGAAGCTGACTTCAAATCCGGTAAACTCTCCATTAACTCTCCCATCGGCCAAGGCCTCCTCGGTAAAAAAGTCGGCGAAATGGCCGAAATCACCGTCCCCGCCGGTAAAATGGTCTTCGAAATCCTCGAAATCACCCGCCAATAACTTTCCACTTTCCACTTTCATCTTTCCACTATGCCTACCATCTTCTCCAGAATCATCGCCGGCGAAATCCCCTGCTATAAAATTGCCGAAAACGACCAATTCTTCGCTTTCCTCGATATCAATCCGCTGTCCAAAGGCCATACCCTCGTCGTACCCAAACACGAAACGGATTACATCTTCAATATCGATGACGAAGAGCTCGGCCAAATGATGGTGTTCGCTAAGAAAGTAGCTAAAGCCATAGAGAAAGCCATCCCCTGCAAACGCATCGGCGTGGCTGTCATCGGCCTCGAAGTGCCTCACGCGCACATTCACCTCGTGCCCATCACCTGCGAAGGCGACCTCGATTTCAAAAAGGAACACCTCCACCTGTCCCAAGAGGAATTCCTCGATGTCCAACGCAAAATCACTGCGGAACTCTAAACCAATAGCATGAAAAAGGTCCTGCCGCTGCTTGCTCTGATCCTCCTGGCTTGGAACGCCTCTAGCCAGAGTTTCGACTTGCCTTGCTACGACCTCGACTATAAAGAGTCCGTCAGAACCGTGCTGCTCTATGCCGACGGCAACCAAAACAAAGACCCGATCATTCCGCTTAACCAAGCCCAACAACGCCTCAACCTCTCGTTCGACCTGCTAGGTGCCGAAGGCGATGTGCTCAACTATACCTTTATCCATTGTACCAACGACTGGTTCCCCACCGAGATCCAACGCCAGAACTATGCTACGGGTTACGACTATGGACGTATTGACGATTTCGACTTTTCCCGCAATACCCTGGTCGACTATGTGCACTATCGCCTCAACTTTCCCGAAGCGGACATGATGCCCACCGCCTCAGGCAACTACCTTCTCATCGTCTATGGTGACGACCTGAGCGAAGAAAACCTCTACTTTACCCGCCGCTTCATGGTCTACGACGAAAAGGCATCCATTCAAGCTTCCGTGCCTCATTATTGCGACGAAATCAGCCTGAGCGATACCCACCAACAACTCAACATCAGCGTCTACATGCCCAGCATCATGGCTGGCAACGTGCAACAATACGCCAACCTTACCATCCGCCAAAACGGTCGCTGGGACAACGCTGCCATGGGACTGAAACCTACTTTTGTCTATCCAGACAACATTTCCTACGAACACCACCCCCAAACGGTGTTCGAGGCTACCAACCAATATCGCCGCGTCAACTTCAGCAACTTCTACTTCCAGTCGGAAAACATCGCCCGTATCTACCAAACTGACGACTACTACGTGGTCGACTATGCCATCTGCGAATCACGTGCCCGAAAACCTTACATTACTTATGAGGATATCCATGGGGAGAAATATGTCTATATCGCCAACGAAGGCCGCGAAACCGACACCGAAGCCGACTACGCTTGGCTCAACCTCTTCCTTCGCTGGCCCTATCCTCTGGATAATACCGACCTCTATGTGATGGGCGCCGCCAACAACTGGCAGTTCGACGAGCGCAACCTCATGCATTACGACTATCAACTGGGCGGCTACCTATGCCAGATGCTCCTCAAACAGGGCTACTACAACTTCCTCTTCGTCACCGCCGACCGTGACACTGGCCAGGTATCTACTGAACTTACCGAAGGTAACCTCTGGGATACCAATAACCTCTACAAGATCTATTTCTATTACTTCAACGCCACCAAAGGCTACGACGAACTCATCGGCTACGCCTTTGTCAATTCCCATTAAATGGGATCTACATCTATCTGAACTATCACCGATTTATACTCCGGTAATAACTGAAATTGATGTATCTTATTGATAATCAATTCCTTAACATGCCTTGCGCTGTATTCCCGATTGAATTTCACCAGCATCTGCTTGATATACAAGTTCTTAACCCTTGAAACCATCGGGTATTCTGGCCCCAGCAAATCCTGCTTGAAAATAGGCCGGAGCATGCTGGAAAG